>JAYSUJ010000021.1:0-3467 GCA_043719155.1 bacterium | reverse complement strand
AGTGCAAGATGGATAGAACCCCAAAACTTTTTCTATTTCCATTTTTTTGTAGCTACACCCCCCAAGAATTTAAATGCATTGGAAAAGTTTTTGGGTTCGGCTAAACTAGGGCAAAAACTGTTGTTTTTCTTTTAAATATGGTAAAATAGAAATATAATGAAAGTGTATATATCAACTTCTCTACCATATGTAAATGCGGAACCTCATATAGGATTTGCTCTTGAAATTATACAAGCTGATTGCCTTGCAAGACACCTCAGAAATCAAGGTCATGAAGTTATGTTTGTCACTGGCACAGATGAGAATAGTTTTAAAATTGCACGAGCCGCTGCAGATAAAAGAATTGATATACAACAACTTGTAGACATTAACAGTAAGATTTTTTCCAATTTAAAAGATTTACTTTCACTTACCTACGATAAATTTTTAAGGACCACAGAGAATAAACATAAAAAAGGGGCACAAAAATTATTTGCGTCTTTAAATCCTGAAGATATTTACATAAAAAAATGGAGTGGCTACTACTGTGTTCCATGCGAAGTTCATTATGGGGTTGATCAGTTATTAGAAGGTGAGTTGTGTCCTGAACATTTAAGAAGAGTAGATTTTCTAGAGGAAGATAATTATTTTTTTCGTGTCGAAAATTACAGAGAATCTCTCAGAAAAGATGTTGAAAAAAAAATTGAAATAAATCCAATAGTCAGAAGATTAGAAACCTTAGATACTCTGAGTAAATTTGAGGATTTCAATATATCGAGGTTGAAGAAGTATGATTGGGGAGTCGAAGTTCCTGATGACGGTTCTCGAATTATCTATCCTTGGGTAGAGGCTTTATCTAGCTACATAAATATCATAGGATATGCCGATGATGCTATCGAATTCGAGAAATGGTGGGCAGATAATGTAAGAATTATCCATATTGTAGGCCGCGGGATAACCAATTTTCACACCATATATTGGCCCTTGTTACTTAAATCCGCTGGTTTAAAAGTTCCGGATGTAATTTTTTCTCATCCTTATATAACAAGTAATGGTCAGAAAATATCTAAAACTTTAGGTAATACTGTCGATCCTTTTGCTCTGGTTGAAAAATACGGTTCAGATAAAGTGCGTTACTATTTACTATCATTAATGGATAATATATCTGATAATGACTTTTCGGTTGAACTTTTAGACAAGCAAACTAAGCGATTTTTTTTAAATATTGAAAATTTAATTACGGAAATAGAGAAAAATAAACGACAAGAAGAAAAAAGTCGAGATGATGGAGAAGTAGAAAATGTTTATGCAGATTTACATCAAAAATATCTGGAGGCTATGCAAGCTTTTGATTTTCAAGCGGCCTGCTTAATTTGCAATAAAACCATTCAAATTATTACCTCTTTTATAAAATATAACTCTATTTCAAAGATTAACATCATTTCGATTGTAACCCGCCTTGCAAATGTTATTTCCACCATTACCCCCGACTCTGGGGGCAAAATTTTAAATGCTATAAAAAAATATGAACAATAAAAGAAATGCTATTTTTGGTGCTTGGCCTTACGCAAATGGACCTCGACATCTAGGTCACGCAAGTAGTTTGTTGCCTGGAGACATAGTTGCAAGACAGTCTAGAATGCAAGGAAATGAAACTATTTTTGTTAGTGGTTCAGACATAAATGGAACACCAGCTGAAATGGCTGCAGAAAAGGCCGGCAGACCGGTTGGCGAATATACGGAAGAAATATCCAGGGTAATACAAAAAGATTTTATGTTACTTGGAATGAGTTATGATTTATACACTCACACAAGAACAGATGAACACATTAAAATTACACAAGAAATAATGAATGCTTTATTTGAAAATAAAGTTGTAACTTTTGGATATGCTGATTGTGCCTATGAAGTAGTTCTTCAACCAGACGGAAGTGAAGAAAAAAAAGCGTTGCAAGATAGATTTATTGAGGGAGAATGCCCGCACTGTCATAATATTGCTCGTGGCGATCAGTGCGATTTTTGTAGTAATTTACTGAATCCAACGGATTTAATAAATCCAAGAGCAAAAAACTCAAACAATAAAGTAGAGTTTATCTCCACACCACATTTATTTTTAAATTTACAATTATTTAGTCAAGAATTAAATGACTGGCTGAGTAGCGGAAGTTTGAATATTAGACGGCACGCTAAAACAAAAAGTGTACAAGATACTGACACTCTACGAGAAAGAATGATTAGTCGAGATATTAAATGGGGAATTCCACTACCAGATGATATTGTTGGTAAGTACCCAAACGAACTGAAGAATAAAGTCATGTATGTTTGGTTCGAAGCTGTAATTGGGTATATTTCAGCAACTATAGAGTATGAAAATAATTATGATAGTGGCGATTTTAAAAAATGGTGGGAGGCTAATGGTACTAACCACTATTATTCACATGGAAAAGACAATGTGCCATTTCATACAATTTTTTGGCCAGCACTTCTTATGGGATATAATCGTTCACTTAACCAAAAAGGTGAGAAAGCTTTGCAACTACCAACACATATTTTAAGTACCAATAATTTAAATTATGGAGAGGATAAATTCAGTTCTAGTCGTGGTAACTTTGTTGGTATTACTGACATTGTTAGTAAATACGGACAAGATGCTGTTAGATATTATTTAATATCAAATAGTCCCGAAACAAATGATATAAGTTTTACTGAGACAGAAATGATTAGGTTTTATACAGAATTATCTAGTAACTGGGGTAATGCAGTTAACAGAGCAATCAAACCTTTAGTTGCTAATTTTGAGAGTAAAACGACTGATTATAATTTAAAAGAAGTTGGTGGCGAAGAATTAGCAAAAAATATAGAATCTGCTTTTGTGGATATTTCTAGTTTAATTCAAGAAGGAAAAATTAAAGAAAGTATTAAATATGTTTATGAAATAGCTTCTCAGTTTAATAAATATTTAGCAGTTGCAAAACCATGGTCAGTAATTAAAACAGACAAAGAAGTGGCGCATAAAATCTTATCTTTTTCTATGTGGGTAATCGATAGTATTTCAATTTTATACGCTCCTTTTATCCCTGAAAGTAGTGCAAAAATTCAAGATGTTTTCGGGAGCGATTTGGATTTTAATGGTAAATTTGAGATTGGTGAAAAATTAAATAGTGATGGTGTACAAAGGCAATTTTACCGCTACATTAATCCATTTTCAGGTCAAAAACCAGCTTGGACTATGCCAAGCATAGATAAAAAATATGAAATTAAAAAACCTGAGATCCTCCCACTATTCCCAAAACTTCAGTAGCTTTTTATGATCAAAAAATTTATAATTCTAAATTATTTTCGTTTGAAGAATTTTTTATATGGTAAAATTTCTTCCAAAAATAATAACTGAACCCAAAAACTTTTCCAATGCATTTAAATTCTTGGGGGGTGTAGCTACAAAAAAATGGAAATAGAAAAAGTTTTGGGGTTCTATCCATCTTGCACTA
>JAYSUJ010000003.1:0-2214 GCA_043719155.1 bacterium | reverse complement strand
TGTTTTACAAAAGCAAACACAGGCGCAAAGCGCACGGGAAAACGCGAACTAAATTATTTATTTTGAAAATAGGTTCGAGCAAGGTATAATAAACGCACAAAACTAAAAATACCCAAGTTTATGTTGGGTATTTTTAGTTTTCGTATTCTAGAAAATTATGATTTGAAAACCGGAAAAATGCGCATAATAAGCAAAATTCCACTGATAGTTACTTTTTATACACCCACTCAGCCCCTTAAATTTCTTGACTCCTACATTTATATTCTAAGTAATTGATTTTGCATTTATTTAATATAAATAATTAAACTTGGTGCTTAAGTTTGAGTGTAACAAAAAAGATTGATTTTATTATTTATAGGAGTAGAATAAGAAGTGTAGCCACTTAAAGTAAATGTAGTAACTCTCCAGAAAGGAGACGAGTATGTTAAAATTTTCAGTTGCGCTATCTGTAGTTGTAGCTTTGTTTCCAGTAAACGTACTGGCACATGGAGAATATGATGACTGGAAAATGCCAGGTGTTGACGCTTCATGTTGTGACGACAAAGATTGCAAAGTTGTTGCTTGGCGAATTAATCGCCAAGCTGAGCTAGAGCTTGAGGTGGAAAAAAATGTTTGGATAGTTCCACCAAGAAAAGCAGAGATCAAAGATAGAGTTGACCCGGAAGGTAGGGCACATTGGTGTGGCATCGTAAAAGCAGAAATTGTTACGACCTATTGCTACTTACCACCAAGACCACCTTCTTGAGTTCATGAGCAAGTCGGCCCGCGCGAAGCGCGGGCTTTTTTTTGTTTAGTATTTAAAATCTAAAATGTCACTCACTTTTATTTTTAACTCTTTGATACTGCCTGCATTTAATTCTAGAACATACTTGGTCTGTTCTGGGGAATGAAAAACTTTTGATGAACTTGGATTTAGTTTGTTGTAACTTTCTCTTTTTGCATTTTCAAAAAAACCAGTCACTTGTTTGTTTTCGTCTAGCCAAATTATATCCAAATCATAATTCATGTCTCGCATCCAAAAATTTTTAGAACCTATTTGGTCAAAGATAAAAAGCATGCCAGCATTTTTGCCTAACTCTTTTGTGTAGGATAGCCCTAAAGATCTTTCAGTGTCAGAATCGGCAATTTGAGCATAAATGGTAGAGGAAGCCATTTTTATTTCTGTAGAAGCTGGTTTTTTGTCAAGATTTTTGTTTACATAAACAAAAAAAAGTATAATGGAAATAATTATTAAGGCTTTGTATAAATTATTTTTTATTAATACCATAGAGTTTGTCATACACATTTCCACTCTTATCTAAAATTATTTCAAACATCGGTAAGTGCATAAGTTTTACTCTGGAAAGTACAAATTTTTGTAAATCTGTTCTTTGTCTTTTGGCAAAGTTTACGGCTGCATCTTGCTTTGACTCTGGTAAAACTGAAATGAAAATGTCGGCGTTTCGTAAGTCTTCACTAATCCAAACATTGGTAACAGTAATGAGTGAGTGGCCAGAGGTGTTGCGAGCAAAGAACTCACCTGCTTGATTTTTTATAAATTCGGTCATGTTTTCACGACGATGTTTGTTGATATTTGTTGCTGGCATAAAATTTGTTTCTATCTTAGGTTATTTGAGGATATTATAACACAACATTTAAAAAAAGGTGTCGACCGCAGGTCGACACCTTATTGTTGAAGGTGCTAGCTAATCTACGCAAGTCCAAGTGCCCTCGATGGTTTTACTTGGTGGTTTTTCTGGCGCCAACTCTTTTTTAAAGTTGCCAAGGACCATCACTAGCCCTATAAGAAAACTGAAAAGGGCAGTAAGGTGAATTGAAATAGTTTTGAAGGGTTCATAGCTTGTAATGCTGATAACTGCACAACAAGTCAAAAAAACCCCAAACCATCTTATTTGTCTTGTCGACATGCTATCTCCTTTTGTTAATTTTAGAGTAACGAACTCATCTTAACATAAAATAACTAAAATAACTAAAATACGTAATTTCCTATATGTCAAAAAATTTAAGGAAATTGACCCCAAGAAAGGTGCCGACTATCGTCTTGACGTCTGGTTTTTTCAAAATAATTTGTTGACAAATTATAAAATAGATTTTATAATAAAAAAACCAGCAACCTCCTAAATTCTGTACTGAACCGCAACTCTCTCCGGTATCTCAGTTATGATACCACACTCCAAAGACACCTCGTATGCACTTTTGTAGCCGAGGCTTTTT
>JAYSUJ010000020.1:0-32466 GCA_043719155.1 bacterium | reverse complement strand
AGTATACTAGATTGAGAGACCACATCACCTGGTATGAACAAAAAGCCCAACTTTCAAGAGTTGGGACAAAATTAGCGATGGGTGCGTAGGTCCTAATAAATAAGGATGTAACAAGGCGAGAGCTTACAAAAAATAGTTTGCCAGGTTTTTTCAATGTGTATTTTTCTAAATACATGACGCACCCCTTTGCAAAATTTCATTATGAAATTTTCAATATTCTAGAAGATAACAACAATCAACTTTTTGGACTTATGGCATTTCGTGGCTCAGGTAAATCATCAATTGTAACCACTGCCTACAGTATTTGGAGTATTCTGGGAGTTCAAAAAAAGAAGTTTGTAGTTATTGTTTGTAAGAATAAAGATCAGGCAAAAATGCATATGAAAAATCTAAAAATAGAGTTGGAAGAAAACAAGTTGTTAAAAAGAGATTTGGGACCTTTCCAACAAGATACCAATGAATGGTCTAACGAGTCAATATATCTTCCTAACTATGACGCTAAGATTATAATTTGTTCAACGGAGCAATCTATTCGAGGTATGCGTTTTAAAAACATTCGTCCAGAGGTAATTATTCTTGACGACGTGGAGGATTGGCAGTCAACTCAAACCAAGGAGTCACGAGTAAAATTAAAAACTTGGTTCGCTTCTGAAATTGTCCCTTTAGGTGACTTAAATACTAGGATAATAATTCTAGGAAATATGTTGCACAGAGATGCACTGCTTTCAAGTATTGAGGAACAAGTAAAGTTAGATGGTAATAGAAAAGTATTTAAAAGATATCCATTAATTGAAAATGATGTTTGTCTTTGGCCAGAAAAATTTGACACAGATGAAAAAATTCAAAGTTTAAAAAATTTGGTCAATAATACAGTGGTTTGGGAAAGAGAATATTTGTTATTAGAAAAATACACAGGACAACAACTTATTAAACCTGATCAAATAAAATATTATGAAAATATACCTTTCCATAAAAGATCTGATAGAAATATCTATAGAATCTCCATGGGAGTAGATTTGGCAACATCCGAATCTGAGTTCGCTGATTATACAGCTGGGGTTATGGTTTTAGAATTAGAAATTGACGAAGGTGAGTATAGCTACTATGTGTTACCTAGTATGATGCATATGAAAGGTTCTTACTTACAAATAGTTAAAAATCTAGAGGAATTAGTAATGGTTACTCAAGCCAAATTCAATCGAAGTATAGAAATACAAATTGAAAATGTTGGCATGCAAAATATGGTAATTCAGGCTGTACGTTATTACTCAGGGTTTACTTTAAACATAAATGATTACAAACCTTGTGGTAGCAAGTTAGACAGACTTTACATGGTCTCAGCACTTTTTGAAAAGGGTCAAGTATTCTTTCCTAAACTAGGAGCAGAAGATTTAGTAAATGAAATTCTAGGATTTCCAAATGAAAAACATGATGACTTGATGGATGCTTTTACTTCAGCGATTATTCCTATAGTAGCCAATCGAGCTTCATCGTATGTGATATGTGTTTAGGTTTATTATCTTAAACCTCAACCCCCAGCCCCATCACAGAATGATCCGACACTTTCTCCTCCCTGTATTCATGTAAATATTCACAACTTTTAATTTGTGATTTCAGGCTTTCACTTACAAAAAAGTGATCAAGTCTAAAGCCATTCTGCATATTGCTATACCAACTGTATTCTGTTTTGTTTTCGTGTATATATCTCCATGCGTCACACATTCCTAGTCCTTCAAATTTATCTAAATATTGTGAGTGGAGAAAAGTGTTTTTCTTTTCATCTATATAGTGCTTGCCTGTATTAATATCTCCTGTGATTATTATATTTGAATTATTCTTAATTTCGTTTAGCAGAAATTCAAAGACAATTTTCTTGTCTTTACCATTTGGAAAGTAGCAACCGTAAAGAGTAAATTTATGGTTAAAGATTTTAACCACTCTTTCACTGTGGTTTTGTAACTCTTCGAAAACCTTAAATTCAAACTTTTCTTTGCAAGCAATTAGCACACTGTTTTTAGTGGGTAAGGTGTCGGCTTTGTACTGAAATTTGAAATTCAAATTTTCTAGAAACTTTTGTATCAACTTTCCATTTTGGTTATTTCTAAATTCTGTTAGTACAAGAATATCTACTTCAGAATGTTTTCCAAGGGACTCTGTTATTTTGTGTATTCTATTTCCTCCACCGTGTCTTAAATTCCAAGTTAGAATACTTAACATTTGGCTAATAGATAGCTAAAGTTAGTACTTTTAGAATACTGTAAAATTCGAGTCATAAAACTGTAGCGGTGTTTTATTTACAATGTAGAGAAATCTTTTGTTTTTAGTCTCTCGGATAAAAGACTCCTCGCCATTGTTGTATCTTTCTTTCGAAAGCTACACATACCTATTTCTAGGTACGACCGCTACAGTGACTCTGACGAGGAGTCTTTTATACTGTAGCGGATTTAAAACCGTATCATCGTGAGATGACCTTAGGTCTTGTTAATGGTAATAATAGCATATTTAGGGCTATTATTCTATGTATTATATCGCAGATGTGTGGAATGTCAGAGATCTACATTAGTTACTAATTTTGCGCTTTAAAACCTTTGGTTGACTCAGAGACAGCCAAATTCATTCTATCTAGACCGTCTAGAATAAAATTAATCATTTTTTCCCAGTCTTTCTCTTCATAAACGCTAACACCGTCTAATTGCCATTTTATTCTTGACGTAATTTTGTCATTCATTCTTTCCCAAATTAATTGACTGTTAAATATCTTTTCAATTTTTTCTTTATTTGAAAAAAAATAATCAAAGGCTTCCTTGTTTTTAGTTTGACTTCCTCTATTTATATATATTTCTGTTCTTGCATAAGATTTTGCAACCACTAAATTTATGGTGATCCCACTCATACCAATTCCAACACTTATCCAAGCGTCCTTACTCGGACTGAGATTAGAACAAAGATTATTCTTTCTACTTAGAAAATCTGCCCAAAATTTCAATCTAACTTTGTATCTGTTCTCAATCTCATCTTTACTGTGTAACTCTTCTCTTTTTTTAGAAGCTACTTTAATCATAAAATCTTCGGCTTCTTTTATAGGCACTATTTGGTCAAAGTCTATAAATAAATTATCTTTCACTTTATAATGGGACACTTTAAAACACTGTATTTTCAAACCATAGTTTAATAACCAAAGCACTGTAGATGTAACCTCCTTTCTAAACTCCCCAGCCACTAAAATAATTCTTTGTGACTGTCCAATGTTTAATATTTCGTTAAAATCCTCGTCTTCAAAAAATTCACTTAATGCTTTTTCTGCAGTTGTAGCTAAGCCATCTTTATTTAAATATTCTTGGAAAATTCTTTTTATTTCTTGACTATTTAAACTTGAGCAATAAGATGAATATTTTAGAGATTGCCAAACAACATCACGTCCCGTATCGTCTAATTTATTTTCAATGACTACAAGATTTCCTTTTTTATCCAAAGCTAATAAATCCAATCTTTCATTGGTATTATCAAATCCAGAAAATTCTTTTTGAATTATTAGTAATTCCTCGCCGAGTGATTCGGGATTTTTTGCAATCCATTCCTGTAGATGCTGGCGTTCTTTAAAACCAGCAGATTTAAAAGTGATCGACTCAATTTTTTCAATTTCATTATTTTCTTTACTAATTAGATACATAGATATTTTTTTTTAAAAAAATTTTAGGTTTTGATAATTATAACACTTAATTGTTATCTAACAAGGAGGAGGAATAATATCCCAGAAGTTTAAAATGTTTGAGGGGATGTGAATTCATTTCGTTCGCTAGATTTATGTTATAATGTCTATATAAAAAAACATAAATATGCAAACACAAAGAACATATATTAAAGATTTATCTGGGTTTAAAAATTCTGAAGTTGTAATCAAAGGATGGGTCAATATTAGAAGAGACCAGGGAAAAATGATATTCTTAGATTTTAGAGATTCAACTGGGGTTGTGCAAGGTGTTATCTTGCCACAAAGTGAAGCTATGGAAAATGGTAAATTGCTACGTCCTGAATGGGTCGTAGAAGTAACCGGAAAAGTAAACGAAAGACCTGAGAAAAATAAAAAAGCTGATATTGTAAATGGTGATATTGAGCTTGAAATATTAAATCTTAAAATTTTAAATAAATCAGAAACTATACCTTTCCCGATTGACGGTGACACAAGAGATTTGGATGAAAACATTAGATTAAAATATCGCTATCTTGATTTAAGAAATGACAGAATGCAAAAAAATATTAAACATAGATACAGCTTGCAAAAATTTATTAGAGATTATCTTGCAAAGGAAAATTTTATCGAAATTGAAACACCCTTGATGTCCGCTCCAACCCCAGAAGGTTCCCGGTCATTTGTTGTACCAAGTAGGAATTACCCAGGCACTTTTTATTCTCTTCCACAATCACCTCAACAATATAAACAACTGTTAATGGTGGGTGGCTTTGAAAAATATTTTCAATTTGCAAAATGTATGAGAGATGAAGATACCCGTGGGGATAGACAGCCGGAATTCACTCAACTAGATATGGAGTTATCTTTTTCATCTGAAGAAGAAATAATGAATCTAAATGAAAAACTTTTAATTGATTTGGTGCAAAAAAACTATCCTGAAAAAAGAATTCAGCAGATTCCTTTCCCAAGGATGACTTACAAGGATGCAATGGAAAAATATGGTAATGATAGACCTGATATAAGAGAGGATAAAAATGATACAAATTTACTCGCATTTCTTTGGGTAGTAGATTTTCCAATGTTTGAAAAAACTGGCGAGGAAAATGTAGATGGTACCGGAGAATGGACATTTACGCATAACCCTTTTTCAAAACCAAGAGAAGAGTTTATGAATGATTTTACAAATAAAGCAAATATTGAAAATATACTAACAACCCAATATGACATAACTTTAAATGGACTTGAAATCGGTGGAGGTAGTATTAGAAATCATGAAGCGAGTGCATTAAAAAATACATTTGAAATTATGGGATACGCGCCAGAAAAAATAAAATCTAACTTTGGGCATATGTTAGAGGCTTTAGATTTTGGTGCACCACCTCACGGAGGAATAGCCTGGGGGTTTGATAGACTTTTGATGATTTTGGAAAATGAACCAAATATTAGAGAGGTGATACCCTTTGCAAAAACTGGAGAAGGAAAAGATTTGATGATGGATGCTCCATCAGTTATTTCGAATAAACAAAAATTAGAATTAGGAATATAAAAACATATCCACTTAATTTAAAGTAGTGTTATAATATAAAATATGAAAAACGTAAATAAAATACTTAATCTTTTTTATAATCCAGAAACAGAATCAATAAATAATATCCTTTCATTGGTTAAATTTAACCACAAAAAAATCAAAGAAAAATCAAACAATAAGGTTGCTGTAAATAAATTTAGGGAAGTGGATTACGAAAAAGAAATTACAGAATCATTTATACCAAAAAATATTGCTACAAGAAACATAATCATTAATATTGTTAGTGGCTTATATAGTGGAATCCCTAAATGGTATTCAGATAGAACCATGTACAATGTTGCCCCACCACCAGTAATTACTACAATAGTTTCTAAACTTTTTAATGCGATATATAATCCAAATTTAGTTATTGATTCAGCATCTGGTGAGTGTTTACTTTATGAAAAGAAAGTTATAAAGATGATTTCTGAATTTACTGGTTGGGATTATAAACAAGCAAGTGGAACTTTTACTTTTGGTGGTAAAGCGACAACAATTTATGCAATTAGAACTGCCTTGAAAAAGACGATGTCAAATTATTTAACTGATGGAATAACAGAAGAAATTGTGATTTTATCAACAGAAACTGGTCACCCTTCTCACACCAGTGATTGCGAGTGGTTGGGGATAGGAAACAAATCTGTAAAAAGAATTAAAGTTAAAAATAACGGGCAAATAGACCTACTTGATTTTGAAAAAGTAATTAGTAACGCAATAGAAAATAAGATTAAAGTTCCTGTGATTATTCTAACTGGTGGTTCAACTAATAATATGGTTGTAGATCCAATAAAAGAAGTATCTGAAATTAGAGATAAAATAGTAACAAGATATAATTTGAAATATATACCCCACATTCATGTGGATGCAGTGGTTGGTTTCCCCTGGATATTTTTTAGAGATTACGACTTCCCGGCAAATATTTTGAGTATTCCAAAGGAGTCCCTTAATAAGATATTTAATATTAAAAAGTATATTGTAGAATTGAAATATGCTGATTCGTTTGGGATAGATTTCCATAAACTAGGGTTTTGTCCCTATATATCTAGTTTGTTTATGATAAAAAATGGTAAAGACTTAACTGGTATTGAAAATAATTCTGATTTTGTTTTTGGCGAAAACTATCCCTTTAAATACACAATTGAAAACTCAAGAAGTGCAGATGGACCAATGTCAGCATAT
Source organism: bacterium (assembly GCA_043719155.1). GTDB lineage: Bacteria > Patescibacteriota > Minisyncoccia > Phycocordibacterales > UBA5272 > JBBQKQ01. Next base: position 26,029 of record JAYSUJ010000020.1, on the reverse strand, counting down.
TTGGCATTAAAGACTCTTGGAATTGAAGGGTTTCAAATCATTCTTTCCCATTTAGTTACAATCGCAACAGATTTGCAACACAAACTTGAACTAAGTAAAGAGTTTGAAGTCATCAATAAAGATTCACTCGGAAGTTCAGTAATTTTTATTCCAAAACTATATAACTTACAAAAAACAAACTCAAAACATGAGCAAGATAACAATAAAGTTAACGGTTATATAAATTCATTTATTTCAGAAATGAGAATTCAAGGAAATCCGTATTATATCGATAGGGTGCCACCAAATTCTACTGGTGGAAATCCTTATCCGTTCGTCGCTTTAAAAGCGTATATCATGTCACCATTTTCAAGTCCATTGAGCAACGAAAAATTTATAAAATATTTGTTAAAAATTAAAAATACGATTGATAGCAAACCGGATTCCAGTTCAAATACCTTTGAAGATTTTAGCCACCCTTTGAAATAAGGTTTATTTAATAATTTTGTGCAGGTATTTTTTTACTTTTGGTCTTGATATTTTATATCCTAAATGATTTCTACCCATATCGCCGGTTAAACCAACGGTGAGTACTTTAATTTTTTCAATTTTTGTTAATTTTTTTAAATGAATTAATTCAGGTAATTTATTAATTGAGAGCTCCGCATTTTTTTTAAGTTCTAAATATTTGTTTTTGTTTCCATATACAAAAATATTGGGTGTGGTTAAAGTGTTTAAGACTAATCTGTGCTGTGTTGTTTTTGAAGCTAGTTCACTTTTTGTGGTTCCAGCCATGTTGATCACGTACCTATCCTTACCATTCTTAAACGCATTGAGTTCCAATGCCTCATTTATTGATTTATATGTAACTATTAGTTTATTTAAATACGGTATTTCTATATCTACCATAAGTTCGTATTTTTTATGTATTTCAATTACAAATTTCTTAAATATCTGATAATCTTTATTGTGAAATTTTTCCGTAACCAACATTATGTCCATATCAGATTTCACAGATAAATCCCCAGTTACAAAGGAGCCATAAATAATGACAAAGTAATCTTTGGCTATAAGCTTACTTTTTTCTAAAAAGCCTCCAACTTCTTTGACTAGTCTTTTTCGATATATTTGTTGGTGTAATTTTATTTGCATATTTTCTCATATAATATTATAATATACTTATTAATCAAATCAAAATATTATATGGAACCAAACATGTCAAAACCAACACAGGTGACTGCAACTGTTAAAAGTGGACTTGAAATAGCGAGAGAGAAAGTAAAGGAGGAAAATCCAGATATGCCTATGCAATTAAAGTTTGAGGTAACAGACAAGGAAACGCTTGGGAAATTACTTTCTATTTCAGACTTAACCGAACCTACGGCACCTGGAACAGAAAGGAATATAGTTGGTAAAATTTTCGATAATTTAATGCAGAAATTGGATGAATCTAAATTTCCAAATATTCAAGTTGTGCGAGGAGATCCGACAGTTTCAGTTGAAGATAACTTCAACAGTCTACTTTTTACACCAGGGAATCCAGGTAGATCATCTACCTATACAAGATATACCGATGGTGATCATGTATTAAGGACACATACATCGGCTTTGATTCCTTCAACTTTTAGAGAATTAGCAAAACAAGATATAGATACTTTGACATTAGTTTTGCCTGGTCTCGCATACAGAAGAGATGTAATTGATCCACGGCACTTGGATGTTTTTCACCAAATTGATGTCTGGACATTACAGAAAAATGAAACACATGGCAAAGTTACACGAAAAGAACTTTTAGAACTTGGCAAGGTTGTATTTGATGCAGCATGTCCTGGTGCTGAAATGATTGTTTATGAAGCCAAACATCCATACACGGTAGAAGGTATAGAAGTTTATGCAAAAGTTGATGGTAAAGAAATTGAAGTCTTTGAAGCAGGTTTAATACACCCAACTGTTATGAAAGATTCTGGAATTGACCCAGACATTTATTCTGGGCTAGCATTAGGTATGGGTGTGGAAAGACTTATTATGGCAAGAAAAAACTTGCCCGATATAAGATTGATAAGAGCAACTGACCCAAGAGTTATTTCTCAAATGTCTAATTTGGAATTATTCAAATCGGTTTCTAACCAACCCGCAATGAATCGTGATATGTCTTATTGTGTTGACAAAAATGATACAGAAGAAGATATTTGTGAAAATATAAGAAAGGTATTTGGAGAAAATGCTGATTTATTAGAGGAAGTTAAGATTTTGAATAGAACCCCATACGAAAAACTCGAACCAATTGCAATCCAAAGACTTGGTGCTAATCTTAACCAAGATAATGTTTTGATAAGAATTACACTTAGACACCCGGACAAAACTTTAACAAGAAAGGAGTCCGCAGAACTTTATGACAAAGCATATCCACAATTACATCAAGGTGATGTATCAGGTTATATAGTTAAAAAATAATTGGAATTGGGTTGGCGCAAAGCAGGAAAAACTATTTATGAATGTTTCCCAGAAAAAGTTCTAAAGGTTGCCGAGGATTTAAGTATCCCAATAATTTTACATTTACCCAAAGTCATAACAAAGAGCAAAGATGATTTATTGGCAGTAGCAAAAAAGTATCCGAAACTTAAAATTTGTGTTCCCCACCTAGGTTCAACTAAATTTGTAATTGAAAACCTTGAGGAGACATACAAAGAGCTGGCAGAGAAAACCGGTATATATTTGGATACCTCTCTGAATCCTTCTTATGAAGTAATCAAGTTGGCACTTAAATATTTTGGAGCAGATAGAATAATGTACGGAAGCGACCAGCCAATTAATTTAGTAAGATATGTCCCATTTATTAATCCAGAAAAAGGACAAAGAATTGTTACGGAATATATGTACCACTGGGTGGATAAAGAAGAACACGAAAAATTTAAATACTTAGCCACTAATCTAGTGCACTGCCATTGGCTAGCCCTAAATCCGCTCCGAAAAGTTATTGATGAATTACCTAACAAAGAGGAAATAAAAGGGAAAATATTCTACTTAAATGCAAAAAAATTTTACCAGATATAGTCCTAATCAGATTGGCGTAAATCTGAAGCTTTGGTATAATCAGACTATGGCAAACATATTCAGAAGATTTTTTGTAAGAATTTACTTTAACATTAAAAACTTTTTTAAAAGTGAGCTTTTTAAACATAAATAATTATGCAATCAATTAATAACGAAAAACCAGCTAGGGAAAAAATATTAGAAACAAGTATTTCTTTTGAAACCGAAAGACTCAGTTTTGTTCCTGCTTGGAACATCACACCAGAACAATTATCATCTCAAGCTAATGACCTAGAAATAGCGACTGGCATTGGGCACGAATTCCCCCACCCATACACAGTAGAAAATGCTAAATGGTTTTTAGATAATGCTAAAACAAATTGGGAATCGGGTAGAGAATATAATTTTGCAATCCTAGATAAAACAACGAATCAATTTTGTGGAATGATAGGATTTAAAGAAAGAGGTGCAGTTGTATCTAATATAGGATATTGGCTTGGGCGAGATTCTTGGGGAAGAGGTATGGCTACAGAAACTTTAACTGCAACAATTAATTTTATCAAATCAAATTACCCTAAAATTAAAGAAATAAAAGCTTTTGCATACAAATATAATGAATCAAGTCAAAAAGTTCTATTAAAGGCAGAATTTAAAGCTACGGGAGATAAAAGTACCCCTGGGTTATTAAGAAATGGACAAGCAGATGAAAGTTTTACCTATTCCCTTAATCTATGAAAGAACAAATAATGATAATTGGTGGAGGGCGGACATATAAAGATAGGGGGCAATTACTACAAAATTTTATTAATTTTGATATTGACGCGACCTGGAATACAAAAAGCTGGAAAGACTGGTTAATGTGGAGTCTGGAAGAAAAATATGAGTTCATCCAGTTCGGAAGACCATTAAAAGATAATGCGGACTATGAAATATGGAAAATTGTTTTTGAAAAATATTTAGTAAAAATTACATCTAATAATCTAATAATAATCACACATTCTCTGGGCACAATATTCATTTTAAAATATTTGGTTGAAAATGGATTTAAAACTAAAATTAAGCAATTACATCTTGTTTCCCCAATTGTATCCAATGATTTTCAACCAGTTGATGATGTTGAAAATACAGGAACATTTACTTTTGATATTTCTTTAATTTCTAAAATAAAAAACATTTGTGAAGAAATACATATTTGGCATTCAACCGATGATGCAATGTGTACTTACAAAAATGCAGAATATATAAAACAAGAAATTCCACTGGCAACATTACATACTTTTTCAGATAGAGGCCATTTTTCACAATCTACTTTTCCTGAGCTGTATGATTTACTCCGAAAATAAAATTTATCAAATTTCGTAAATTAACAAATATATATGAAACAAATAAATTAAATTTGTTAGATGAGCACAGAATAGATGAGGATTGGATGGATGAGTTTGAAAAAAATTTGAGGAGCCTGACTCTACAGAGAGGTTTAAATTAATTAAATAACTCACTCTGCGTCGAAACATTAATTCTGCATAGACTATGCACGGTTTTAGTTCTGCGTCATTAATATATATACCAAAGTACCGCTACAGTAACTTTGAATATATAATATGAATACAAGCACAAGTGCAAGAATAGGAGTAGAAGTATTTGCTCCAGTAAATAAAATAAAATATGTGCTTTATGCTAGAAAATCAACTGAATCAGATGAAAAGCAAGCCCTCTCAATTGAGTCTCAAGTCAAAGAAATGCTATCCATAGCTGATCGAGACGGTTTGGAGGTAATAGACATTAGAAGAGAATCACACAGTGCAAAAGACTCGGGTCAACGTCCAATTTTTAGAGAAATATTAGAAGATTTAAGAAGGGAGCGGTTCAATGGAATTTTAACTTGGGCACCAGACAGATTAAGTAGAAATGCAGGTGATCTTGGAAGTGTAGTTGATCTGATGGATGAAAAGAAATTGGTTGATATTAGAACTTATGGACAACAGTTTAAAAATTCACCAAATGAAAAATTTCTTTTGATGATTTTATGCTCTCAAGCAAAGTTAGAAAATGATAATAAAAGTATAAATGTTAAAAGAGGTTTAAAGACTAGGTGTGAAATGGGACTTCGTCCAGGTCCTGCAGTTTTTGGATATTTAAATGAAAAACAAAGTGATAAAAAATGTCAGCAAATTATAGATCCAGAAAGGGGATATATTGTAAAACAAATGTATGAGAAAGTAGCTAATGAAAAATGGAGTGGAAGAAAAATACATTATTGGTTAAAGTTTGAACTAAATCTTAAAACCAGATATGGCAATAAAGGATTAACCTTAAGTAACATATATCAAATATTACAAAACCCCTTTTACTATGGGGTTTTTGAATATCCAGTAAAAAGTGGAAATTTCTATACAGGCAAACATCAACCCCTAATTACTAAAGAATTATTCGATCAGGTACAGACCCAAGTGAAAAGCCAATCTTTAAGATCCGAAGAAAGAAAAGAGTTCGCATTTACTAGTCTTATGACTTGTGGACTTTGTGGATCTGGAATCACCGCAGATGAAAAGTTTAAAACTTTAAAAGACGGAACAGTAAATAGACATGTTTATTATCTTTGTTCAAAATCTAAAGATAGACACTGTAAAGTGTCATATTTAAACGAAGTAGATTTAATAAATCAGTTTATAGAATTGATAGATAAAATAGATTTAAATGAAATCGGAATAAAACAAAAAATAAAAGAAGAAGTTGAGAAAGTTAAAAAGTTTCAGAGAATAATTTTGGGTACCAAAGAAAAAATTGAAGTGAATGATATTGATATTCGTAATTATGCTAAATATGTATTGAGAGAGGCAAAGGATCAAGAGAAGAGAGATTTACTAGCATGCTTAAGTAGTAAAATCACATTGGAAAATAAGAAGATAGTACTTTCTTAGCATACAAATGTACACTCTAATGATATACTTGTGTAATAAACTATTGCATGAGGATATCTTACTTAAAAATAAACAATTTTAGATCAATAAAATCAGCCGAATTAAATTTTGAAGGACACACCCTTTTAGTTGGCAGAAATAATGTTGGAAAATCTACAATATGTGAAGCTTTAGATCTTGTTTTGGGACCAGACAGATTAAACAGAAGTACCCCCATCGATGAGTATGATTTTTATAATTCAGAGTACATTACTCCAGACGGGAGTCTTGTTTTTATTAATATTGAAGTCATCCTAACTGATCTTTCTGAAAGTGCACAAAGTCTTTTTAATCGTAATTTGCAATTTTGGCATACCGAAGAAAAAAGAACTTTAGGTCTTAGCGAGGTTGAAATAACTAATAGTGATTTAGTAATTCCATGTCTACCCCTGACTTTTGTAGGTCGGTACAATAGAGAAGAAGATGATTTTGAGGCAACAACTTTTTATACTCACAGTCCAGATGAAGATGATGGTACTTTAACTGAAGTTCGAAAATCAGAAAAGCGTGAAATTGGTTTTCTTTATTTAAGAGCAGTCAGAACAGGAAACAGAGCTTTGAGTTTAGAAAAAGGAACACTATTAGATATATTATTGAAATTAGGTAAAATTAGACCTCAATTATGGGAAGGAGCAAGAAAACAACTTATGGAGTTAGACCCACCTTTAGAAAATTCTATTGGTGAACTACGCCCAGTTTTAAATAATATTGAAGAAAGAATTAATCAATACATATCCCTAGACCCAAGAGATAAAGGCACTAATTTGTTTGTGTCACAACTCACAAGAGAACACCTTAGAAAGACTTTGTCTTTTTTCATGTCAACATCCAAAGATCAGAAACCGGTTCCTTTTCAACGTTTAGGTACAGGTACATTAAATACTTTAGTTTTTGCTTTGCTCTCAGCAATTGCAGATTTAAAAAAAGATAATGTTATATTTGCAATGGAAGAGCCAGAGGTAGCTATTTCACCTCACACTCAAAGACGAATTGTAAACTATTTATTAAGTAGCACTTCTCAATCTTTTATAACTTCGCACTCACCTTATATTATAGAGAGATTTACTCCAGAACAAATTAAGATTTTAAGAAAAGATGAAAATGCAAAAGTCAGCAGCACAACTGTTTCATTAGATTCAGGATTAAAGGAAAAAATATTCAAAAATAAAATTCGTCATTCTATTGCTGAAGCCATACTTGGCCAAGCTGTTATGGTAGGTGAAGGATTAACAGAACAACAAGTTTTGGTTTCAGTTTCAGAAATAATGCAAAATTTTAATCCTGAATACTATCCGCTAGATATGTCTGGCGTTACAATTTTTAATGCTGAAAGTGACGGAAAGCTTATCTCGTGGGGTGGTTTTTTTAAGTCACTAGGTCTGAAAACTTTTGCTTTTTATGATAAAAAAACTCGTACTGCCGATGAAAAAATAAACTTAACAGCAAATTTTAATATAAACAAAGAGACAGAATATGCGGGCATGGAAGCTTTGCTAGCATCTGAGATTGAATGTGACATTCAATGGGACTACTTAAATGATTTGGTAACATCTGGTTCCGTACCAGGAGGTATCACTATTCCAGCAGTAAAACCTTCTGATCTTGACATCAAAAGTTTAACCAGACAAATTCTAATTAAAAAAAAAGGTGATGGAGGTTCTTCTGAATTAATTAAAAAATGTAGTTTTGAGAAACTTCCTCCAAGCGTAAAAGATTTTCTTTCAGAAGTTTATTTGGTCTATCCAAAACCTAAAGTAATTGATCCCATAATAACTAACGGAGATGAAGATGATTTGTAAAAATAAAATATGAATTTTATCACCGAGCCAGAACATCAACAAATCCTAGATGCAGAGACGCATGTACTTGTTACTGGTGGACCTGGTAGTGGAAAAACAACAACAGCTTTAAGAAAAGCGATTAAATATATTGAAGATAAAAAACTTAAAGACGGCCAAAGAATTTTGTTCTTAAGTTTTTCCAGATCAGCAATCTTGAGGGTGGAAGAAACAATGGATGGAGTAGTTGATAAGCAATATCATTCTTTAATTTCTAATCAAACGTTTCATTCATTTTTTTGGGAAATATTAAAAACTCATGGATATTTATTAGGAGCACCATATAGGTTAAAAGTGATTCCTTCTCATGAAGAAGAAACACTTTTATTGGGAAGGCAAAAAACAATTCCTGAATGGATCACTGAGAAAGAGGATTTATTTTTATCACATGGAAAGGTAACTTTTGATTTATTTGCTCCAAAGGTATTAGAAATCTTAACCAAAAGTCTAGCTGTGAAGAAAATACTTGCAAATAAATTTCCAATAATTATTGTTGACGAGGCTCAGGACACTGATCCTAAACAGTGGGGTTGTATAAAATTATTTGCTGAAAAGTGTCAGATGTTAATGCTTGCTGATCTAGATCAGCAAATTCATGACTACCGTGATGGAATAAATCCTGAACGTATACAAGAAATCATTAACTTTTTAAACCCATTGCAAGTAAGTCTTGGTGTACAGAACCACAGAAGTAACACCACCGAAATACTACTTTTCGCACGGCATGTTTTAGAAGGAACACCTCGAAGCACTGCTTATAACGGGGTTTCAAGCTTAAGCTATAGTCCCAGAGGAGAAAGTAACATAAAACATATTCGACAAGGTGTTGGTATTCTGTATAAAAAAATTAAAGACAAAACTGGAAATGATCCTAAAAATATTGCCATACTAGCAACATGGGGTAAAGGAGTTAAGGTTGTATCTCAAGCACTAAAAGAAGGATCTACTAGATCAGAGATAAAACACAGGGTTTATTTCGATGAAAATGCTACACTTATATCTAGTCGAATAATTGCTTTTCTTCTTGAACCAAAATTATTTCAAAATGAAAATAGTGATCTAATCTCTATACTTGATATTATTACCTCTTTTTACAAGTATAAGGGTAGTCCAACAAATAAAATTAAATGGGAAAAATGCTTTGAATGGATTTCTTTGATAAGGATGAATAAACCAGTGAGACGTTCATCTATGGTTGTAGAAATAAAAAGTATTATGAGAATAATTAGAGATGCTGATTTTTGCGGAACTCCTGAAAAAGATTGGTTATCAGTACAAAAACTTTTGCTCAATTCGACTTGTGCTGAACTTGTTTCTATAATTAAAAATACCAGATATTTAACAGGTTTTAGTTGTGGTAAAGTAATCTCTAAAAGTTTAGTTGATAATTGGAAAACTTTTGGTAAATATAAGAACGCAGTTAAAATTCTTGATTCAAGTATTATTAAAAGTCAGATTTTGGGAGAAGATAAAGGACAAAGGGGTATAAATGTTATGAATATTCATAAGGCAAAAGGAAAAGAGTTTGATGGTGTAATTATTTTTCAAAGCAAACACTCTTCTCCTTTTATTGCCAGAGAAGATGTCCATCCTTTTAAAAAAAGTAAAAAATTATTATACGTTGCAATAACAAGAGCAAAACATAATATTTTAATTATAAAAGATCCTTCAGAAAGATGTAATTTTTTTAAAGACTTTATTTTTTGATTTTCAAATAAGAAAAACCATGAATATAATTAGTGCTTTTGGTTTTTGCTTATCCAGTTCTATCGCTCAAGTCCCATAAGGGACTCGTGCTAGCACGAGTTGGCTGCCAGACTTGGAATCGAACCAAAATTACAGGGATCAGAATCCTGTGTCCTACCATTAGACGATCTGGCAATGCTAGCAATTATATCACAAATGTTTTACAAAAAATAAGAGCAGATCTAAAAAAAGAACTGCCACTTTGATGTGGCAGTTCGGATTGATTTAAGTTTCTGGTTTTAGTTTGCTTTGACCCACTCAAGTACTTCTTTCTGGATCATTGGGTGTGGTGCAACAAGACCGGAGGTCCATCTCTCAATAGTTTTGGCCGACACTCCACAGTGTTTAGCCAGTTCAAGCTGCTTGCCTTCGTTAATTGTTTTAATGACAGCCGACGTGAACTCGGCAATTTCTTGCGAGCTTTTACTCATGAGCGTGCTCCCTTGGTTAAGGCGTGACTTATAATAACATAAGCAAGTCAAATAAGTCAAACATAAAGTCTTAGAAAATATGCTAAAATAAATTGAGAAAGAAGAAAAAAGTATGTTAAATAAAAAGTTAGACAAAAAGATGGTTGGTTTGCTGGTAATTCTAATTTCAATAACTAGCTTTACCTATGCTCATGGTACTTTGGAAAGCTTGCCAAAAGCTAAAATAATTGAGCTGCAAAAAATAATGTTACAAAAGAAGTATCTTAAAAGTAGTCAAATAAAATGGGGAGTAGTGAACACATCTATGGAAGACGCTTATGACCAATACGAAATAGACCAAATGCGAGAGAGAATAAAAAAAGACCAAGCCGAGCTTGAAAAACAAAAAATGGAGGCGAGTACAACCGAAATTGTAAACGAAATTGTAGATGATGGGGAAGATACAAATGGAAATATTTTCAGAGTGGTTTGGAAGTTTGTCAAAAACTGGTTTTAAAACAAAGTTATTTTAAATGCGTAGTATACTAAGACATAACTATGCAAACTCTGAAAATCTATTTAGCTAAAATCGTTCGCACTAAAAAAAGTATTTATATTTTATTGGCAATTATAATAGTGGCAGGTGGTGTTTATTACAAATATTATTACAATCAAGCTGTGACGACTTATGAATATGTAAAGGTAAACAGGCAAGATTTACAAAAAACTGTCGAAGGGTCTGGCTCGGTAGTTTCTCAGTCTGAGTTGTCTATACAACAATTGCAAAGTGGGGGCAAGGTGACTAGTGTAAATGTAAAACCTGGTGACTATGTAAAACAAGGACAGATAATAGCTAGGCTAGATAGCAGGGCCCAAGCGATACAAGTCTCCCAAGCTCGTGCCAACTATGACAAAGTGGTAAATGGAAGTACGGATATTGAAATGCAGATTTTACGCCAAAACTTGGCTAACGCTCAAAACAGCTATGATTTAGCTGTGAAAACTCAAGACTTAAATATTTTAAATGCCAAACGAACTCTTTTGAACTCTGGAGTGGCGGCTCTGCCACAATATGATTCGCGTATTATTGCCGCCAGCCCAACAGTTACCGGATCTTATGTGTGTAATGACGAAATAGAATATAGGGTAGTAATGCAAAGCAACGACATTGCGAGTGTAAGCGACTCAAAGGGAAACAGTTTCTCAGTTAATCTTTCCTCTGTCCCGCAAGTACTAGGGAGTTGCGGACTATATTTAAGTTTTGATTTTACTAAAAATTATAACAATGGTGACTGGAAAATAACTTTACCCAATAAGACCTCTACATCTTACTCCTCAAATTTAAACTTATACAATAATGCTTTGCAAGCTAAAGACTCTGCACTTTTAAGTGCTTCTACCAGTGTGGTTACTGCCAATTTATCTTTGCAACAAAAAATTGTAGGCGCAAGGAGTGAAGATATTTTAGTTTCAAAATCGCAGCTGGACTCGGCCAATTTGAATTATGAAAACACAATTATAAGGGCGCCATTTGATGGGCAAATTGGCAATGTTTCTGCGATTGTTGGTCAACAGACTAATAGTCAGCAAGGCATAGCGACTATCATCACCACAGGAAAACTGGCGAAAATCGCTTTGAACGAGGTTGATGTGACCAATGTAAAAATTGGCCAAGAGGTAAAGGTGAGTTTTGATGCAATTCCTGGGGAAACTTTTAAAGGTACTGTTTATCAGATGGACACAGTAGGTGTAGCAACGTCCAACGTGGTTTCTTTTGGAGTTAAAATTTCGATTGACTCTAAAGACGAAAGGATACGAAGCGGCATGAGCGTAACTGCAAATATTATTGCTTCTGAAAAGAAGAATGTTCTGACCATTGCCAATGGAACTATTAAAGAAGAAAAAGTTGACGGAGTGATGAAGAGATATGTAATGAAAAGCATGGCGACTTCTAATGAAATTTTAGCGACTAGTAGTAAAAAATCGTCTGGGAAAAGCAGAGGTGCAGCAAGTGTGGATGCAGGTTTGAAAACCTACATAGTGGTGGGAATAAATAATGACGTAGACACAGAAATATTAGAAGGTTTACTAGAAGGTGACAGGGTTGTTAGTAAAACGGTAAATGCAGGTGCAGCAGCCAAAAAACCGGCGGCAAGTTTTAGTTTATTTGGTGGGGGTGGGGCAGGTGGTGGTAGAAGGTAGATATATATGGGTAACTTTTTAGAGTTTAGATTCTTAATGATAGTAGCTGCAGTAGTTTTAATGCTAGTCAGTTATTATCCATATATCAGAGATATCTTAACTAAAAAAACCAAGCCCCATATCTACACTTGGATAATTTGGTTTATAACCCAGGGTACAGCTGCGATGGGGGTTTTTTACGGCGGGAGTATGTATTCTGGTTTGGGTCTATTGTCTGGTGCATTTATGGTTTCGATAATTATACTACTTTCACTTAAATACGGTACTAAGAATATAACTAAAATAGATACTGTAACCTTGTTTTTGGCGCTTTCAGCAGTTGTTGTCTGGTGGCAAATGCAAAACCCACTTTTAGCAGTAGTCATGGTTTCGTTAATAGACACTGCTGGATATTTTCCAAGCTTTAGAAAAACTTGGCAAGAACCAAGTACAGAAACTCCTACGTTCTGGTTATTGATATCAGTTTCAACCCTATTCACTTTGTTTGCAAATACAGAATTTTCTTTATTAACAAGTTTATATTTAGTTTTAATGTTGGTTTGCAATTTTGCTATGTTTTCCATTTCGTATTTTAGAAAAAAATATTTATGATCAAACTTACAAATATAAAAAAAGAATATGTAATGGGCGACGTTGTTTTAGAGGTTTTGCATGGTATAAATCTGGAAATAAAAAAAGGTGAGTTTGTCGCTATTATGGGGCACAGTGGTAGTGGAAAGTCTACTATTATGAATATTTTAGGTTTGTTAGACAAACCCTCAACTGGTAAATATTTTTTAGAAGATAGAGATGTTTCTGAAATAAATGACGACACTCAAAGTCATATCCGAGCTGACAAGATAGGTTTCGTATTTCAGTCTTTTAACTTACTTCCACGTACTACAGTACTGAGAAATGTAGCTCTACCTCTTATCTATAGAACCGTGCATTTATCAGAAACTGAAAGAGATGAAAAGGCCAAGAAAGCCTTAAGAAGTTCGGGTTTTCCGGAAGATAAATGGGAGAACATGTCCAATCAGCTTTCCGGTGGGCAGATACAGCGTGTGGCCATTGCCAGAGCTTTAGTCAATGACCCCAGCATTATTTTAGCTGACGAGCCAACTGGAAACCTAGACTCCAAAACTTCAGATGTTGTGCTGAAAACTTTCCAAGACTTAAATAAAAAAGAAGGTAGAACTATAATTTTAATTACCCATGAGCATGATGTGGCAAAATATGCGGACCGCACTATCTACATTCGTGACGGTTTGGTAGAAAGCGAGGATTATAAGATTAACTCTTGACAAAGTATATACAAAGTATATACTTTGTATATAATTAAAAATTGCAAACAAAATATATGAAAACAGCCGTAATAAATTTTAAAGTAAATAGTGCAGTAAAAAAAGAGGTAAGTAAAATTGCGGATGACTTGGGTATGTCACTTTCTTCTATTTTGTCTGCATACCTTATGCAGCTCCGCAGAGTTAAAAAACTTGACTTTTCTCTTGACGAAGATGAGGTTGTTACAGAAAGGTTGAAAAACGCTTATGTTAAAACTGCTAAAGATTTTCGTGCAAATAAAAATGTGTCTCCAAAATTTTCAAATGCAAAAAGTGCAATAAGTTATTTAAAGAATCTTTAGTGCATGAAAATAATTTTTGCCAAATCTTTTGAAAAAATGTATAAAAAACTACCTAAAAATATTAAGGAAAGGTTTGAAGAAAGATTGCAAATGTTTGAAAATGACGTCTCTAATCCTATGTTAAACAATCACAAGTTAAAAGGAGATAAGATTCCACTGCTCAGTATTAACATAACTGGAGACTTCAGGGCTTTGTATTTAGTAGAGGATGAGTGTGTTATCTTTATGGAAATAGGGACACATGCTCAGTTGTATAATTAATTAAGAAATATGAAAATCACAGACCTACTGCAAGAAACAAAAGCCTCACTTTTAAGTAACAAAACCCGTACAGGTTTGACCGTATTAGGGATAGTCATTGGTATCGCCTCGGTTATTATAATGCTTGCTATTGGCCAAGGGGCGCAGGACTCAATCTCCACTTCCATAAACTCACTTGGATCCAATATGCTGACTATTCGCCCAGGTGGTGGTGGCCCTCCTGGCACAGTCGACAATGGTAGTAGTGACATAAAGCTTACCTTAGAAGATGCGAACGAAATGAAAGCTAAATTAGAGATGGTAAAGGATGTTGCCCCAACAGTTCAAACAAGAGCTCAAGTGGTTTCTGGAAATAAAAATTCTAACTCAACTATTCTTGGTGTTACTCCGAGCTACTCAGAAATTTCCAATGTAAAGATTGAGATTGGGTCTTTTATAAGTGAACAACAAGTGCGCAGTTTTTCTAAAGTGGTTGTGTTAGGTTCTCTAGCTAAAATCAATTTGTTTGGAGACGAGGAGGCAATAGGGAAATCTGTAAAAATAAAATCCAACACCTACACTGTTATCGGTGTGGCAGTGGCTAAAGGTGGTTCAGGCTTTTCTAGTCCTGATGAAAATATTTTTATACCCGTGTCCACAGCTATGCAATATTTAACTGGTGGCACAACTGTTGGCAACATTGCTGTGACCACAGAAAAAGCGGCTGACATGACTCAGTTGCAAGCTGATATAACTAGTTTCTTAATTAATAAACACAATATTCAAAACAAAGAATTCCCAGGTTTTAGGATTTTCAACCAAGCCGACTTGCTCTCTACTGTTACATCCATTACTTCCGTATTTACTATTCTCTTGGGGAGTGTAGCTGGTATTTCTTTGGTGGTAGGTGGCATTGGTATTATGAACATGATGCTTACTACCGTCAGAGAGAGAACTAGAGAAATTGGTTTGCGCAAAGCTATAGGTGCCCAGAAAAAAGATATACAAAAACAATTTTTGTTCGAAGCTATCATCGTCACTGTTTTAGGGGGAGTTATCGGTATTATGTTGGGCTATTTTGTTTCGGCGCTTATAACTTACTCAGGAGTTATAACCACTAGTGTTTCGTTGTTTTCAGTGACATTATCTTTTGGCGTAAGTGTATTTATCGGGCTAGTCTTTGGGTATTATCCGGCTAAAAAAGCAGCTCAGTTAAACCCTATAGATGCCTTGAGGTACGAGTAAAAAACTAGGTAGATATTTTTTGTTTTTATTGTATACTGGAATACATATGCATAACAATTTACATCACAAAATTAAAGGTCTCGGAGAGGTGTGGGGAGTAAAAATGGTTTTACTCGGATTGGTATTTTTTTCAGGTATTTGTAGTGGTAGATATTTATTTCCGGTAAACTCTGTAGCTGCTCAGGGTGTGAACTATTCTATGGGTACTGTAAAAATAGAAGTTAGCCCAGAAATGAAACTTTATGAAGACGTAAAGAAAATTTTAGACGAAAAATACATTAAAGCTGGTGATATAAAAGAAGATACCAAAGCCTACGGCTCTATAAAAGGTTTGGTAGAAAGTTATGGAGATCCGTATACTGTTTTCTTTCCACCTGTACAAGCTAAGGCTTTTAAATCTGTGGTATCAGGTACTTTTTCTGGAGTAGGAATGGAGGTGGGCATAAAAGACAATGTTCTTACAGTTATCTCGCCACTTAAAAAGTCTCCGGCTGAAAAGGCAGGAATGAAACCAGATGATAAAATTTTGAAAATCAATGGAACCAGTACCGAGGGAATGGCGACAGATGTAGCAGTAGGTTTGATTCGTGGTGAAAAAGGTACGCCGGTAACTATAAATATTTTTAGAAAGTCAGAAGGTAAAACCAGAGACATTACCATTATTCGTGACACGATTGATGTGCCAGTAGTGGAGACCCAAACAATTAAAGACACTTTTGTAATCTCTATTGCCTCATTTACTGAAACTTCTGCACAAAAGTTTCAAGAGGCTTTGCAAGAGTTTGCAAAATCTAAAAAGAAAAATTTAGTTATAGATTTGCGTAATAATCCTGGAGGGTACTTGGAGGCTGCAGTACTTATGTCATCTTTCTTTTTTCCAAGTGACAAGATAATAGTTTCTGAAGACTTTACTCGAACCGGACAAAAAAATGTTCACAACTCTAAAGGTTTCAATGCTGTTCCAGTTGATGTAAAAATTGTTATTTTAGTTAATAAAGGCTCAGCTTCGGCAAGTGAAATCTTTGCTGGTGTATTTCAAGACTATGGCAGAGCTAAAATTATAGGCGAACAAACTTTTGGCAAAGGGTCAGTACAAGAGTTTATAGAGCTTCCAAATGGTACGTCTGTTAAAATTACTGTAGCAAAATGGTTAACCCCGCTTGGTCACTCTATCTCAGACCATGGTGTAGCCCCAGACGTAGTGGTAACTATGAAAGATCTTAAGGTTAAAGGTAAGATAGACAGCCAACTAGAAGCCGGACTAAAAGTCCTACAAGACTGGTCTGCTTATACTGGCTACTCGGCACTTGATAAAAAACAGTATGACTTTGACAAAAAAGCTCCTGTGCCTACAGTTTCAGTAAGTACAACAACTGCAACCACGACTGGGGTCAGAGTAGAAGTGGCAAAATAGGCTGAATAAAGTAAAGACAAATTCACAAAAGTATACCTACTCAATCAATAGTAGGTATATTTTTTTTATGTTAAAATGATTATATATGAAAATAATATTTGTAAAAAGTGTGGCGAGAGTGGGGCACATTGGCGAGGTGAAGGAGTTTGCGGATGGTTATGCTAGTTTCTTGATTAAAAATGGCTCTGCAAAAGTAGCTACTGACGCACTTATAAAGCAATATAAAGCTAAGACTGAAGAGGCAGCTATGAAAAGTTTGGGTGAAGAAAGTTTTGCTAAAGAGTTGGTTAAAAAAGTAGATGGTTTGGCGCTGCAAATAAAAGGAAATAGTAACGAGAAAGGAAATCTTTATAAATCTTTCCATGCAAAAGACGTAGCTGCAGAGCTGACCAAGAAAATAATAGTAGGTGTAGATGAAAATTTACTAGAAGAAATTACTATTAAAAATAAAGGACTGCATAAAGTAAATATTGTTTTTAAAGGGAAAGTTTTGGGAAATTTTGAAGTAGAGGTTGTTTAAAATTTCATAATCCCATGCTAAACTATGCTTAGCATGGCAAATTTAGCTGAAGTAAAAAAAGGAAAACTTGGTAGAAATAAAGAATCAAAAATAAAGTCACAGCCACTTAGAAATGCAGATACTGCACCTGCTGCTCCAAAACCAGAAACATTTGAGTTGTTTGACTATCAACGGCAAGATGCAGAAACTAGTTTAGATAAGATGGAAGCTGAGCTGAGTGTAAGTGGAAAAGGCAGAGGGCTTTTAGACATGGCAACAGGTCTAGGAAAAACTAGAACGGCAATAGAGATTATAAAAAAAGTAACCAAAAAACCTAAAAGAATTTTAATTTTAGCTGATAAGGTAGATTTATTGGAACAACATAAAATAGTTTTTAGTTCATATTTAGGAGACGAATACGCAATGACAGATTTTACGGGCAAAAGTTTTTTGGCAAGAAAGACAAGCCAAGAATATGAAATTGTTTTTGCCACCAGACAAAGCATGCGAAATTTCGTCACTACAGAACAAGATGAAAAAACTTATTTGCCTTCAGATTATTTTGATTTTATTGTTGATGATGAAAGTCATCATGCCAAAGCTGAAACCTATGAGCCAACACTCAGACATTTTCAACCCAACTATTTATTAGGGATGACAGGCACACGGGACAGAAGTGATTGGAAAGACATAAGAGAAATATTTGGGGAAGTGACAACCGGTGAGTTAGACGATGATGGTAATAGAGTTGGTAGAACCTTGGAGGAAGGTATGAGTAAAGGTTGGCTGACGCCAGTAGACTATGACTTGGTTACTATGGATATAGACGAAGATGCCTTGGCAAGGTTGGTTGCAGATGAAGGAAAAAATTTGTCCAGAGAGGAGTTGGAAAGACTTATTTTCAAAGAAAAAAGTTTGGAAGAGGTGGTGGACGACATTGTAAAAAAAGCAGGAGACAAACACACTGCTATAATGTGTAGTAATGTGCTCGAGTCTGAAAAAGTGGCTCAGATTTTACGAGACAAGCATGGGATGGCTGCAGAGGCATTTCACTCTCGAGGAGAGAACGACGATGGTGAATTGGTAAGGTTTAGGGCCAAGTCCACTACCTTGTTAGCAAGTGTAGATAAGTTGAATGAAGGTGTAGATGTACCAGAAATGGAATGTGTAGCCTTTATTCGTAGTACTGAAAGTAAAAGAATTTTTTTGCAACAACTTGGTAGGGTTTTACGTAAGTATCCCGGAAAGAAGAGGTCTTTAGTTTTGGATTATGTTGGTACCTTGGATAGGTTGGATTTTATAAATCAGTTGATGCTGGATATTACAGGTCGTGAAACTGTAAAAAATAGTGAAGATGAAAAGCTGGAAAAGAGAATTATCGGTGGAGAAAATGTTTTCAAATTTAATCGTGAGATTGTAAAAAATGTAAACGAGATTTTAAAGAGAAACGAAAGAAGATTCTCCCGTGAGGTTGTCGACAGAAAAAGTGTCGAGGTTATGAATATGGAACAAGTAAAAAAGCTATGTGCAAAACTTCAAATTACAACTTTTAATTTATATAACTTTTGGTCACCAGTAGTATTTCCCCTCGATGGATATGAAGATTTTCAGGGGGTATTGCCAGATTTAACTACAGATTTCGGTGCAGAGCTAGGACTTTTAAGTACTGGTTGGACCAAAAGTGACTTGATACGTTTTCAAAGTGCAAATTTCCTCGGTCAAATTGTAGTCTCTATAAAAGAGTTTTACTATTGGAATAAAACAGAGCTTGAAAATGCCACGCACAACCCGTGGTTTCCCAGAGATATGGCCCTTATGAAGCCTGGGGTTTCTAGGTACAGGGCTACCGAGGCAGATTTAAAAAAAGCAGATAAAAAAGTTGAAGAACTGGAAAAAGACTTT
The DNA here is from genome assembly GCA_043719155.1 of bacterium. Lineage (GTDB taxonomy): Bacteria > Patescibacteriota > Minisyncoccia > Phycocordibacterales > UBA5272 > JBBQKQ01. The sequence goes on along the minus strand of JAYSUJ010000020.1, from coordinate 6,937 downwards.
GAAAACTCTGTTTATAATAAAATTGCAAATAAAAATCTTGTACATATTGACCATTATGGACTGCATTTTCCAGAAGCTATTAATGAGGCTAAGATGAGGCTTCGTGAGGTAATAAATATTTTAGAAAGTAGAGGACTTTTGACTCAGGCTTTTTTTATGCCAGAAATTTTAGACTCAGTTATTGAGGATATTGCTTGGCAAGTACACAGCGAGTATTTTGGCTATGAAGAAGAGCATGCAGCAACCGTAAAAAATAGATATAAAAAAGCAGTTGTTGGACCCTACAAAGGCAGTGTGGCTAAATTATCAGAAGTATTAGCAGGGGCAACAGTGGAGATGAATTTATCAAGTGCTAGAAATAAGGTTAAAGAATTGAGAATCAAAACAACTAGTGGATACGAATTGTGGTTAAACAGAGTGTTTAAAAATAATCTCGTATTACGAAATGGCTATAGAAAACATGATGGCTACACTTCGACAAATATTTATGGCCTAAAGCAAGGCAGTGTGTATGTTGACAGGTTTGGTCTGCCTGCATCTGTTTTAGTTGAAGATTATGAAAAAGACTTTGCATCCGATGTTTCAAATTTCCTTTACGAACATTTCACCTTTCTCGAAGGTAAATTTGTTTTTATCCCCAATAAAGAAGTGATACCGACGAGTAAAAATATCGCTGAACATGACTCAAGAAAAAGTAAAATAGGTGTTTCTGATCAGAAACTAGACGTTACTAATCTACCAAAGACGCTGGCTGACGAAGTTGTTAGAAAACTTGGCAAACAAAAATCCGAAAAAGTGTATAACCATGTTGTGTCAATTTATAAAATACTAGAAGTTAATAGTTTGTACTCTAAGATATTTAATTCAGAGAATACCTTTAATGCGGTAGTTAAATATGTACTAAGAGTTCTTCATCTTGAATAAAAAACTAGTTTTTCTTGTTGTGGTAGAAACTTGATTGTTGATTTTAATTTCCTTTGGTAAAAGCTTGTCTATAGAAACTTTACTATTTAAACCAACATAGGTTTTTTTGTTAATGATTACGGCTGGCAACTGGTTTTCTTTTACGCCATAAAGCGACGCAAATGACTTAACAAGTGGTAAGTCTAGGTTATAGTCAAAGGGGTAGACACGCAGATTTTCATAGTCTTGGCGTAAAGAAGAAAGGGCATAACTGGTTTTAACACATTCGGGACAAATGTCCGCGTTGCCGTAGAAATAAATAATAAAAGTTGGTTTAGTTCCACAGTTCTCGGTAAGTCTTTTGGAAAGTAAATAATCTTTAATCAAAAGAAGCGTATATCTCTTTTTGGCAGAGATTAGTCTTTCGTTGTCTCCGTCTGTATTTGCCTCTAGTATAGAAAGCTTGTCGGCAAGCTCTCCTATTTCTTTTGTCAAAACTGTTTGGCTAGAAATATTTTCGCAGGAAATTTCTTTTAAAATATCATACTCTGTTTCAGAGGATAGAATTGAGAGCGAAATATCGTCCTCTACATTTCTTAAGCTTTCAAGTTTTTTATTTGTCAAAGTATTGCTTGCTAGAAAACCAGTTAGAAAAATAACTAAGCTGATAATTAAAGCTAAAATGTAACGTCTATAATTTAAATTATTCATATTTTATTAGTGATAATTATAACACATTGGGACTGCAATTAACGCCATTCTCCAGACCTATTTGTGATGGTGTTGAACAAGGCACGGATAAACCAAAAAGGAATAATAAATTCCCAAAGGAAAATAAAATAAAATATATAACGCAACCTCCTCGATTCTGGTCGGGAGAGGTTGTGACCAATTAAAATGAAAGTAAAAGAGGATATGATAAGAGGTATTGCCAACAAGACAATTGTGCTTGTGCTGTAATATATTTGACTTATGTATTCTGTGAAAAAATGATTAAGTGAAACGATGTGAAAATCTAGTCCTGTTGCTTGAAAATGTTTAAGTAGTTTTGTTAAGTTTAAAATTAAATGATAGATATAAAAGAAAAACATGTATACAACCATGCTAATACCTATCCAGCCCAACGGAATTGTAAATAGTGCTACGGTACCATATTTTGGACGAAAAATCATCTCTCGGTAGTCTATTGAGTTTTGCATAAAACCCTGTGTCCAGCGTAGTCGCTGCCTATAAAGTTTGTAGAGAGTGGGTGGGGTAGAGGTTTCTACGTATGCATCCACAGACGAAACAATTTTCATAAAATTTTTCTGCATTCTAAAGGTAATTTCCATATCTTCGGTGTTGTGGGCAGGTCTATAGCCACCTATTTTTTCAAAAACCTCCTTGCGAAATAATGAAAAAGGACCGGGAGTTACATGTATGCCGTTTATTGCTCCAAAGATTCTTTTTAGAAGTAACCCAAAGTTGTATTCTACACTTTGTATAGCCTGCAAAAGGTTTACCGGTTTACGTACAATTAGCATTGGTGTGGCTGCCATCACATTTTTATCTTCAAAGTTTAAAAGCATGTTTTTAAGAGTGTCAGGAAAAACATAAGAGTCTGCGTCTAAACATCCAAATATTTCACTTTTAGTTTTTTCTAAAACGTAATTTAAAACTGTGTGCTTGCCGCCATTTTCCTTTGTCTCTACCATTATTTGATTGTGTTTATCATGCTCAATTTTACACTTTTTTAAAATCTCCAAAGTATTGTCTTTAGACCCATCGTCTATTGCCCAAATTTGTAGTTTATCCTTTGGATAATTTAAATTTAAAAGTGAGACAAGAGTTTTTTCTACAGTTTGAGATTCATTCCAACAAGGTACAGCTATAACTACAGTAGGGAAATATTTAAGGTCTCTTTCTTTGGTGTCGGCAAAAATAGTATCCCATTCTTCAAATAAAACTAAGAATAAAAAAACTTGAGAGTACAAGGCAATAAAAATAAAGATGTAAAGTGGTATTTCCTCCATTTAGCTTTTTTTGTTGCTGGTAATTATACCATAAATAGTCCTTCTAAAATAAGTAAAGAAATGTTATTATGTTGATATGTTAGATACAAATTTAGACAAGCAAAGTGGGCATTTACACCCAGTGAGCTTGATAATTAATAAAGTTACAAAAATTTTTCAAGATATTGGTTTCTCGGTAGTAGATGGCCCAGAGCTGGAAACAGAGTATTACAATTTTGATGCTTTAAATGTAGCCAAAGACCATTCTAGTCGTGACATGCAGGATACTTTTTGGATAGATACTAAAGATGGGTCCAGAAAAGTAATGAGAACTCAAACCTCTAACATGCAAATACGAACCATGGAGGACTGGGTTAAAAATAAAAAAGAGTTTCCTCTTGCGGTTATTGCTCCTGGAAAAGTTTATAGAAACGAAGCTACCGATGCAACTCATGAAGCCAATTTTTATCAGTTAGAGTGTTTGTATGTGGACAAAAAGGAAAATGTGTCTATCCCAAATTTAAAATGGACAATTGAAAAAATGTTGTCCGAAATATTTCAAAGACCTATCACTATTCGTTTTCGGTCGTCATATTTTCCCTTTGTAGAACCAGCTTTGGAGGTGGACATGTCTTGTTTTAAATGCGGTGGGCCAGGTTGCTCTATCTGCAAACATAGTGGCTATATTGAGCTCGGTGGTAGTGGCATGGTGCATCCAAAAGTTTTAGACATGTCAGGCATAGACTCAAAAGTCTATTCTGGCTTTGCGTTTGGTTTTGGTATAGAAAGAATCGCAATGATGCTTTATAGCATAGAGGATATTCGCCATTTGTATAATGGTGACATGCGTTTTACCAGTCAATTTTAAGTAAAAAAATATGAAAAGATACAGTAAAAAATGGATGCAGAGTTTTGTAGAAGGGGAATTGCCGGCAGATAATGAAGTATTGTTAGACGTCATGTCTAAAAAAGCTTTTGAAGTAGAAAGCGTTGAGTTAGTAAAAGACGCGGACGGTAAAGAGGACTCGCTTTTTGAGATAAAAGTTTTACCAAACAGGGTGGCGGACGCCATGAGTTTAGAAGGAATGAGCAGAGAGTTGGCATCAGTTTTTGATTTTAAAATGCGCGACTGGCGTCCAAAAATAAATTTAAATGATTATAAAAAAGATAATAGTTTTGTAATTGCTTACCCCCAAAATGCTTTACTACGTTTTGCTGGTTTCAAAGTTAATTTAAATTTAAATGACGGAGAAAAGGTGGAAACTCCTGAATGGATAAAAGATATTTTAGTTAAAAGTGGTGGACGAAGTATAAATTGCTTGGTAGACATTACCAACCTAATTTTATTTTCAATTGGTCAACCAGCCCATGTTTTTGATTTTGAGAAGTTAAATGGAAAAATAGTTACAAGGTTTGCAAACGAAGGAGAAGAAATTATTTTACTAGATGGTAAAAAGGTAACCCTAAAGACTTCGGATTTCTTGATAACTGACGAAAAGCAGGCTTTGTCTATCGCGGGTATAAAGGGTGGAAAACTTGCTGAGGTTGACAGCTCCACTAAAATAGCTTTTTTTGAGCTGGCCAACTTTTCTTCAACCATGATTCGTAAAACTACTCAACATATAAACGTGCGTACAGATGCGTCTAAGATTTTTGAAAATGGAGTTTCTACCGAAAAGACTTTAGAAGCTTTGCAAATATGTATTGCTACGGTAAAAGAGATTTATAAAAATTGCGAAATAGAGTTTTATACAGATATTTTAATAGAAGAAAACAAAAATAGTGGAGTTGAGGTTGCCCTTAAAAATGTAAATAACTATGGTCATACCAGCTTAACATATGATGAAGTAAAAAAGCTGCTTGAAAGACAAAACTTTAAAGTTAAAAATTTAAATGCAGATATGAGTGTTTTTAATGTACTGGCTCCGCATGAAAGACTGGATATAAATGTGGAAGAAGAGGTGATAGAAGAGGTTTTGAGATTGTATGGGTTTGATAATTTACAAAGTAAGGAATTGAACTTGGTAAAAAAGGTAAGTCATGACAGCAGGTTTTTGCTTGAAAATTTTATTAAAACTAAGATGTTAAACAAAGGTTATGTAGAAGTTTTCAACTATACTTTTGTGCCAACCGGCAATGTAAAGGTGAAGCTTGGACTGGCTGAGGACAAAATGTTTTTAAGGAACAACTTAACAGACGGGGCCAAGAAGACTTTTGAAAAAAACTATAACTTTCTACCAATTTTACAAACCAATACTCTAAGGTTTTTTGAAACTGGTAGTATCTTCTTAGATGACAACACTGAGGATAAAAGATGTATTTTGGTCTGTGATGACAATAAAAAGAAAAGTAAATATTTACCAGAGTTAGAAACTATTTTGCTAGAAGTAGAAACTAAGTTGGGTCTTGAAAAGATTGAAATTATTTCTAAGTCAGAAAAGCCTGCCATGCTCGAGTTTTCATTGGATAAAATCATGCACGAAATCAGAAACAAAAAAATAGATATACCTTTTGTGGAAGTTAAAAAAGATTTACAATCTATAAAATACAAGCCACTTTCTATTTACCCGTTCATCTCGCGCGACGTAGCTATCTGGGTGCCAGGAGATGTTGACTTTGTAAAAGATATTTCAGAGAATTTAGTAAACTTAAATCTGGAAAATTGTATTTCTATGTATGAGTTTGATGTATTTGAAAAAGAGGGTAAAAAGTCTATAGCATTTAGGTTGATTTTTCAATCATATGAAAAAACTTTGACAGATGCGGAGGTGGAAGCGGAGATGCAAAAAGTTTTAAATTATTTGAAAGAAAAAAAATTTGAAATTAGATAAAAAATTTAATGTAATATGACAGAAATCTCTCCAAAAAGTAATATAGAAACTGCAAAATCACAAGAAAATGTATTTAAAAATGTAATTGTAAAACATGTTTTAAACGACAGGGCAACAGTCGCCTTTGTGGGTAGGCACCCAAACCTTCCAAAAGACTTAGGTTGGACATTGCGTGGTTTAAAAACACAGAATGAGCTAGACACAAAGTTTGCACATGTTAAAACTTATTTATTTGAAATGGCTAAAGGTTTTAGCTTAACCGAAATCTTGTCACCAGTTTCTTCTGAGCAAAACGGCTTGATAGCTGAAGACCAGCTTTATGAATTGGATTTTGATTTGGGTTTAAACGAACGAGGAGAAAAAATTACTTTGAAAAGAGGTAAAAATGTCGAGGGTACAAAAATTGAAATACACCAAGCATTTTTTGTAACTCCAGCCGACTGTTTGACTATGGTAGGTACAAATGATAGTGGTGAAATTGTGGCAACGCATGCAGGAAGAAATAGTGTTTTAAATATAGAAGACTTGTTTAAATTTGGAGTAGTGGAAAATCTTGTAAAAAGTTTGGGAGGAGAAAATGTAGAGCTTTGGGCAGGCCTCGGTGTTAGTAGCGAGGCATACAAGCACTCTTTAAGCGACCCAAAATATGGACCAGCAAACGCAAGAAGAGCAGCCTTTTTGCAAAAGTTATGTCCAGATTTTAAATGTGTTGCGGGCGATGGTTTGGATGTTTATGAAATAGTAAATTGTATTTGTACGAGACTAGGGGTCAAACTAACTTTAGATAAAGATGTTTGTACTTTTTCAGATGTTGATGAAAATGGCGAGTCTATCGCCCATTCAAATGTTCGTCTCAATGAAGAAAAGTCAGCCAGAAATGGGGTACTTGTATTTCATAAAAAAATGGACTAGTTTTTAAATTTGTTTTGCATTATAGAAAATGCTAGAATTTACTCAACAGCTACCTATCTTGGGTGGTTGAAAAGGGAGTATCGGTTATGACTACAGACCAAAAAATCAGAGCTTCGATTATTGCTTTAGTCTTGTTTATGCTTGTGGTAGTGCCACTCTTCGTCAAAAGCGAAGATCGGTTCTACCGTATCGCCATGACTGTCATCCTGGCAATGATGGGGTTCGCCGTCCTGGCGTTCATCTTCCCAGATATGGCCCCGTGGATGTGGACAAAGTTTCCACCTTCACGCTAAATTTCTA
>JAYSUJ010000019.1:0-34161 GCA_043719155.1 bacterium | reverse complement strand
CACCACCATCTCCACCACCACTGCCGCCGTCCGAAATTGAACCGCTGCAGTTGTTGCTGGAGTCAGAGTTGTTACTCCGGCTAGGGTGGTGGAACTGAGTCTGAGTGTAGTAGTGCAAAGAGGTGTCACTACTACTCTTCGAGCTTGCGCTGCGACGCTCAGCTGGAGTAAGGGCACGAACCTTCTTTTTTGGGTTGCGTAACAGCCTTGCGAGGATGCGACTTGCCAATGAGTTGGTTGTCATTGTGCTTTTCCCTTGTGTGAAGTCAGATCTATCTTGTCTGACAAGCGAATCTTAGCTTTTTTCAAAGCCGAAGGCAAGTCATAGTTTTTCCAGAAAAAGCTTATAAAATAAAGGTTTTAAAGCAATAATCTAGTTTTCATCTTGGGCACAATAGGTTTTATCAGAAAATTATGTCTTAGTAAATATATATCATAAAAGATATAATGTTAGAAATATAAACTTTTTTGGAAAGTGTAATTTTTATTTGACTAGTGGTGTATAATACCTTGACTGAGCTAGAAAAATCAAATAGGAGAAATTAGATGGGCGACAAAACTCTAGACAATCTCGATTTTTTTTCAAAGTTGGCCTACCCAGACAGAGTAAATAAATTGTCAGAGATCAAGCACTGTTTGCCAAGGGTCAAGAAACTTTTTCTGACTCCAAGGCAAATCTATGTCTTTTTTGCTCTCATTCGTGCGGACACAAAAGTCATAAGGTGTGCTGATTTATGCGAGGTCGACCCAAGTTGGAGCTATGCCGAGAGGATGCATCAGTTTGACCTGGCCTATGACAAGCTCAAAGTGAAAAGAGTGGTCGACCAGCTCGACACTTGGCTTTACCGCAAACTTTCTGACCAAGAACGTTTTGCGGTCCTGAGCTTAATTCAAAAACAAAACCAACTAAATTGGAAACTTATGTATTCAGTTTAGTTGGCCAAAGGGGCGAGGCGCATGCGCCTCGCCCCTTTCCCTATGCCAACGGGCGTCTGTTTGCCACACCAGTCTTCTCGTCATGCAGCTTTATAATCTCTGAAATTTCTGCTTTTCTTGAGTTCACTGTTTTTAAAAAAATACATACAGAATAATTTTTTTTAATTTGATTATATTTGTTTAACCAAATTTCTTGCTCAACTTTTTCTTTTGGTTCTGGTAAAAGTTTATAAATAATAGAGTTTGGCCCCTCTTTCATTCTGTATGGTTTTGGGGAAAGTCTGGCACGGAAACATTTTTGTTTGAGACATAAAAGGGCATAGTTTAAATCTGTCTTGGTGTCTTTAACGATTTGAGCAAAAAGATTTTCTGCAAAATTATTTCCATAAACAACAAATAAATTGCCGTACAATTTATTTGGTTCAATGTAAGTATTTTGAATAATCAACCTTAAACCTTTGTAGGTTTCGTAAATTCTACATTCTAGTTCTGAATATTTTTCTTTGAAAATATTTTCAATATCTTCAACTTTTTCTTGCTTTACTCCTCTCAAACTTTTGGTCTCGGTAAAATTTGGTTTTAATCCTCTAAACCATCCCAAAATTCCTACTTCTGACATATAGCCCTCGGCTTTGAGGTCAATATCAAATATAGAAATTTCGGTAGTATTTAAAATTTCCGCGCCGTATCTATTTCTAGTTATAATATTTTCAGGGCTTACTTCCTCCAAAACCTCTTCTCGAATTTCCAACTCATATTCGCGTCTCTTTTCTTTACTGCTAAATGAGTCTGTAACACCTGCATATCTATCCTTTAGTGTTTCCATCTTTTTGTTTAGCATGTTTTGGGCATCGCTAGGAGAAATATTTGAACCAGAAAATACAAAGTAGTCTTTAAAATATTTGCTGCCAGTTTTGATCTCACTTTTAGCCCAGAATTTATATGTTTTCATACTGGCTTTTGTTGTGTTTAAAATCATAGCATATTTTTTTTACACATGTTAGAATTTATACATCCAACAAAATTAAAATATGACAACATATATTCTATTTATATTAATAATAGTTCTCGCCCTACTCTTTGTGACTTGTGTAAAAATAGTAGAACAAAATAGTGTTCTGGTGATAGAGTTTTTAGGGAAGTATTCCAGGATGATGAACGCCGGACTCAATTTTAAAATTCCACTATTAGAAAGGGTTGCAAATAAGGTTTCTTTACGTCAGCAAAATTTTGCTATAGACGGACGTTACCCATCAGCAGACAAAGTTATTGTAGACATTGGCACCAACTTGATTTATGTTGTAGATGCCTCAGATGAGGGTATTAAAAAATATACTTATGTAGTGGAAAACAGAAATCAGTCTATTGGGGCTATTGTTGAAAACTCTTTGCGTACATATGTAGCCAAAGAAACTCACGAAGGTATATTAGAAAAAAAAGAAGAGCTGGCAAACCATATACAAAATGATTTAGAAAAACAATTTGCCGAGTGGGGAATGTTTATAAAAAGTTTTCAAATAACCAATGTTAATTTTCCACTTACTATAACTGACGCAATGAGTGAGGTGGTAGCTAGTTTACAACTAAGAAAAGCGGCAGAGAACAAAGGAGAAGCAATAAAAATCCAGGCCATTAAAGAGGCCGAAGCCGAAAAAGAAAGAAAAAGACTACAAGGAGAAGGAGTGGCTCAGGAACGAGAGGCGATAGCCAAAGGTTTAGAACAGTCAATAAAGACTTTACAGAGTGTGACCTCACAAAATCCTAAAGAAATTATGGCTATTTTGTCGCTAACACAGTATTTAGATACTCTTAAAACAGTTGGTCAATCACAAAATGCGAAAGTTATTTTTATGGACACGGCTGTTGGCAAAACAAGTGACCTGATGAAGGACTTAATTGCTAGTCAGGAAATAAGATAAAATAAATATGAGTGCTAAAGGAAAATTTATTGTTTTAGAGGGAATAGACGGCTGTGGGAAAGACACTCAAAGTGATTTGCTTAAAAAGCATTTTGAGGGAAACAACAACTTTTATTTTACCAGAGCGCCGGGTGGAACAGGAATTGGAACCCAAAAAATACGCGAGCTTATTTTCAACAAAGACTATGTCTTTTCAGACTTGGCTGAAGTTCTGCTTTTCTATGCTGACAGAGCCGAGCTTATGAATACTGAAATAGTCGCAAAATTGGACTCTGGTGTAAATGTAATTTGTAATAGATTTGAGTTGTCCCAATATGCTTATCAAATCTACGGTAAACAAAAAGAAAATATGAGGGAGGTGACAGACTGGCTAACTGAAAAAATTATTGGTAAATATCAACCAGATCTATATATTTATTACGACATTACAGTTGAAACCAGTGAAAAAAGAAGGGGTGGGAGAAGTGAAAATAATCAATACGAACAAAAAAAGAAAGATTTTTTTGAAAGAGTGATAGTGGGGTATAAAAAAGAAATCTTAAATTTTAACCATGTTATTGTAAACGGTGAGCAAAGCAAAGAAAAAGTTTTTGAACAAACTTTAGCTGAAATTTTAAAGATAATCAGCAAATAATAAGTTGCATTTGTCAAAGTTTCTTTTGTTTTTTTATTTTGTTACACTTTTTATATATGGAAACAAAAAAAGACAAGACTGTGGATAGTCAATATAAAAACTTGGTTAAGTTTATTTTGGAAAATGGCGAAAGAGTACCCACCCCCCAAGATGTAGATGCTTTTACTTGTTTTGGCACTGCGCCAACTCTGGTCTATGACTTGGAAAATGGCGACCCAGTCATTACAGAAAGAAAAATGGGGACCAAGGGGCCAATTGCTGAAATGTGTGCTTTTGTAAATGGCGAACAAGACTTTGATAAAATGAAAGAAGTTTATGGGGTGCCAGAAGCTTTTTGGGGACCGTGGGTGATAGAGCGTAAAACTCAAAAAGTGGGAGCTAAGCCGCGTCATTTGGGCGACGGGTCTTATGGTCGGGCTTTTGCTGCATTTCCCACACCTGACGGGGGTGAGTTTGACCAAATAGAAAACATAGTAAGAATGTTGAAAGATGAGAAACTGAGAAATAGAAGAACTTTGTATGTCACTAGTTGGATACCGTTTTACAACGGTTGGGGGGCAAACCAGCGCACAGTCGTGTCACCCTGTCACGGTTTTATGCATTTTCGATATTTAAACGGCAGACTAGATTTATTGTCTTGGCATCGCTCAGTTGATATTTTGCTTGGTTTTCCAAATGACATGATCTCCTACATTGCTATTTTAAAAATGATGTGTAGTGTAACAGGTTTGAAACCGGGGAAATTAATTTTCCAACTTTCTGACGCCCATATTTATGAAAACCAACTGGAAGTTGCAAAAGAAATTATTCAAAAAGAGGGCAGAGTTTTCCCAAGCTTAAACATAATCAATAAAAAAGAAAATGTAAAAGATTTTAAATTTGAAGATTTTAAACTGGAAAACTATGACCCAAACCCGAGTATGCTAATTCCTAGTGCTGTATAAAAATATGCCAAAACTAAATCATAATAATGTAAGAAGTGAAGAACAGAGTGACAGAATGAAACTCGCCGAAGAAATAAAACTTTGTCCTTTTTGCCCAGAAGGCATTATAAAGATACACCAAAAAGAAATTTTACATCAAAATGAAAATTGGCTTTTGACAGAAAGTGCTTTTCCTTATGAGGGAACAGCACATCATTATCTTTTAATTCCTAAAAAACATCTTGTAAATATTGCAGAAATTGACGCAAAAAGTTGGGCTGACTTTGGGGAAATTTTTAAATTTGCAGTTGAATATAAAAAAATAGAAGGCGGAGGGTTGTTTTTACGTTTCGGGGATATGCTTAAAAATGGCTCTAGTGTAGAACATTTACATTTTCAACTAATTTCTGGGGAGTCTTCTGAGAGAGAAAGTAAAGAAAATAGGGAATCTTTAAGGGTAAAATTGGGGTATAGGAAAATTGCACTACAAAGTTAAATTACTTACCACTCAAGAATGTTGACATAAATTTCGGCATTTCCTCCATCAATTTTTGCAACAAATCTTTTTTACCATTGACATGCAGCATGCGAATGCGGGCTGTGGTGCTGGTCTCGGCTTGAGGCGGCAGTGTCACCACCTCTCTACAAAATTTGGAAATCTGTCCTAAATGTTTTGGGTCGTGTTTGGTGGATTCGGAAACTATCAGCACATCTGGACAAACCAGCTCTATTAAATTTCCTTCTTTGTGGTTGTGAAGTTTTAGAAATAAAGCATCTACAAATTCTAGATGAGAAAGCATTTCCAGTCTTTCGTTTTCAGGAACTACTGGTCGGTCTGGGCCTTTTCTTTTTTTAATTTTCTTGTCCGAGTCCACCCCAACAATTAAAAAATCCCCTTTGTTTCTGGCTTCTTTTAAGTAACGCATATGTCCAACATGCAGCATATCCCAAGAGCCAGAAGAAAGTACTATTTTTAAACCTTGTTTTTTTGCAGCTGCAATTTTTTTCTTTAAAGTTTTGCTGTCATGCAATTTACCTATTTTGGTCATAAATTATGTTAAAATTATATCATATGCTAGAAATGAAAGACATAATCAAAGATTTTGAAAATATAGAAGAAGAAATAGAATTTTTCCAGAGAAAAGAGCATTATAATTTTCTAGAAGAAGAAAATGTTTTTATTCAGCTAGCTAAGAAAGCAGCTGTCGACCATTCTCTCACCTCTGTTTTTCCGATTGGGATAGTAGCTGTTAAAGACGGGGAGGTCGTAGCCGAAGCTGGGAACGGCAATGGTTATCATGAAAAAAATTTAGAAAATTTTGGACATAGAAAAGGTTGTGTAAGAAGATTCTTAAACGACGAAAGAGAAAGGCAAGGGAAACCAAAATTTCAAGGAGGTGAAGGTTTTGAGCATTGCCGTGGGTGTCATGTTGACAGTCACGCAGAGGCTAACTTAATCAAAAATGCCATCGAAGCTGGAAATTTAGAAAAGTTGGTGGGGGCTGAGGTATATATGTATGGACATTTCTGGTGTTGCAAAGCCTGCTGGGAAAAATTGTTAAGGGCGGGAGTTAAAAAAGTGTATTTACCAGAAAATGCAGAAAGATTTAATAAAAAAGTAGAAATTGCAAAGTGGGCAAGTGAGGTCAGGTTGGCAAAATTTTCAACTGACTACATCTTTGACGAGATAAAAAAGATAAAGTATACATATGGTCTCAATAAAGTCATTAGATATACTTTATCTAGGCAAGAAGTTTTAGAAAGTCAGTCTGTAGCTGAACATGTGTACAACATGTTCGTACTTGCTCACTATTTTAGAAACATTGAGGATCCAGAAAATAAGTTAGATTTTGAAAAAGTTACAAAAATGATTTTGATGCACGATATGGGGGAAATAGAAACTGGCGACATTGTGATGGGAGTAAAAAATGAAGCTCACGCGGAAAAAGAGTCGACGGCTATCAATCAGGTTATAAAGAGCTCACCAAAATTTATAGCAAAAGAAATTAGAAGTCTTTATGATGAATTTGAAAATCCTCAAAGCTTGGAAGCCAAGTTTGTAAAAGCCATAGACAAGTTGGAAGCGCAGTTTTGGTTTTCCGTTGCGTGTGAAGATTTAAAAATGATAAAAGCTGTTACCTCGGTCGAGTTGCGACAAAAAAATGAAAACAAAAGAAAGCAAATTTGGCCTGAACTAGGCTTTAAAATAATAGAAAAGTTTGGGGCCGTGATGGACGAGGACGCTAGGAAGAGGGGGTTGTATAAGTAACTTGCGTTGAATTCTAGATATTTTGCAAAATGTCTATTGCTGAATTTTCACCAATAAATTTTTTATTTTAAAAGCAGACCCAAGTCCAATAAAAAATATAAAAGCAAAAACAAATCCTCTGATCCTCAAAGTTCCATGAAAGTTTTCACCGGTAATAGGGGCCATAAAAAAACCTATCAAAATAAAAATAGACAATACCAAAGCTATAATATAAAAAGATACAGATTCTTTTCCATTGGAGAAGTCCGAACCTGTTTTGAATGTATATAAAGATAAAAAGAAGAGTGTAAATGGCAAAAGTATGAATAAAAAGAAGTATTTAATACTACTTAAAACTGAATCTGCAAAAACCTGATCTGAATATAAGTTATACAAAACAAATAAGCTTAAAGTTCCAAAAAAAATACTCATTCCTATCCCTAATAGTTTAACAAAGTTTTTGTCCAAATTACTTTTTTTGATATTTTTGACAAGTTCTAACGTCCGATCGGTAGTTCTCATGTTATTATTGTTTATATTATTCTTTTAATTATGATGTCCTTCTATTTTACCATCAAAATTATGAAATCTAGCCAACGCAACTTTAACTTATCCTTTATTTTCCAGCTGCAACTATTGTGGATCCAGGCTATAGGTCTGACCCAGACGATAAGGTTACCCAATAGGTAATTGCAAAGAGCCAAAAATATTTTGAAAAATATTTTTGGCTCTTTTTTATAAATAGTAGTATAATTTTAGAATTAAAATATGAATTTAAACGAATACCAAAACGAGGCGAGCAAGACAGCAAAGTTAGAACATGTAAATGTAGACCCAGTTGTCTTTTTGGGATTGTGTCTTTCTGGTGAAGCGGGAGAGGTGGCAGAAAAGATTAAAAAGGCTTTGTGCAAAAATGAAGACTTGCGTAGTGACAAATTTAGAGAAGATATAAAGCACGAGCTGGGGGATGTTTTGTGGTACTTGGCGCAACTAGCAAGACAACTGGGTTTAGATTTGGAAGATATTGCAAGAGATAATTTACAAAAAGTAAATTCTAGAAAAGAAAGGGACGTTTTAGGTGGGGAAGGTGATAAAAGATAATGAAAATAAAATGATAATAAAATTTACAAAAATAAAATCAGGTGCCATAATACCAGAGATTCCTAGACATGGAGACGCGGGCATAGATCTAATTGCTAATAACTTCTCTATAGATGAGGAGGGTAATCTTGTGTATGGGACTGGTTTAGCTTGTGAATTTCCAGATAATTTCGTAGGTCTACTTTTTCCTAGAAGTTCAGTGACAAAGTATGATTTAATTTTAGGCAATTCCGTCGGTGTACTGGATTCTAGCTACAGGGGAGAGATACTTGTTAAGTTTAAATTATTAAATGGTACGAGAAAATATAATTTGGGGGATAAAATTTGTCAGTTAGTTTTTCTTGAAAAACCCAAAATTGAAATAGTTGAAGTGGATTATTTAAGTAAAACCGAGAGAGACGAAGGTGGGTTTGGCTCAACAGGGAATTAATAAAATGAAAATAAAAATCATCGCCGCCAAAGGTAAAAATGGGGAACTGGGAACTGTAAATAAAGAAACCGGTGTTTATGTTCTGCCAAACTGGGTTTTACCTGGCGACATGAAAAGAGTAAAAGAATTAACTGAGAATCATTTTGTTTTAATGGGTAGACGAACTTGGGAGTCATTGCCGCCGAGGTTTCGCCCTTTACCAAACCGAACAAATATTATTTTGACTAGAGACAAAAACTACCAAGTCCCAGAAGGGGTTTTGCTTTTAAATTCAGAACAGGATTTTTTAAATTTTATTTTACTTCACCAAAAACTAGCTCAAAAAGATTTATGGCTTTTTGGTGGAGCCGAAATTTACAAAAATTTTATGCAATACGCGGATGAGATTTATGTTACCGAAGTGGACGGAGAATTTTCTGATTGCAATGTTTTTTTTCCAGAAATAGATTTAAAAAGTTGGCAGTTGGTTTCTAAAGAAGATGGTTATTTACCAAATGGACAAAACAAAAAAGAACCATCGCACAGGTTCTTTAATTGTGTATATATTAAGGGCTTTAATCTCTAAATAATCCTTCCTTGCGGGAGCTAAACCACACGCATATGTGAAGTCCCAGTAGATTCTCGTACATGCGAGAGTACCAAGCGCAAACATTGGATTATGGCAAAGGCGGAATACGTCAATTACTTAGAGATTAAAAATCTTAATTTATCTGTTAACGTGCTATACTTTCTTTGAATATCTCTACTCAATTACTAGTATTATAACAATATTTTAATTTATGTCAAGTACCTACAAACAGACCGAAAACGAAGAGGAAAAAGAGGTGAATGCTGAGATTGTTGGTACTAAGCAAGAGAAACAAAGAGACCAAGTGTTAGACTCGGCCCTAAGACCTCAAACTTTTGAAGAATATGTAGGGCAAAAGACGGTGAAAGAAAATTTAAAAGTCCTTTTGGCCGCAGCGAAAGAGAGAAATCATCAGCCAGAGCATATTTTATTTTACGGTCCACCTGGTTTAGGTAAAACAACTATCTCGCACTTGGTAGCTAAAACTTTGGGGGCAAATATGAAGACAACCAGTGGTCCAGCCATTGAGAAAGTGGGAGACTTGGCAAGTATTTTAACCAATTTAGAAAGTGGTGACGTGCTGTTTATAGATGAAATTCATAGACTCAATAAAATGATAGAGGAAGTATTGTACCCAGCTATGGAAAGTGGAGTAATAGATATTATCATCGGTAAAGGGCCAGCTGCTAGAACTATACAACTAGATATTCCACCGTTTACTCTTGTGGGGGCCACCACTAGAGTTGCCATGCTTTCAGCGCCACTTAGAAGCCGTTTTTCAGGAGGTGTTTTTAGACTAGAAAATTATAGTGAAAATGAAATAGAACAAATTGTAAACAGATCGGCTAGCATTTTGGGTATAGAAATTGAAAAAGAGGCGGCCGAAGAAATCGCCAGAAGAAGTAGGTCCACGCCACGAACCGCGAATTATCTCTTAAAAAGAAGCCGCGACATGGCCCAAATAAAAAAGTCGCCACTAACTAAAAAAATAGTCCAAGATGTAGTAGATATGTTGGAAATAGACGAACATGGAATGAATCAAAATGACAGAAATCTATTGAGGATTATTATAGAAAATTTTAAAGGAGGTCCAGTTGGTATCTCTACACTAGCCGCAAGTTTGTCCGAAGAATCTGAAACTATAGAGGAGGTGGTAGAGCCGTATTTATTGCAAATAGGCATGTTAGAGCGTACTAGCCGAGGGCGCGTGGCTACGCAAAAAGCGATCGATTTTCTGAGGCTCTAAGCATAAATGGTGCTACAGAGACTTTGCCACAAACGCCAAACCTATAAACATGAAAACAGAACCAACGACGAACAAATAGTTTGGGGTGGTCTTGTAAAGTAAAAAAGAAAAAATTACCACAAAGAAAGGGTAGGAAATTTCTATCATCGAAGCAGTGCTGGCCCCTAAGTTTTTTATGCCATAAATAATAAAAAAAGCCGCAAGTAGGGAAAGTAGAATACTGGTTAAAAGTATGAATATAAAGTGAGTGTCTTGAAAAAGTTTGGGGTCAATTTTCTCGTCGTATAAAAAGTATAGTGGTACTACTACGACTAAAGAAACAATGTAGCTTATCAACATGAAACCAACGGGGCTTATTTTTTCTAGGATTTTTTGGTCAATAGCATAAGCTAAGCCCCAAGTAATAGAAGCTAAAAAAGGAAAGATTAGATTTTTCATTTTTAGAGTTTAACATATTTGGGATATACTAAAAATATGTATATTTTCACGGCTTTTCTGAGTCCACTTTTTCACAGTTTTACAAATTTACTAGACGAAAAAATAGATAAAGGTATAGGGGGTCACCCAGTTTCTTGTACTTTTTTTACGATTTTGGTTTCTTGTATTTTTACTGTACCTTTTTATTTTTTGTTTGACATAAGGTTTCCAGATAGTCAAACTCTTTTGTTTCTGCTACCGATTGGGTTTATCAATGTAATTTATCTGATCCCTTACTATAAATCGCTACTTATTTCCGACACGTCTGTAGTAGCTTCTTTGTTTTCTTTGAACAGAGTTTTTACTCTTTTTTTTGCCTTTATATTTTTAGGTGAGACTTTATCTTGGCTGCAAGCTTTAGGATTTATAATAATTATAGCTTCTTGTTTCCTATTAACTTTTGATTGGAAGAAAAAACACCCTAAAAAAGTCTTGTTTTACATGACTCTTTCGGCCGGCATTATTTCTGTAGAGGCTATTTTATATAAATTTTCCTTGGACAAAATACCTTGGTATGAAGCTTTCTTCTGGGCTAGTGTTTTTGTTTTTTTGATAAATTTATTGCAGCTTTTGATACCGACCACCAGAAGAGTTATTACTAAAGATTTTTCCAAATTCATTAAAACTAGTAAATATGTGGTTGCCGAAGAGCTGTGTTCATTTTTAGGAGCCATGACCTATGTGTTTTCACTTTCATATATCAGTGTTTTTGTGATGAAGGCCGTGGACTCGGTGCAACCTTTTTTTGTAATTTTTTCAGCGCTTCTTTTAAAATTCTTTTTCAATACCAAAATTCATGAAAATACTCATCTCAAAAACATTGAGAAAAAACTTTTTCTGTTTGTTTGTATTTTGGTGGGGGTGTATTTGGTAATAAAATAATTGTTGTATACTCAAAATAAATAATGTTTAAATAATTTTACATGACCATTACCTTTAAAGATGACTTGGTAAAAATGATATATGGTAAGGCGAAAGAAAATGAAGATGATTCACTTGCTCATACAATGGCCAACGATTTACGGATGCCTTTTATAGATTTGACCACATATTCTATAGAGTTTACAGCGCTGGGGAGTATAGAGGAGGCGATTTCGCGCGAAGCCGAAATCGCCGGCTTTCACAGAGCGGGTCGGCGACTTTTTGTGGCCTGCACCAACCCGCAAAGTCCAAAGACAAAGCAAGTAATAGAAAAATTAAAAGCCGAAGCCCTCATCCTCTCTATTTTTATAACTTCTCACAAAGGTATGCGGCGAGCCTGGAGTCGCTATGCCGACATGGCTAGTGGGCAAGCGGTGGAGAGCGGGGTAGTGTCCGTAAATGATGCTTTAATAGCTGAGTGGATAAGGATTATAAAAAGTGTGGAGGACTTTAAAAGAGAAAGTGGGAAAATTTTAAGTGAGGGCAAGTCCTCCACCACAAAAATCTTTGAAGTTATTTTGGCAGGAGCTTACGCATTAGGTGTTTCAGATATACACATCGAGCCAGAAAATGAGGATATTCGAGTGCGTTTTCGCCTAGACGGTATGTTGCATGACGTTTTGAGTATGCCAGTTGGGCCATTTCACTTTTTCAGAAGTCGTTTGAAAATCTTGGCTGGGGTGCGTTTAAACAACTCAGCCAAAGCCCAAGATGGGCGTTTTACTATTCGCATCGATAGTAAAGAAGTGGAGGTGCGTGTCTCGCTTATCCCAGGTAACTACGGAGAGAGTACGGTTATGCGTCTCCTCGACCCGGATAATATAAAAGTAGATTTGGAGGTGCTTGGGTATGAACCATATTTGAAGAAAATAGTTTTCGAAAGTATTGCCAAGCCAAATGGAATAATTCTTTTGACTGGTCCAACAGGGTCCGGAAAGACTACAACCTTGTACGCCATGCTTCAAAAGGTTTACACCGAAGACATGAAGATTATTACTATTGAAAACCCGATTGAATATAAAGTGCATGGCATTGTACAAACCCAAGTCGAGGATAACTCGGTAGACTATACTTTTTCGTCGGCAATGCGAGCCATCTTGCGTCAGGACCCAGACGTGATAATGGTGGGGGAAATCCGTGATGCGGCAACTGCCGATACGGCTATTAACGCTGCCCTTACTGGACACCTTGTATTTTCTACTCTTCACACCAACACTGCCGCAGGGGCTATACCAAGACTAATTGGTATGAATGTAAATCCTAAAATTCTCGGCTCGTCTCTAACTCTTTCTTTGGCCCAAAGGCTTATGAGAAGAATTTGTAAATTCTGCGTGGTCGACTATGAAGCAACAGAAGATGAGAAAAAGTTGATAAATAATGTGTTAGCTGAATTTAGTGAAAGTGAAGCCAAAAAAGAATTTTTAAAAGAATTTCACACCGATGGTGATTTAAATAAAGAGTCGCATTATTTCAAATTAAAAAAAGGTTTGGGTTGCAAAGAGTGTAACGGTTTCGGCTACAAAGGGCGGCTTGCTGTTCATGAGGGTATTTTTATGAGTAAAGAGATAGAGGCCCTGGCAGCCACCAACCCTTCGGAGCGTGAAATCCAAAAAGCAGCTGGGGCACAAGGGTTTTTAACGCTTCGTGAAGACACAATGCTCAAGATTTTAAGAGGTGTAACCACGGTAGAAGAGGCTATGAAAGTGGTAGATATGTACGGAGTAGAAGTAGGGAAACAACCAGAGCTAGAAGATAAAAATTTTAAATAGGACCACAAAAAGTGTTGACTTTTACTGTAAATATAGTAAAATGTAGATATGAAAAAGATGAGTAAACAATTTCTGAGCCTTTATATTACCACAACCTTTCTGGCTATCGGGGTTGCAAATGCCGATAATTTTAGCCTTTTTAACTATGACCGGGCTAACCTAGTGGTGCCAAATTGTCAGTTACGAGCAGAGTACAACTATTTTATGAATCAATGGACTACCAACGATGTATGCTCTCCAAAAGTTTATGACGTGCCAAAGCAAGGATACAATGCGACAGCCGCTAGTCAAAATGCGGCGGCAACAGGAAACATTTACCTTGGTAACATTCCAAATCCAACACCTAGCTACTACTCATATTTTCCTTCTTGGTCAGGTTTTACAAACACAGTAAACAATTGGAACGGTTATGGCAACAATGTGAACTACTTACTAGGTTCTTTCGGGGGTGGATACTTTGGTGATACTGGTGGCTCTTTAACTTCGTCTAACTATTATTACGGAAATTATAGTTATCCAAATACTGTGTCTTACTATACTCCGACAATTTATGATTCTGGAGAATACAGAACAGGGCGAACAGTCTACAATACACCAGGCCTAGCTGAAAGTTATGGCTACTCGAGTGGAGACGGTGGAGGTGACGGTGGAGGTTATTCTGGTGATGGTGGTGGTAATTAATTTGAATATAATTTAAGTCAAAAAAAGTATAGTCGCATGCTATACTTTTTTTAGTTAAAAATATGGAAATTAACAAAAAAATGAGTTGGGCAAGTGTTAAAAAACTCTCGGTCGCAAGGTGGTATGACCCAGTTGTTTCCACTCTTGTTGTTTTACTTTCTTACTCTTTTCTTTCTAGTTTTAACATTTCCAACGTTCAGTTGGTGCTAGCTATAACATTGCTAGCAACCTGCTATATGTTTAGTGTTGAAGTTTTTAGAAACCAAGATTTATGGGATAAACAAAAGAGAGTGGAGGTAAAAAAAGCTTATGATAAAAGGGTATTTATAGAAAATGTCTTTACCAAATATTTAGGTATTTTGTTCGGGGTTCTACTTATTTTGTTTTTTTATTGGTTGATTCCAGAGTATCAAAATTTTAAATACACTGAAACCATTCGTGAGGCTAAATACATTTTCTTGCCTTTTTTTCTACCTATTTCATTTTTGCTAGTGCTGATCACTGAGTATTTGCTGGGAGAAAAAAAAGACGGAACCTACAATATGGGCTTATTTGCGAGTTTACAATTTAAAAAAATAAATTGGGCAACTTTCCGAGACGGACTTTTGGAGTGGCTAGTACGCTTGGTTTTTTTAACTTTAAATCTCACTACAGCAGTGATGTTGGTAGGAAATTTAAGAACCAAAGGCATGCCTTTTGTTGCCGACAATTTCGCTTTAAATGTGATAGGTCTGGAGGCTATAATTTTTCTTACTCTGCTTTTCACCATTTTACCGGGGTATGTCTTCTCTTCTAGGCTCATAAACACTCAAGTAAAAAAAATAGACAGTACTTGGTTTGCTTGGGTTATTACTTTAATTTGTTACCAACCTTTTATTCAGCCTATTTTTGGAAACATTGTAAAGTATGGGCCTGACCTGTCTTTGTACAATGGTTCGCCAGTTTGGGTGGCTCTTGCTCAAAATATCCCTTTTTTACTTTATGGGCTGGGTATTTTTATTGTACTTTCGGCTTTTGTGCATCTGTGGGCAGAGGCGATTATAGGAATTCGTTCGTCAAACTTAACCAACAGAGGCATCATCACCAACGGCCCTTTTAAATATACCAAACACCCAGTTTATGTTTCTAAATGTTTTGGTTGGGGCTTTGCAGTTTTACCATTTGTAAACTCATTTAATACCTTGGACTCTATTCGCTTGGGAATTTTGTTTTGCCTTATGTGCGGCATATTTATAGGGAGGTCTATTGCCGAAGAGAGATACTTGGCCCAAGACGAGGATTACGTTAAATACGCATTATATGTTGATAAATATGGGGTTTTTGCTTGGATTGGTAGACTCATACCTTGCATGAGTTTCTCTTGGAGATACAAATATTGGAAGTATGAATAATTTTTTAGGACTATTTTTAGCTAAAATATTCACAGGTTTATTTTTAATTTTAGCACTTTTTGTAGTTGCTAAAGATTTTTTCGGTGGCAATTATCCAGACAACACCCTCAGCCATTACTATTCCATAATAGTTAATCAGGAAAAAGTTTTGGATAATGAAAAAATAACTGAGAGGCAAATTTTTGATTTGAGAAAATGTGAAGATGAAAATGATTATAAATGTTTTTTAAAATTTTACGAAAACTATAATGCTAGTACAACTTTGCAGCAAACTTTCTCCAACCTCTCGTTGCTTTTAAAGCAGTTTCCAGAGTTTGTCCCATACTGCCATCAGATTACCCATGGTATAGGACACTCAGAGCTGACAAAAAACAAAGGTGACATGTTGGTAAGTTTGCAAGATTTTTCCATGAACAATTATTTTAAAAATCTTACCACTTGTGGTTCTGGCTACTTTCACGGCATCATAGAAGAATCTGTAAAAAACCTTACAAATAAAGACGATTTAGCTAATTTCTTTTCTGAAATTTGTAGTAAAAAAGATATCAGAAGTATCGTAACTTCGGACTGTATACATGGCTTGGGGCATGCTGCTTTCATTCAAACCAATTTTAATTTGCCGGACTCAATTTACATTTGTGACAAAGTGGTTAAAAATAAATATGAAAAGTTTAACTGTTACACCGGAGTTTTTATGGAACAAAATCTCTCTTTATCAAAGGACGAAATTCTTACCCAAGACAAAAGTGGAACCTTTTCTTTCAAAGTTTGTGATACGTTGGTGGACAAGCTGCAACAGACTTCTTGTTACTTTGAGCATGTTTTGAGGTTCGGGGACTTTACTCAAAAACAAAATGACTTTTTAGAGATGTCTTTCATGTGTCAAAAAATAAAAGACGAGGTGAACAGACTTGGTTGTGTGAAAAGCTTGGCAGCCAGAAGCGTGACCGACGCACATTTCAATAACATAAGCTCTATGTGTCTGCAAAATACTAAGACCAGAGCCCAGAGAATCTTTTGTGTAACTACTTTTGGACATAGAATTGGCCTGTCTCTGGATAGTAAGAAAGGGGAGGTGTACAAAAAAGTCAGTACGGATATTTGCAAATATTTGAGTAAGGGGGAAGAGGTAGACCTCTGTAAAAATATGATATTAAACCAAGACCCAAACATCTACTTTAACGAAGAAAAAGACCTTAAGATTTAAGTGCAAAGTAACAAATTTAGCGCTATTGACATTTTTAAGATAAAGTGTTACTTTATATATATGTGTGGTAGCATCCTGCTTTACCACCTGTCCCTAAGGAGGACCCAAAATGCGTAAAACCGCAACCATCGCTTCAGTGGCAATTGTAGCATCCTTGCTTGGGACGACCTCGACCTGGGCAGCCTCGTGCAAAGCCGAGCTGGACGCCTGTTTGGCGGACTGCAAGGCACGGGGGGCAGTTAATAGCTGCCCCAACGTTTGCCGTCAAAAGGCAGCTCGGCCGGGACAATTCGGCTGGAATTTCAGCCAAGACGGCGGCAAGGGGGCGCTGAATCCGGTCTCCAAGCGGCATTACGCCACCTGCACCTAGTGTAGCTGGTCTAGAGCCGTGAGTAGTGTTGGGGATTGTCGCAAGACAGACCTCAACACTTTTTTTTTGCATATTTTATTTAGTCTCTGAAAGTTTTAGAAAAAAGTTTGAATAAAATAAATACTAAAGTTAAAACCCAGAGTGTTTTGTAAAATAAAACAAATGATTTTAGCAGTTGTTCATTGACAATTGGCGTTGCTGGTATTCCAAGTTTTTTTTCGTCAATGAAAAAAGAATAGCTAGTTTTGTATACTGGGGTATCTAAAATTGCAGATTCCCCGTCAACTTTTATCCAGTCATTATGGGAAAAGGTCTTATAGGAAAGCTCACAAGCATTTTGGGTGTCCACTATTCTTTCGTAACTGTTTCCGTTTATAGAGTGGTCAAAAGTCCATCTTACTTTTTCTATTTTTGAGTCACGCTCACATTGAGTTTTTATCTTATACCAATAAATGTAGGGGTCGCATCTGTTATTTGCTATATGGTTTTCGCTTTTGCTCTCATATGTTTGGCCCTCTCTAAAAACAGTAACGGTCGATACGCACTGATGAGAGGCTTCGAACATAAACATGCCCCAATAGTTTCCCTCGAGTGTCTTTTTTTGGTCACCCTTTATGGTAGGGCCTACCATCTGCCCACAAAGTAAAAGTAACAAAAAAGCGTATCCCCATATGGTTTTTTTAGTAATTTTAAGGATTTCAAATTTCTTGTTCTCAATAAAAGATAGGTTGCCAAACAGTAAAACCAGAGCTGGAATAGAAATAGATATATATCTATAATTCACGATAAACCCAGAATAAATATGAAAACAAAGAAAGTAAATAAAAGCCATTTTCTGGGTAATTTTATGTTTGGAAAACAAAAACCAGACTCCGACTATTTGCATTAAAATAACTAAATTTGTGAAGAAGGGAACAAAAGGTTTTGGAATGATCGGGGCGCCGGTAATAAGAGAGGAAAAATAGTTGCCAAATATCCAGCCTTCGTCGAATTTTATTGTACTTGCTAAGAAATACAGTAAAACAAAAGCAACTTTGGCAAAATATTCTTTGTAAGGTAAGAATAGAAATACGAAAGCTAATATCATGTCATAGTAGTCAAAGTTTCCCACCGTGCCGTAAGTTAAAAAGAATACCCAGATAACTTTCCATAAAAAAGGAATAAGTAGAGAAAGGTGGGCAGAAACCCAGTCTTTTTTCAAGGCAGATATCACACCGTAACCCAAGATTAAAAAAAGTAAAACGTAGAAGATTCCAGAGGAGTAACCCCAAGGAAGGTTTTGGAAAAAATAAAATTCACCACAAGTTTTAAAATATGGAGGACAAACATTACTGCCGTTCAAAAAAGTATTCAGGCTGACTGCCCCCCACTCAATCCACTCATAAAAAGTTATAAAGAAAGAAAGTGAAATGCCGTAAAAAAGTATTTGTAATAGCTTGGAATCCGCTATTTCTTGCAAGTGAAAAGTTTTAAAATACCAAGATTTAAACTGCATATGTTTTAAGTATATTCTAGTTTTGGTAAAAGTGCATTATAAGGAGGGAAACAAGAAAAAAATTTGAAAGTATACAGGTATTTTCAGATTAAACAAGGCTTGACGAGTATGTTTTAAAGTGATATAATACTAAAGTATAAATTAAAATTATTATAACAAGTACCATATGAGTAAATTACAAAAAAGAGTATTATCAACAGTTTTCCCCTTATTTATGCTTGCTTTTTTCACTGTTTCAGTGGGGATGGTTGAGCTAAATATGTCTAAAAATTTAGAAGTAAATTTTGGGCCAAGTCATGTTTTTGCTACTGGTGACGGTGGTGGAGACGGTGGCGGTGGAGGAGGATCTGGTGACGGTGGTGGAGGTTACACTTACCCGCCCTATGTTCCCTACGTTCCCCCATCTTGTACCAACGGTGCATCAAATTATCCATATTGTAACAATGTATGTACAAACGGTTACACAAACTACCCAACTTGTGGACCCACTACTTGTTCAAACGGAGCAACAAACTTCCCATATTGTAACAACAATGTATGTACCAACGGCGCTACCAACTACCCGTCTTGTAATAACAATCGATGTACCAACGGCGCTACTAACTACCCATACTGTAACAATGTATGTACAAACGGTTACACAAACTACCCAACTTGTGGACCGACTACTTGTTCAAACGGAGCAACAAACTTCCCATATTGTAACAACAATGTATGTACCAATGGGGCGACTAACTACCCGTCTTGTAATAACCAATGTACCCCTCTAGGAGCTGAAACTCAGTATATTTCTTGTGGGTACGGACAAACAGGACAAATTACTCAACAAAGAACACACTCTTGTCCTAGTAATACTTGGTCAATGTGGAACACCATAAATAATACTTGTGCAAATAATACTTGTACTAATGGTGCAACAAACTATCCTTACTGTAACAACAATGTATGTAGTAATGGCGCGACCAATTACCCGTCTTGCAATAACAACAACGTGTGTACCAACGGCTATTCAAACTACCCAACTTGTGGACCAACTACTTGTTCAAATGGGACTACAAATTTCCCATATTGTAACCAATGTCCTTATGGGCAAACATATTTGAATGGTTATTGTTCAAACAACAACGTGTGTACCAACGGCTATTCAAACTACCCAACTTGTGGACCAACTACTTGTACCAACGGAGCAACTAACTTCCCGTCTTGTAACAACAATTATTGTTCAAATGGTGCAACTAACTTCCCAGCATGCAATAATTTACAATATGTATATTGTAATGGTATAAGATACAACCCGGGTTATGTTTGTCCTGTACAGCAACCGACTTGTCCGTCAGTTTCTACAACTGGGGCAACTCCGGCAAACAGTACGGCTACAATTTATGGTTACGTAAATACAAGTAATAATAATGCAAATATTTCATTCGACTATGGAACTAGTGCCCACAATTTACAATGGAAAACTACAACCCAAAGTACAAACTACTCTGGCCAATTTTCAGCTCAACTTTCAGGTTTGAGTTGTGGTACTCGATACTACTATAGAGCTAGTGCCTCTGGGTCTTCTTGTAACCAAAGTGGTACAACCTTGTCCTTTGTGACACCTGCATGTCAACAGGTTGTTCCGTATGCAGATAACTCTGTTATCACAAGACTGGCCACTTCTGTAGGGTACAACGATGCTCAGCTAAACGGGGCTTTCATAAAAGGAGACGAAAATACCCAACAATGTGTTTCATTCTTTAATTATGGAACCAACTACAACCTTGTAAACAGGACAGCAGGGCAAAACTTGTACAGTAACTATACTGTCAACTATTTCTCTAAAGCTATTGGGGGACTTAGCCCAAATACAACTTATTATTATAAAGCGGGAGTAACTTGTGCCAACGGAACCAAGTTTGGGAACATTGTTTCTTTTAAAACCCCAGCAATAAAATATGTTTATGTGGCTAAAAAGAAAATAGTTTACAACCACAACTATGTAAAACCAAAAACAGAAGTGTCTAGTACGTCAACTTGTCTTTGTGACAAGTCGGAGTACTTAACACTTTTGGTAGAAAATATGGAAAATGTTGCTACTATAGGTAAAGTTGCAAATTACAAAATTTCATTTAAAAATATTTCCAAAGAAAATTTAAGTAACATTGCTGTTAGAGTTGTGCTGCCAGACGAGGAAACTATCTTTTCGGCAAGCTCTGGGCAATATACAAAAGGCACCAAAACCTATCTCTTAACCATTCCATCTCTTGGAAGTTATGAAGAAGGGTCTGTGATTTTGACGACTACAGTTGATGCAAAAGCCCAAGTCGGAAAGCAAATGATCGTAAATGGCTATGCTAACTATACAGTACCAACAATAGTTAAAGGGGGTCAACCTTTGACTGGAGAAGTTACAGCCTACGCACTCTCTACAACGGGTACACAAGATGGCATAACAAACAATGCGGGTATGAATGGTAACATTACCAATGCAAATTCAACTATGCCAAGTTGGTTGCCAACTAGTTTTATGGAGTGGGTAATTTCATTACTGGTATTTGCTATCTTTATTTCGGCTCTAAAATATGTGTTCACAGCTTTCAAAAGTGCAAACTAAATAATTCTACAAAAAAGTAAAATATTTGAGAAAAGCGAGATTAAAATCTCGTTCTTTCTTTAGAGTCTACCTCACCCAACCTCTCCTTACAAAGGAGAGAGGGAAAGAAAAAGGTGTTTCTAAAGAGGGAGGCATAGCGCCAAACTCAAAGTCGCAACCAAATGGAGACCTGCGATGAGGTTTTACCAAGTCGTCAAACTAACTTGGCCAAATTACGATGAAAAGCAGGCCCTTTATATTCCTGGTATTTACAGGAGTGAAGAGAAGGCTCTAACTGAGGTTGAGTGGTTGCGACTCCAAAAGCATCCAAAAGACTATGACGATTTTAAGGTTGTACCCTCGGTCCTCAAGGACTAAAGGGATGCAACTTTGAGTTAACCATCCAAGCGGCGACGCTTGGGTGTTTTTTTATGTTTAAAATGTTAAAATACAGTAAATTTATTATGTCAAAAGTTTTTGAAAAAGTTTTTAAATTTGAGGAATTAGAAAGTGTGGTAGAGGAGTTTTTAGACTACCTCACCCCGCCTCTCCTTACAAAGGAGAGGAGCTTAGTGCTGGGGTTTTCTGGTAATTTGGGTGCTGGTAAAACTACTTTTACTAAAGAGTTTTTAAAACAACTTGGTCATATGGGGAGTGTAGCTAGCCCTACTTTTGTACTACGTAGAGATTATAAAACTAAAGATCAAAAAAATGTGATACACATAGACGCCTACAGACTAGAAAAACCAGAACATATTTACCAAGTTATTTCTAAGCAAGAACTTGCTGATAAAAATAATTTGATAATTATAGAGTGGCCAGAAAAAGTTTATGAAAACAATGTGGGGGAAAATATTTTTGACTATATTTTTCTTTTCGAACATGTAGACGAAAACACCAGAAAAATAACTTTACTAAGTTAATTTAAGTTTTAGTTACTGGTCAGTCTGGCGAAAGGCTTGTTAGACTTTGGAAAGTCAATACCATAAGCAAAAGTGGCAAAAAGACCTAAGGCGACAGCCCAAATAAAAGAGTAAAAATTTGGTTCTAAACTTAGCAGTGGAGCAGAAGATATAGAAGTAAAGACAATACCAACAAAGGTGAACAAGATGGCTATCCACTGGTAAATTCTCATACCCATCCAATATGGAGTTTGAGCTTCGCCTCGTAAAGACTCTTCTACAAAACGAGAAAGTGAATTTAAAATAAGATAAATACCGATTAAAAATGTGGTAGGCATTTTTAAGAAAAATAATTTAAAAAGAATTCCACTGATTATGAGATTGGTTATAATGGAATAAATTTGAGTTGGGTGCAATAATTTATTCTGTAAATGCGAGATTTTATTTACTCTGGAAAGTGGGTGGGTAAAGCGTATTCCGAGCCAGCTAAATCTACTTTCAACTGATTTCCCATGACAACAGCCTTGGACTAAGCATCTGAAACGGCCAAATATTTGTACCCAAGGTGCTGAGATTGTAGTCGCTGCTAGAACTGTATTTATATCTAACTTAAAATAAATAGATACAAAAAAACTACCAAGTATTGCCCCTAAGATACCACCATAGTAGCCAAAAGGGCGCAACATTGACGGTGAACCTTCTATCGATTGAGCCCAAAGTGCTGCGCCCAAAATACTACAGAAACCAATAATAAAAGCAGCTGGAGCGTTGGCTTCACCAAAAAAAGAAGAGGCAATTAAAGCACCTAAAAAAGTGGCGATACCTGCATAAAAAGCGTGGTTAATAACTCTGACTTGCCCAAAATTCCACTCTTTCCAGCTGTTTGCGACTGTTTCTGATGTGGACCTCAAAGAGTCCCAAATCAAAATTTTATTTGAAACTAACATGTAACCTAAAAAAGCAGAAATCATAAAACGTATTGAGGGAAATGGGGCGATAAAATAAATTAAAGCCGAAGTAACTGTAAATAGTAGAGAGTTAATCGAGAAGTTTCGCAACTGCTTTTCTGTTTTTAAAATAAAAGGCACGCAAATGATAAGTGTATAAGGTAAGAAATAAAAAACATTTTTTTCAAGCCCAAGAAAAATTATGGCTCCATAAACTAAAAGACAAGGAATAAAAACTGTAAAAAAAGTAGAGAATATTTCTTTGTTTGTTAGGGATTTCTCAGAATCTTCTGATAAAGATAAAAAAGGTTTAAACGTTTGAGGTCCAAAATGTTTTTCAGTTTTTTCATTTTCAAAACCAAGGGTATAGGCGATAACCATGAGTATTAGAAGAGGACTTATTAACCAAAAACCTGAGGACGAGTTTAGGTAAGCAGAGATACCAAAACTTAAAAGTACGGTTCCAAAATAAATAGGGTTTTTACAAATAGCATAAACTCCGTTTCGCACAAAAAACTTTGGTGGGTAGGCATTCATGGGCAAACCTTTACCGAAATGCCATAGGTTATGCATGCCTCCGATAAAGAAAATACTACCAATAACTATTGCAGTAAAAATAAGTATTTTATTTTCTGGAACTGGCAATAAAATAATGTTGTTTGTGAGTTTTGCCCAAGCTATTAAAAGTGCCGGCAGGACAACCATGAACAAACTCCCGTATAGTATTTTGCCTAATTTTTTTTGCATAATATTTATTTTTCTTTTTTTTCTTTTTAAAATTTAACTACTTCGTACAAAGACCAACCATGTTCTATCGTCTTTCTGTCTTCATAAAAAGTGGTTTTAGATTTGTATTTTATTTCAACTGTTTGGAGGATTTTGCTATTAAAGAAAGTTTTTAACCAAGGGGTCGAGTTGATGATTTTACCCAATTTTCCTTCTCGCACTACAATTGGGTTTTCCATCAAAATTTTATATTTACCTTGACCAAACCCTATAGAGTTTTCTTTAAAGATTGCATCTTCGTACAGAGTGCCGTTGTAATAAAGTTTGTTCACCGGATGTTGGTATCGCCACTCAATCCAAACAATGGTTACATTTTCTGAAAGAAAACGCCCCCAACGTAGCTCTTCAATGGGCAACTCCCAAGGTTTGATAGGGAGTAAGATAGTTTCCGAATATCCATAGCCACTAAATGTTTTGTTTTCATAAGTTATTTCAACCTGAGCTTTTGGATGGTGACAATCCCAAAGTATTTTATTTTCTTGAGGATCAGAGTATAAAAGTGAAATTATACTTTGGTCCAACTTACCCCATATTCCTGAGACCCCAGTATGGGGGTTAGAATACTTTATTTTATCTTGGATAACAGGTCTGGGGAAAAGTCTGAAAGAAGATTTTTCTTTAGTAATTCCATTCCTGCTTGAAAAAATTAAACCAGAATAAGTAATGTTTAGAAACAGATATTCCAATTTTGCCCAATAAACAATAAAACAATTGCCCTCGCTATCTATACAGTCCAAATAGGTTTTATCAAGTTTAAATTTTGTACTGAAAGATTTGAACATATTTTTTGTTATTTTTTATAAATTATAGCATTTCTTAGCGTGGTATACTTAGATGCAGAAATATGAAAAAAGAAGTGTTTTTACTGATTGACTCTCATGCCCTCATCCACCGCGCATATCACGCTATGCCTTTCTTACAAACTAAGAGCGGAGTTCCCAGCGGAGCCCTTTTTGGGCTTACAAATATGATTTTGAGTGCCATAGAAAAATTTCAACCCACCTACATTTTTGCAGCCAATGATCTACCAAAAACTACTTTCAGAGAAATGGCTTTTAAAGATTATAAAGGGCATAGGAGTAAAACCGATGACGCTTTGATAGAGCAAATAATAGCTATGCCAAAAGTTTTTGAAACTTTTCAAATACCACTTTTGTCCCAAGAAGGTTATGAGGCTGATGACGTGATAGGTACTTTGGTTAAAAAAATCCAGGCAAGAGAGGTGGGGAAAGACTACAGGATTGTGATTTTAACTGGTGATATGGATATTATGCAACTTGTTGACGGTGACAAGGTTGTGGTTTACACTGGAAAAAAGGGCGAGGAAGAAATTATTTTTGACGAAAAAGAGGTTTTTAAGAAACATGGACTAAGTCCTAAACAAATACCTGACTACAAAGGTCTGAGGGGAGATACCTCAGATAACATTCCTGGAATAAAAGGCATTGGTGAAAAAACAGCGCTCACTATTTTACAAAAAGGAGAGAATTTAAAAAAAGTTTATGAGCTGATACATTTAGATAAAGGGGGAGAAATGGAACAAATTGATCACAAATATTTTGGGATTACTGAAAGAATGTTCGAGCTTTTAAAAAATGGAGAAGAAGATGCGGATTTCTCTAGAGAGTTGGCAACTATAAATTGTGGGGTAGATGTAGAGATCCCAGATGTCCAGAGATTTGACTTAACAGAAAGATTGGAAGATTTAAAAAACATGGCTGAAGAATATAGTTTTTTGAGCATAAGAAGAAAGTTGGAAAAACTGGAAGGTTTAGGTAAAGGTAGGGATGAAAAAGGTGAGGTGGTTATGAGTGGGTTCGCGGAAGTAAAAACTCTACCTCACCTAGCCTCTCCTTACAAAGGAGAGGGATTAGTGCAGGACAGTATTCAATTTACAGAATTGGGGCTTAAAAAAGCCCAAATTGGGGTATGGTTACTAAATTCCCAAGAGACTAACCCAGACGCAACTAGGGTGCAATTCTTAGTTAAGAAAATTACAGAAAAAGAAATTTTAGAATTTTTAGAAGCAGAAATTAAGAAGGAAAATTTATGGGAAATCTATGAAGGAATAGAGTTGCCACTGATACCTATTTTGAATGAGTCAAACAAAGTCGGCATAAAAGTAGATAGAGAAAAGATGCAGGAGCTTTTAAAAAAATATGAAATAGAGAAAGAAGGTATGGCGAAACAGATTTATGAATTAGCTGGGCGAGAATTCAACATCAACTCACCAAAACAAATGGGGGAAATTTTGTTTACTGAAATGAAAGTGCAAGAAATGGAAAATGGACAGCCCAGTGAAAAAGTAAGTAAAATGAAAAAAACAAAAGGCGGGAAAGTGTCTACCAATGCTGCTGTTTTAGAAGAAATGAAAGACAATCACCCGATTGTATCTAAACTATTAAAATACAGAGAAGTAGAGAAGATGATAAATACTTATTTAGAGCCACTTCTTTTACATTCCCAATTTGACGAACGTATTCACACTACTTTTATCCAAACCGGGGCACAAACTGGGCGTTTTTCCTCTATAAATCCCAACATGCAAAACATACCAGTGCGCGGTGAAGAGGGGGTAGAGCTGCGTAAGTGTTTTGTGGCCGATGCGGGAAAGGTTTTAGTAGCGGCCGACTATTCACAAATTGAGTTGCGTCTGGCGGCGATGCTCTCTGGTGAAGAATATTTGAAGAAAGTTTTTGAAACTGGTGGAGACATACACAAAAGTGTGGCGGGCAAAATGTTTCGCAAACCAGAAGATGAAATAACTAAAGAAGAAAGAAATGCCGCCAAGGCCATGAACTTTGGAATTTTATACGGCATGGGGGTTAGCTCTATTAAAAATACTTTAAAAGTGGAAAGAAATGTGGCTCAGGCTTTTTATGATTCATATACTATGGTTTTACCAAATTTGATGAAATATTTAAAAGAAACAATTTCGGTTGCTAAAGACAAAGGCTATACCGAAACTTTGTATGGCAGAAAAAGAAATATCCCAGAGCTTTTTTCTAATATCCCCATGATACGGGCTAGTGGGGAACGGTTTGCCATGAATGCGCCGATACAAGGAAGTAATGCTGATATTGTAAAGTATGCGATGATAGATTTTAGAAAAGTCTGTACAGAAAAAGGATGGGACAAAGAAGGGGTGGTAGATTTTATCTTGCAAATTCATGATGAAGTTATTTATGAGGTTAGGGAAAATATAAAAGACGAAGTGGAAAAAGTCTTGAAAGAAACAATGGAAAACGTGATTGTAAAACACAAACCAAAAATAGAGTTTTTAAATGTGCCTATTTCGGTCAATGTAAAGTCTGGCAAAAATTGGGGAGAGATGTAATTTTAAACAACAATTTCTGGCAACGATACTTTGTCGCCAAGTTTATGTTCAGTTTGAAAGTTTATTATCGGGTACATTAGAAAAGCATCTGACATATTTAAATCAGAGTCTATAATTCTTTTTGAAGAACGAATTGCGGATTCTTGACTTACCAGTCCTTTATCGAAAAGGAAGAGCATTTCAAAATCAAGAGTAAGATGTTCGTCGTTAATGAGGGTTCTTAGTTCCAGTATCTTTTCCAAAAGTTTTGTGTCTCCTAATAAGTTTTGCAAAGCTAAAATACATTTCCCGTCGTACTTAGAATCGTAAATGTGTTTTCTGTTGTCGTCTTCAATGAAATTTACTATTGCAAAAGACGAGTAAGTGCTTGTTAATTCGCAGGCTGATCTTAGGTCGGTGATGAACTTTTCGTTTTCAAATAAATTATGGTCTGCCAATAGATTCCCTGTTCCGTTAAACAAGTTGGACCACAAGATTCTGGCTGCTCTTTTGTGTTCATCTTGCAATTCTTGATACGTGTTTACCCCAGCCTTTTTTAAAAATAACTCTTTTATTTCTTTGGCTTTCGCAATGACATTTTTGGCTAGATTTTCTACATCTTCAGAATTTCCATAATGTAAAATCTCAGCTCCATTTTTTGTATCTTGCTGTTGAGTGTCTCTTAGTTTACTTAACTGATTAAAAGGTTTGTCATGCATAGAAAATGGGTTGGTATACAAAGACAGTATCATGGAAAGTACTTGGATGAGTTTTTGGGGTTCGTAATTTAACCAATAACTCATTGTTGTCTTGTTGTATTTGGTTTCCAACTGCTTTGACATTTTTTTCAGTACGTCTGCACTTAGTATTTTATCGATAAGTTGTTTAAGTTTGGCGGGGGTGTTAGAGTTTTTCTTTGTATTTTCAAGAAATTCTCGGAAATCTTTGTAGGCTTCAGTTGTCACCTTTAAGGTACCGAGAATATTTGTAGGGTTTGTCATATTTACTTCAAGTTTACCAGAAAGATTTGGAAACTGTTAAATTGCCTTTTTATCTTTTTTCTTAATATGTTAAAATTTAGGTATATTAAATATGCTTAAAATAATTTCTTGTAAAAGTGAAAGTGAGGGTTATAGACAGGCCACTAAACTTAAAGTCGATTTTTTAAAATTTAAAAACCTAAAACCCCGAGTTTTTTCAGATTGCAATTTGGAAGAAGCTATTTCAAAGGCAGAAGACATTTCTATTTTTGGGGACATAGATTTATTTTATATAAAAATAAAAATAGGGAACAGAGGAGTTTTAGCAGAAGAGATTGCAGAAACTTTAAGTCAAAACTTTTTTCAAAGCCTGGAAAGGTCTACCCATTTTTTTGTTTTACTGGGTTACGGAGCCGAGTTTGAAAAGTTGGTTAAAAGTTTTGGATTTAATTTTCTTAAAATAGAAGAAGAAAAAACTAATGACTTTCCATCAGACTTAGTTACGGCCTTACAAAAAGGGGACAAGAAAAATTCTTGGAATTTACTTTTAAGAGAATTGGCGAACAAAGACGCAGAACCACTGCATGGGTCATGCGTCTTTGCTTATAAAACTTTGTTAGTTTATATGAATGATCCAAAAACAAATTCAGCAAATTCTGGGGTTAAAGATTTTTCTTGGAAGCAGGCCAAAGCAAATGCTCTAACTGGAAAAAGAGAAAAGCAGGAAGTTACCGACAAATATTTTAATTTGGTTCTGGCCTATCACAAAGCCAGAAATGGCGAGCTGGACTTAGGGAAACAGCTAGAAAAATGGGTTTTAGAAAATTAAAAATAATGTTAAAATTTCTTTATGAATACACAAAATTTGGAAATTGGAAAAGTAGAGCAAAAAGAGTTTTTCGGTAGAAAAGTATTTATCTTCGAAGACGACGACGTGATTTTTGAACAGTGTTCCAGATTGCTGTTTAGAATCGGGGTAAAGGTTTTGAGGGGAGGGACCTGTTTAGAAGTAGATGAAAGCCTAAAATCCAACCCAAACCTTTTTAAAGGAGTAGATGCTTTTATTTTTGATTTTTCTGACGGAACTGGGGACAATTTTGCCAGATTTCTGCCTGAGGTCAGGAAACAATGCGGAGAAAGTGGAAGGGTGGTGGCAAATTCTGGTTCGAACAACGACGATTATGTAAAATTGGGAATTGATAAAAGTTTGACTGTGGAAAAAAAGAATGCAAAAGAAGTTGTTGAAAAAGTGATAGAAATTTTGAGAAAATAAATGAAACAGAAAATGCATAAATTTTGGCATACGTACGAGAGAGTTGTCCTAATCTCTTTGGCTTTTATACTTTTTTTTACAACAATTTATTTGTTTAATGTAAGTCAAAAAACTTTAAAAGAAAACCTATCTCTTAAAACCGAGGCACTGAATTTAAAAAACGGCTTAGAGGATTTAAACAAAAAATATGTAGACACAGTGAGTTTGCTTGAAACCAAAGAAAAAGATAGACAGTTCGTGGTGGAGGGTTTGAACCAAATCGGGGTAGATTATACGAACTTAATGCAAAAATATAATGTAACTCAAACTGAAGTCCTAACACTTAAAAGAACTGTGGAAATAGATGACGAACTTTTAAAAAAATATAGTAAGTTTTATTTTCTAAATGAAAATTATAACCCTAAAGATTTAGTAAGTATTGCCCCAAATTTTACAAGAGAGAAAGACATAAAGTTAATTGCAATCGTGAAATTTAGGTTGGAACAAATGTTGTACGCCGCAAGTTCGACAGAAACAAAAATAGTTGTGCACTCTGGTTACAGATCTTTTAACGAGCAAAAAGGTTTGAAAACTTCTTATTCACAGACCTTTGGTGTGAGTAAGGCCAACTCTTTTGCGGCCGACCAAGGCTATAGTGAGCATCAGCTTGGAACCACTGTAGATGTGTCAGACGGTAAAAAAATCTTAGAGACAAGTTTTGAGAAAACTAAAGCTTTTGAATGGCTTAAAAACAATGCGCACCTCTATGGTTTTACTCTTTCCTACCCTAAAAATAATAAGTTTTATATTTACGAGCCTTGGCATTATAGGTTTGTGGGTATAGAGTTGGCAACTTATTTGTTTAATAATAGGCAAAATTTTTACGATTTAGACCAAAAATTTATAGATGGGTACAAGTTAAAAATGTTTGAATAGAATTTGTGGTCACACATAAATTTGTTGACACAAATTTCATGTAATTTTGTATTTTCTTGACAGAAAATCAAAATTCGAGACTCGCGGTTTTTGCCTTGCATCGCAAACAAAAACATCGCTCCGTCAGCACCAAGTAAGAAAAACTGCAAGCAGTTGCAGTTTTTCTTCTAGGTGCTCCCAGTAGGAATTGAACCTACGACCCTCTGCTTAAAAGGCAGGTGCTCTACCAACTGAGCTATAGGAGCATTTGGTTTTTTGAACTCCCACATTATATCACGAATTCGCAAAAAGTGAAGTATTTTGTTAGAATACTGGGAGATGGGAGTTGAAAATAAAAACCTAAAAAAAACACAGAAAATAGATTGGAATATTTTGTTGCATGACATACGTAGTGTCCAAAACGTGGCTAGCATTTTTCGTTTGTCCGAATGTTTGGGGGTAAATACTATTTATCTTTCTGGCATCACCCCTGGGCCGCTAGACAGGTTTGAAAGGGAAAGAGAAGACTTTATAAAAATATCTTTAGGGGCAGAAAAAAGTGTAAAATGGGAAAGGGTAGAAAGCGGGGTAGATGAATTTATTTTAAATTTTAAATCCCCCCAGCCCCCTTTAAATAAAGGGGGAGTAGTGCTGGCGCTAGAGCAAAGTGAGAAAAGTCTTGACTACAAAAAAGTAGAAATAAGCGAAAATACAAAATATTTAATAATTCCAGGGAGGGAAGTTGAGGGTTTGGAAAAAAGTATTTTGGATTTGTGTGATGTAGTGGCTGAAATACCTCAATACGGCGATAAAGAATCTTTAAATATTTTTTCTTCTATGTCTGTTGCTTGTTTTCGTTTTTTTGATAAATAAAATTAAAAGAAAAAAGCTCGGCAGTCCACGTAAAGTGAAGCGCCAAGCTTGGGTTTACTCACAATTTATTCCCAGTGAGCGAGGGTTTGAACTTGGCTGATTAAGCCGCATTCGGGTAAAGGTTGTCGTAGCTAGGAAATCCGGCACGGGACCCCGAGTTACGGACAACTGAGGAGTGGGATGAATTCCTGTTGAGGGACGTCATCGGCTTTTTGCTCCTTTTACTGTTTCAGACACTTGTATTATAGCACAATTTTATGTTACGATACAAGTATGTCCGTTCGAGGCAATTAACAACTGTCGAGGGCAAGTGAAAAAAAGTAAAAATTAGGGTGGCACCGCGAAATGTGTTTGCAACATCGCCCCTATACGATAATTAGTAAAATGATAATCGTGTTGGGGTTTTAAAATTGAAAATTTTGACCCTGACATTACAATTACAAATATGAGATTAAATTTATTTGACGCTTCGCCCAAAGGTGGAAATGGGAATATGGACCTTTTTGAAGGACTACAAAGTAAAGAAGTTTTGGAAAAAAATTTGGCAGAAATGCTGCAGTTCTGTGCTGAGCAACAATCCACACCATTAAACTTTGGAGCAAAAGACTTGGTAAAATTGTTTAAAATTAAAATAGAATTAACTAGAGAGTTTAATGAAGCCAAGGCTAAAGAAGGAAAAATCGAAGGTGACCGGAGAGAGTTTTTGAAAATGGCTATAACTTCTACTGTTGCTCACTCTATCATGACAGCTGCTGTAGTTGGCATCCCAAAAGCTGCAATCGACGTTGTTGTGGGCAATGACCCAACAGCTGACCTCAGTATGGCCAAAGCTGGGGCTGCATTCGGAGCATTGAATGGGCTTGTGCTTACGCCAGCTCTAAGAGGAGCACTTGGTTCTGTAGAGATGGGTAAAAGACTGGATGCACATTGGAAATTGGAAGAGATAAATTCTTTTTCGGAACATGCAGAAAAGGTATTACAAGGAAAGGAAGGGTATAAAAAAGGAGATTTGGAAAAAACTTGTTTGAAATTGATTTTGAAAACAAATAATTAAAATAAAAAAATATGCAAGAAAAAATTACAGTGAAAAGAACTTGGATAAAAGATTTGGGGACAAAAAAAGGGGAAGAGGTGCTGGTAAAGGGTTGGGTAAATGTGCGGCGTGACCAAGGGAAAATGATTTTCCTAGATTTTAGAGATATGACAGGTGTGGTGCAGGGAGTTATATTGCCAAACCAAACAGAGGCGATCGAAGTGGGCAAAAAACTACGTCAAGAATATGTGGTAGAGGTGACAGGTAAAGTAAATGCCAGGCCAGAAAAGAATGTAAAAGCCGGAGTGTTAAACGGAGAAATAGAATTGGAGATTTTGAAAATAGTTATCTTGGCCGAAGCCGCACCACTACCTTTTGACATGTCGCTTGAAGGCTTCAATTTGGACTTACTTACAGAGCTAGACAACAGGGCCTTGACCTTGAGGCATCCAAAAATACAGGCTGTATTTAAAGTTAAAGAAACTGTAATAGATAGCTTTAGAGAATACATGAAGCAAAATATGTTTTTTGAATTCTAGGCTCCGTCCATAACCCCGTCTGTAGCCGAAGGGGGAACTGAGGTTTTCAAGGTGGACTATTTTGGTAAGCATGCATATTTGTCCCAATCACCTCAACTCTATAAACAAATAGTAATGACAGCTTTTGAAAGAGTTTTTTCTGTGAATAAAGTTTTTCGGGCTGAACCATCGGCCACAACTAGGCATATAACAGAGATAGTCTCGCTAGATGCTGAAATGGGCTTTATCGACTCTTGGAAAGATGTACGAGACATGTCGGAAAACACAATTAAATTTATTTTAAAAACTTTAAAAGAGAAAAATGCAGAGCATCTTAAAATATTGGGTGTTGAGTTGCCAACAATGATCGACTACACACCAACTATGTCCATGAAAGAGGCACATGAAAAAATCTTAGAGGTTTATGGGCGGGACAATAGAGGAGACAAAGATTTAAGTACCCAAGACGAACAAGAAATTTCTGAAATAGTAAAAAAAGAAACTGGGTCTGATTTTGTTTTCGTTTACGGCTATCCAACAAGGAAAAAACCTTTTTACGTTTTTCCAAGTGAGGAAAACCCAGAGTTCAACGAGGGTGTGGACTTGATCTGTCGAGGACGAGAGCTTTTGAGTGGTGGCAGAAGAATAAATAGATACGAACAGTTAGGGGAACATGTGAAAATTTGGGGCATGGACCCAGCAAAAATCTCTATGTTTTTGCAAGCTTTCAAATATGGGGTTCCACCAGAAGGAGGGTTTGCTTTTGGAGCAGAGAGAATAGTGATGCAATTCTTAAGCTTACCAAACGTGCGTCAGGCGGTGATGTTCCCTAGAGACATGAACAGGATAGACGAAAGACTAGAAGGTGCGGAAGGTGGGTATTAAAAGCCGAAAACTATAAAACAAAAAGCAGAGTTCAATACACTGCTTTTTGTTTTTCTTGACAAAAATATGACATCGTATATACTTAGTCATATATATGAACAAAAGTATAGCTAACGACAAAACTACAATAAATATCAAGATTCCAAAAGACATAAAAAGGAGTTTAGATGAATTTTCCGATGTTGTGGGTATTCCTCTTTCGACAATGTTTAATGCTTATGCAAGGCATCTCGCTATAACACGCAAATTCTTAGTAGAGGATAAGGTATATGAACCTGACGAAAAAACAGCTAAAGTTCTCCGTAAAGCCATGACTGATTACAGAAAAGGTGTTAATTTTATCACATTACCTGCAGCTGATTTTTTAGATAAGTTGGAAACAGGAAAACTCTAGACTATGCTTGAGATTAAATATCATAAAAATTTTCAGAAACAATACAATAAATTGGATAAAAAATTAAAAGATAAAGTTAAGGAAAAAATTAAAATTTTTTTGATTGATGAATTTGACTATCGTTTGAACAATCATAAATTAAACGGAGAGTATGATGGCTGCAGAAGCATAAATGTTCCCGGGGGTATGAGGATTATTTATATGAAAGAAGGGGTGCAACTGGTTCTTCTTTTACAAGTTGGAACTCATTCACAGTTGTATTAAACTATAAATAGTATGCCTCTAAATATCATAAAATATGCGGTGGTAGCAGTGGATTTGCTTGACTTTATCTACATTTTATTGTAATATGTATAGCATTGCTGCGTCCTAAATTCTGTACTGAACCGCAACTCTCTCCGGTATCTCAGTTATGATACCACACTCCAAAGACACCTCGTATGCACTTTTGTAGCCGAGGCTTTTT
>JAYSUJ010000018.1:0-35221 GCA_043719155.1 bacterium | reverse complement strand
GTGCTGGTCTTTGGAACTATCATCTGGATTTTGCAAATTAAATTGAAAACGGAATTTGGGAGTGGTTTTTAAATTCTTAAAAGGGAGCGGGTCTACTTCAGAAAAAGAAATGGCGTTATTCGCCAACTTTACTATCTGGGTGTCCAGTAGTGAATTTACGGTTGTAGAAAAATAATTTTGTATATCCATGTACTTTTTATACCACACAACCCCTCTTTCAGCAATTACCGACTAAAGATATTTCACTTCGATTCCATTTTTGTTCAACTGAAGGATTTTTTCAAGCCCAATCTGCCCAATAAAATATCGGTCATGCGAAACCAGCAATATCGCCCCACTGAAGTCTACTAGAGCGGTTTCTATTGACTCACGAGATGCGATATCCAAATGGTTAGTTGGCTCGTCCAAAATCAGTAAGTCATAACTAAAATTTGTAAGCTTGGCAAAAATAAGTCTCACCCTCTCACCATAACTCAAGTCTTTTATTTTCTTATCAATATTTTTACCGGAAAATAAAAAACTACCTAGGGCATTTTTAGCTGCTTGTAGTGGCATATTTGCAAAGTCAGAAAATTCTTCCAAGACTGTTTTTTCTTTATCTTCAAACTCTTGGTCTTGGGAAAAATAACCAATTTTTATTCCCTCCCCAATTTTAACCTCTCCGGAATCAGCAACCAACTTACCTAGCAAAATTTTAAGTAAACTTGTTTTTCCAGAACCATTTTTTCCTTCTAGCAAAATTCTATCTTGACCTCTTATCTCAAAATCTACTCGTCTAAATAATTTATTTTCTCCAAAAGAAAGTTCTAAATTTTTGACCCGAAGTACCAGCTTTCCATTATGTGAGCCACCTTCAAACTCAAGCTCGTCTAATTTTTTATTTTGTTTTGGGCTGGTCAACTCTTGGTCTAAAACCTCTCTTTGTAACCTTCTCTCCATAGCCCGTATTTGTTTACCTTTAGCTGGGTCGTCAAAAATAGAAGCCTCTTGTTTTTTAAGACGTATCCACTCAATCATTTTGTCTTTTTTCTTTTGTTGTCTTTCAAAATTTTCTTCTTCTTTTTCTTGGCGATTTTCTTTTTCTTTGACATAAAATGAATAATTACCAACATACTCAAAAAAGCTTTTATTTGGATTGTCAATTTCCAATATTCTATCCACCGCATTTTCTAAAAGTTGCCGGTCATGTGAAATCACCAAAACAATGCCATGGAAATTTTTTATAAACTCTTCCAACCAATTTAAACCCTCTATATCCAAGTGGTTCGTAGGCTCGTCCATAAAAATAGCTGAAGGTTTTTCTAAAATGACTTTCGCCATCCCAAGCCTAGTTTTTTGCCCGCCAGACAAACTTTTTATAGCTGTTGCATTTTCTTTTCCGAGAAACATATCTAAACCCACCTTTTCCAAAGCAGGCTTGAAATTTAAATTTCCAGTTTTACTCAAAAACTGAGTTACAGTTTCATTTTCCGAAAAAATAAGCTCTTGTGGCAGGTAGGAAACTCTTTCTTGTTCCAAAGTTACATTCCCAGATTCAACTTCTTCTAAACCTAAAATCATTTTTAAAAGCGTAGTTTTACCACCACCATTTTTTCCTATTAACCCCACTTTATTTCCCTTGCTCAACTTGAAACTTATTTCTTCAAAAAGACATTCACCCAAAATACTTTTGGATAAATTTTTAACTATTATCATATTTCATTTAACTAATTATTTTTTACGCAAATACATTACTATATATCGTCTTTTGTTTGCCTTACCATTTACTCTGTGTGCAAAACTCCTTTCAACTTTGTCTATATAAAAATCTTGTTCGTAAAATTTTACCAATTCCTCTTCACTTGGTACGTGCTCAAATATCCCCATAGTAGGATGTATGTAAGAATTCTCCTCACCAGAGACTTTTCCAAAATCTTTTATCATTTGTTTAGCGTGACTATCATCATCCAGTAAAAGTGATTTTAGAAAATAATA
The DNA here is from genome assembly GCA_043719155.1 of bacterium. Taxonomy (GTDB): domain Bacteria; phylum Patescibacteriota; class Minisyncoccia; order Phycocordibacterales; family UBA5272; genus JBBQKQ01. The sequence continues at coordinate 33,247 of JAYSUJ010000018.1, read as the reverse complement.
AGAACCCCCAGAAAGAACCCTCAACACTTCTTGTTTAAAGACTAGCCTTTCTTCTTTTCTTAAAACATGAGAGGCGATGGCGTCAACCACAAAATCTTGTGAATTATCCTCAACTGGGATTTTCTGATTTAAATTTTGAACCAAGAAAGTCAGATTTATGTTTTTATTTTTTATACGCAATTCCTTTAATTTATTATTAGCACTTTTTATGGCCTCAGGTGAAATGTCATAAGCAACGCCAACCGCCTCAAAGTTTTCAGCCAAGAAAAAAGAGTTTCGCCCATTGCCACAACCCGCGTCTATAAACCTACTATTTCTATTTATTGGCTGTTGACCTTTGTACTCTCTTTCCAGCCATCGGGTAAATTTTTGCAAATCTTCACTAGGAAAAACAGACAGAGAGAATTTATCACCAGTGTTGCCGTCTTTGTTTTCCTTGTATTCATTATCCCAAAAATCTGCAGCGTTACTAGCTTTTAGTTTTCCATTTTTAGCATCTTCTAAAAACTTGGCTTCTTTCTTTTTTTTCGTCCATTTTAGTTTTGCCCTATGTGGATCGCCCAAATATTCTTTTGTATTCTTCATATTTTACTTTTTATTTTAATAAATCCATTCTATCTATACCTGCATCTTTCAAAATTGCATTTAAGGTTCCTTTTGGTAAGTCTTTATTGTGAAACAGCACAATCACTCTTTTTTTATTTATTTCATTAAAATAAATTTGATGACTACCTGAAACTCTTCTTAAAGAAAAGCTATTTTGTTCTAAAATTTTTATAATTCCCTTAGAGTCAATTGTTGGCAGTTTAGGCATACACCTCTTTCATATTCAAAACAATTGAGTTCACAAAATTTTTCTCATCTGTTGGCACCATGAGGTTATCCTCTTGCAAAGTTTCAACATAAAGAGAAATAGCTTCCTGAATTTTCAATCTAGCTTCATCGAGATTTTCACCAAATGAAATACAACCAGGTAAGGTTGGCACTGTTACGGTGTAGCCACCTTCTGGCTCTGAAGTATAAATAACATTGTATTGTAAATACTTATTCATAATTAGTATTATACCACAATATTGTCAATAGCTAAAACCCGCTCTGCATCGCCAGCATTTGGGCATAAACCCCACCTTTACTTACAAGTACCTCGTGACTACCTTCCTCTACAATTTTCCCTCCTTCAAGAACTAAAATCCTGTCTGCTTTTTTAACAGTTTGCAGCCTATGGGCAATTATAATTGTGGTGCGACCCTTAAAAAGCTCTTCCAAAGCTTCGGAAATTTTTTCTTCAGAAAATGAATCGAGAGCTGAAGTCGGCTCGTCCAAAATGATTATCTCTGGGTTTTTCAAAAATAATTTAGCAATAGCTAGGCGTTGTCTTTCCCCACCTGAAAGTCTAACCCCCTTTTCACCAATTTGAGTTTCAACACCTTTCCCCATTTTAAACACGAAATCGCAATTTGCTTTCTGAAGAGCGTTTTTTATTTCTTTAGTAAAATCTCCCTTCTCTGTTCCTTTCCATTGTACTGCATACAACAAATTTTCTTTAATAGTTCCATCAAAAACCATTGGTTCTTGGGTCAAATAACCCAAATACTTATAGTAACTTTTGAGTGACAAGTCACTCATGTTTTGCCCATCCACCAAAACTTTTCCAGAAGTTGTTGCCATATAACCTGAAATGAGTTTGGCCAACGTGGTTTTACCGCTACCGCTTTTACCCACTAAAGCTATTTTTTCTCCTGCTTTTATTTTAAAGCTGAAATTTTCTAATATATTTTCTTTACTCTCGTCACCATATTTAAAAGAAACATCTTCTAAAACGATTTCGCCACCTGTGTGAACAAATTCTGCACCCGACTCATAGTTTTTTATCTGTGGAACTTCGTCTACAAAGTCCCAGAATTTTTTTATCTGAGGATACTTGTCATAAACCTGTCTAACTATCCAAAGTGCAGAATAAAGAAAATTGGACAATCTGCCGGTAAAATATATAAAGGAAATCAGAACCGCGGTTTCAACACCAACAAAAGCCCCGGTCTTTATCATTATTAACAGCGTACAAAAAGGCAAACTATAAACGAAACCAGAAATGGAAAGATCTGAAAGAAACTCATATTTAGCTGAAACCGAATCGCTTTTATACTGTTGTAAATTATTTTTATTTATTCTTTTTAATTCTGTTTTTTCTCGACCAGAAAATATTATTTCACTTCTCGACATAAATATCCTTGTAGAGTCAGAATTTTTAACATCTTCTAAATCATTAATTTCAACCTCATATTTTAGTCTTTTATTTCTAAAGTACACATATCCTAGACTGGACAAAAATACCATTGCACCAAAAAACAACATATAGCCCTTACCAAGTAAGTATGAAAAATATATACCCGAGATTATCGCAATGATCGTCTTAGGGATTTGATACACAATTTGCCATACTGCATCTGTCCAAGCATACATACCTCTATTAAAAATAGACTGCACTTTGCCGGTTCCAAATTTTTCAAAGGCTAGATTGTCTTTTAATATAAAATTAATTCTGTATTTATTTTCTAAGTCAATGTTGTACAAATGTCTGGCAGCCAAATCCCACTTTCTGATAAATGTATTTATTGTCCATAAAATGGAATATAAAAAGAGCAGAGCTAAAGACAATAGAACTATTTCTTCCTGTCTCTTTTCAGTTACCAAAGTGATAACAAGAGGAATACTAAAAAGCGGTATAAGGTCAAACCCTATTGCCGATACAGTTGCCTCTACAAGGCTCAGCAGATTTATTTTAGGATTTAAAAAAACTGGTTCGAAAAACCTTTTAGAGAACTTTAACATAAGTATTCCCAGTTTAGCATGTTAAACTCTTTTACATATGCAACACAAAAAAATTGTCTACAGCCTGATTGCCATTTGTTTAATGGCAGCCCTTTACTTTTCTTATAACACTTTTAATAGACCATTAACCTTAAAAGAAATAAAAGACTTACCTCTTTCCATTTTTAGCACAAACACAAAGTCAGATTTTTCTGAGGGTAATGACTGGTATGAAGCTAAAATTTCATATCCAAAAAACAATCAGAAGGTGCGGGACCAAATCTTTCAAAAGCTTTCAGAATTTAAAACTGAAAATGAAATAAGCAAAATCAAGAATCTACAAGAAGCAAAGGAAGTACTAGGGCTTTCGGACGGAATGAAATTTTTTTTCAATGCCAACTTTATAATAGCCACCAGCACAGGCCATATCACTTATGTTTACAACATTTCTACATTTACTGGTGGTGCCCACGGTAGTGACAACGTTTTTCCGATTACATTTAACGAGAGACAAGAAATTGTAAATGTAGAGGAAATACTTCCCGTAGCTAAAATAGAAAAAGTTGCCAAACTTGCGGTTATAGATTTGGCTAAACAAAAAAGATCTAGAATGTTGTCTTTAGGCATGTCAGAGAAAGAGATAAAAACACTACAGAAAAATGACAATTTTTTGACAGAAGGCACCAAGCCAACAAGAGACAATTTTTCAAATGTCTGGAGAAAGGGTGACAACCTTGTAATCTATTTTGGCCAATATCAGGTTGCCTCTTACGCTGAAGGTGTTTTTGAAGTTGAGATACCACTTGCCAGCATTTAAGCTTACTTACTCCAAAAATTGTTAGCAAAACTCAAACCTTTTTCCACCAAATCTACTTTAAAGTTTTCGTCTACCCCATGCATATTGCAGTCATCGTTTCCGAGCGAAACTGAAATAACTTTTGTTTTCAAAATTTTCTGAAAGTCCCCCAAAATAGGTATAGACCCACCGACAAATTTATTTAAAACTTTTTTTCCATAGGATTTTTCTAGAATGGGCATCATTGCAAGAGCTACATCGCAGCCACTATCCAAAACAATCGCATTGCCATGCCCCTCCATTTCAACTTTTACATTGACATATTTTTCGGTGTTTTTCTTTATGAATTTTTCCACCAACTTCATGACCTCAACAGACTTCTGTTGCCCCACCACTCGCACGTTTATCTTTGCCTCGGCAGTTGCAGGTACAATATTTGCAAACCCCTCACCAATATAACCTCCCTTTAGGCCCGATATTTCCAGAGTTGGTAAACAACCAGTCTGCGTGTAAAGGTCCAAATTTTTAAGTGTTAAAAGTTTTTTGGTCCCAGAAAGTTTTACAGCCTCAGCATAAGTGCCGAGATTTTTATTATTTTCTAAAATCTTTTTACTTGGCCAGACAACTCCCTTATAAAAATCCGTCACTAAAACTTTGTTATTTTTATCTTTTAGAGTATTTAGTATTTTAACCAGTTCATTGGTCGCGCTCGGCACTGCACCTCCAAAAAGCCCTGAGTGTAAATTGTTTTTCCCAGTGGTTACTGATACCTTCATGTTTCCTCCACCTCGCAGCATCGAGTCCATAACTGGGAAATTTTTAACCAACTCTCCGTCAGACACTAAAACGTAATCACATTTAAAAACTGCTTGGTTTTCTCTAAGAATATTTGGCAAATCCTCATTACCACTTTCTTCATTACCTTCCAACATTATTTTCACGTTGTATTTCAAATTTTCTTCCACAAACAATCTACAAATTGTAAACAGATGGATAAAATTTTGCCCTTTATTGTCCACTATCCCTCGCCCAACCAACCTAGAGATTTTGTTAATGTCTTTGATTTCAAGTTTAAAAGGGTGTTCTGTGGACCAACCATCTTCTTTCTCCCCTGGTTGCACGTCGTAATGGCCATAGAGTAGAACTGTAGGCAGCTTTGCGTCTACCTTAAACTCACCAAAGACAACTGGATTTGTTTTACCTTGCTGGAAAAGCTGCACTTTCCCACCTGACTTTTCTATGTACGTTTTCAGCCAGAAAACAGTTTTTTCTATTTCTCCCAAGTACGCCCTGTCAGTTGAGATACTTTTAAAATTTATATACTCACCCAGCTCACTTAAAAACTTTTCGTCTATTTTGTTTCCTTGTTTATTTTCCTGTACTTTTTTTTGCATATTTTTTATTTAATCTTATAATACAAACATTCCATCTTTATAAATTATTTTTGTACTTCCATCTTTTAAGTGAGCTGTCACAACTCTGTTTGTAGTCGACATCATGTCGGTATGCACACTGGAAAAGTTAAAGCCCAACTTTTCATAGTCTTTAGTTTTCATTTTTTTCCCGTCTCCCGTACAACAGTCAAAATAGTAGGACTTACCAACTGCCAAATGTGTATTTCCAAACTCACCGCCAACGTTTTCATCATACAAAGTGTTGGCCATAAATTTGGTTATTTTTGAAACTCTTTTGTCAGTCAGAGAGTATTCACCAATCTTGTCCGCATCTTTTGTCTTGATCATTTCCCTGAGAACCTCTTGCCCCTTATTTGCTGTCGCTTGTACAACTTTACCTTTTTTAAAAACCAACTTTATACCTTCTATCCTACTACCAGTTCTGAAAAGTGGTTGGTTAAACTTTATCCACCCTTCTGTCCCCCGCCAGTCTGGACTGGTGTAAATCTCATAAGATGGGATATTTCTACCACCTCCAGTGACCCACTTTCTTTTTTCACCTAGTGAAATCCAAAGGTCTGCGTCTTCCCCGAAAACATGCAGTCTATCTATTTTTGGTGACAACTTGTTGAGCTTGTCACGCACTAGATAATTTTGCTTGTAGACATTTCTCCACTCTTGTGCCGGATTTTCTTTATCTAAAAAACAAGCTTTTATGACCTCACCCCAATATTCCTCCAAATCTAGTCCAGCCTCTTTGGCCATACCTTCGGTTGGGTAAAGACCAAGCGTCCATGAAAATTTACCTTTCTTTTCTTTCTCATCTCGCATAGCCATAAACGGCCCCATAGAGTGTTGACGTTTTGCAATTTTTTTGGGGTCTACATTCTCCAAAGCTTTCGGGTCTGACTCACATATGATGTACAGATAATGGTCCATGTCAGCAACTAAGCCTTTCATATAATTTTCCGGGAAAAACTCCAATTGTTTTGGACTAGCATTGTTTATAAAATCTTTACCTACTCCAAACCTATCTGTACCATCTGGTAAATAGTTAATTATTACATTGGCACCAGCCTTAGAAATTGCTGCTACGCATGCCATAAAAAGTGGCCTTGATGTTTCAGTACCCAACAGAAAAACAGTTTCATTTTTCTTTACACCCTTACCTCCATTTAAAGCAAAATTTACTAAAACATCGGCATATTTTTCTATAATCTTTTGATTTGGTGTGTACATATTTTTTATCTTATCTTTTTATCTTTATAAATAAACTATAGCATAAAGGATAATTGAAAAGCAATAAATTTATTTGCAAAAAAATATCAGTTATGATATATTATGAAAAGCTAAATTTTTGAGTTTCGACTCAAAGATGAACGCTAAATGAGCCGAAAGCTCATGTGTCCAAACCAAACGGAGACTACCATGAAGAGCACTCTCGGCCAGACCAGCCACAAGACCATGTCGACCACTGCGCCGGCTTGCAGCCTCGGCATCAAGAAGATCGGCTTCAAGTCCTCAATGTCAATCGGCGCCATTTCGGGCATCACCGGCAGCGGCTGCGGCATCTCGACCTGGAAGTGACCACTGACGGTTACGACCAACGTCGAACACAACAACGGTGGGGGCCTTCGGCCCCCACCACCCAAACATCTGGCAATACAATTTGTATCCAGTGTTTTTTCTTTCAGTTTTTACTTGCAAAATATATTCTCTTTTGGTAGAGTAAATAAATGGCTCAGTATTTTGCTGAACCATAAACGGCAGAGGTTAACATGCCCAAAACTATACCCGCTACCCCAAGTCGTCGAGCGCCAAGTATGGCAGGACGCCACCGCGATGCCAAGACTGCTGTGGACCTGTCTAGTGACAACCACAGTTACGTTGAGCGCGCCGTCTGCGGCCCGCAAAGCGAAGTCGGTGTCGACCGCGACGGTCTCTTGATCGTCCCAGGCCCGCTCGGCGAAAATAGTCGTGGCTGCTGCGGCTTTATCTAACCCAGATAAAATCTCAGCTGTTTGACAACACTCTAGTGTCGCAACTCTTTTACAGAGTCTGTGACACTAGTTTTTTCTTTTGAACAGCCCTTTAAATAAAATAATCAGAAGAAAAACAGAAATAGCTCCCGTACTATTAGCTACCAAGTCAAACCAAGTGTCATATCTGTCTGCTGAAAATATTCCCACACCAAGATAGTCAAGTAAAAACTCTAAAATTTCATTGGCAACCCCAAAACCAGAAACTAACAGATAAGTAAAAATAATCTGAGCCGGAAATTTTTGCAAGACAGGAAATGTATTTTTCAATGATTCTATCAAATAGAAACCTACCAAACCTACAGCCACACCACCACCAATTGCATGTTGTAAAAAATTTACTTCTCTCAAGCTTACATAAACCCTAGGTACGAAAATCCAAAACATTGGCAACAGACCAGCTGCAATCAAGTAAATGGTCTTTGAGTCAATTTTAACCTCTTTCGTAAAAACTTTGACCAGTAGTTGAGGTAAAACAAATAGAGTCACTCCCATTAAAAAGAAATACATAGCAGTTGTCATATAAGTTTATTAATATATCTCCTAGAGTTTATCACAAAAAACACCACTGACTAGTGATGTTTTTTGTTTTTAAATTTAGCTTTTGGGCTTTGTTTTTACTCGGTTGCTGCTTTTCGCAAGAACCAGAACAATGCCAGAACCAGCAAGAACACCAGTGCGTATGCTTTATAATTTTCTTTTACCTTTTCCCAATCTCTTTGCAGATTTGAAAAGAATGAATTGGTGCTAGTAGCACTTACAGTTGCTTTGGCAGGTATTTTTCCTTCAAGAGTTGGTTTCCCTTTTATGTCAGTATTAACCTTTACCTCTTTAGCAGGATATTCTTTAACTATATTTTTTACTACTTTTTCCACATTTCCACTTCCCATGTTAATAGCTTTAACAGCATTAGTTTTTACCGCCGTTGGAACTACCGCTGGTACACTCACCTTTGTAGCCACTTTAACAGGGGCAGTATATTTTACTATAGCTTTCTTAGCTATTTTTCCACATTTCAAAGAGTTTATTAGGGCTGTTGTTTTTTCATATTGCGCCCCAGTAACTTTTACTCCATAAGTATTTTGCAAATTTTTAACAGCCATTTCTGTTGCAGGACCAAAATATCCTAAATTATTTAAATTTGAGCCCGTGTACTCGTTTAAGAACATTTGTAATTTTGTAACCTCAGAACTTTTACTACCTTGTTTATTGAAAGAAGAGATGAAACTTACACAAGTACTAGTTGCAGTAGTACTTGAGACCGTTGTAGCCGGGATAACAGAAGCAGTACTAGTGCCATAATAAACAGTTGTTCCCTTGTTTGTATAAGGGCTGTAGATATAGAGTGATTTCTGTTCAGTTGTCCCAAGTGCATCAGCTGCACTAAATTGAGCCACGAAACTCGCAAGAAACACTACACTCATTGCTCCTAATAATTTCAACTTGCTTACTCTCGTTTCTCTCATATTACAATATTTAAATGTTTATTTTTATTAATTTTATTACTTCAATGTATACATGGTATTAAAAGACATCGGACTGTGTCAAGTAAAGCTATAAAAGACATAGTAATGAAAAAAAAACTATACTTTATATAGCTTTTTTTAATTTACCCGACTATATAAGACATTTGTTTTTTGCCTTAACAACGTAAAAGACATGGGAATTTATACTTATTTACTTTTTGAGAATTCTAGGAACAAAAACATGGGTATCTCTTCTCGGGCCAAATCCTCAGCTTGCTGCCTCACACCTTTTTGAGAAGTTTTGTTTGAACATACCTCTTTCATGAAAGACAAACTGAACCCAGCTTTAATAAAGGTATTCATATACTCTTCAAAAGGTCTATGAAAAGTGTAAGTATAGACTTTGTCTACTTTACTTCCAGGATTCATGTCTATCTTTATCGTATGAGAGGTTTTATATTTATAAACCACTCTACCCTGGGCTTGTTTGTCTTTGTCAAAATACCAGTCAGCTGACTGTGGTACACGAAAACTTGGATGATTTACAACCGCGATTAGTTTGCCACCAACTTCCAAAATTCTACTTACTTCTTTTGCAAAAAGTTTTAAGTCCTTGATGTTTGGGATGGACTCGATAGCAAAAGCCACGTTAAAACTTTTGTCTCCAATTCCTTTTAGGTCAGTAGCATCAACCTTCATTAAAGACACTTTATTGTCGGCGATTTCTTGACGCAAGTTTTCATTTGCTAGCTCTAAAAGTTCTGTGTCCACGTCTATACCCAAACTTTTCTCTGTTTTAGCCTTCAAGAACTCTTTAAGGAAAAACCCTGTCCCACAACCAAGATCTATTACACTTTTACCATTTAAGTTTTCGAGTGGGAAAAACTTTAAAAGCTCAGGCAAAATGAGGTCTTTTTGGGTAGATTTTTCCGCGGAAATGGTATTTTCATACCAACTAGCCACCTTTCCCCAGCCGGTTTTCTCCCAAACCTGATCCCGAATTTTTTTATCTTTAAATTGAGCTCTTTTCATAAGACTTTTTTGTATTTAGATTTTAAAGCATTATAGCACAAAAAGCTTGTTTTTCCTTGCCTTAAAGGCGATAATTGTTGTAGAATGTATATAGTAAGATAAAGTAAAGCTAAAAATATGGCAAAAACAAATAAGCAAGTTTTAGACGGTGGCTACGAGCCGACAAAGTTTGAAAAAAGTATTTATGAAAAATGGGAAAAATCTGGTTATTTTACACCTGAAAATCTACCCAAAATTGACGGAGAAGAACGTAAGGAAAAATACACAATTGTCGTACCTCCTCCAAATGTAACTGGCACCCTTCATATGGGTCACGCAGCCATGTTAGCAGTAGAAGATACTTTAGTTAGATTTGAAAGAATGCGTGGCAAGGCTACTTTGTGGCTACCCGGTTCTGACTCTGCCTCCATCGCCACTCAAAGTAAAGTGGAAAAAGAAGTCATGAAAACTGAGAAGAAAAACCGACACGACTTGGGTCGAGAAGAACTCCTAAAACGAGTAAACACTTTTGCACTTGATAGTAAAAAAACTATTTTCTCACAGTTTAGATCTATAGGCTCATCATTGGACTGGTCTAGAGAGGCTTACACCATGGACGACAAAAGAAACTTGGCTGTGGCTACTGCTTTCAAAAGAATGTACGACGACGGACTGATTTATCGTGGACACAGAATAGTAAACTGGGACCCAAGAGGACAAACCACCATTTCTGACGATGAGGTTGTTTATAAAGAAGAAAAAACGAAGTTGTATTATTTTAAATACGGACCATTTATAATTTCAACAGCTAGACCTGAAACCAAATTCGGAGATAAGTATGTAGTAATGCACCCCGAAGACAAACGATATGATAATTTTAAACATAACGAAAAATTGACAGTTGAATGGATCAACGGACCGATCGAGGCCACGATCATAAAAGATGAAGCAATCGACATGGAATTTGGAACTGGAGTTATGACTATTACTCCATGGCATTCAAAGGAGGATTTTGAAATAGCAAAGCGCCACAACCTAAACTACGAACAAATAATAGATAAACATGGCAAACTCCTCCCCATTTCTCAAGAATTTTCTGGCGAACATATATCAAAAGCCCGATCTAAAATTGTTGAGAAACTGCGAAGTAAAGGCTTGGTGGAAAAAGAGGAGGACTATACCCACAATATCGCAACTGCTGAAAGAACTGACGGATTTGTAGAACCTCAAATAATGGAGCAATGGTTTGTAGATGTGAACAAAAAGATAAAAGTGAAACAAAGCAAGATGGAAGGCATTAAAGTTGGAGATGAGAAGTCTTTGAAGGATTTAATGTTGCATGTCGTAAATACGAAACAAATCATCATTAACCCTGACCGATTTGAAAAAATCTACATAAATTGGGTTAACAATTTGCATGACTGGTGCATCTCTAGACAGATTTGGTTTGGACACAGAATAAATGTTTGGTACAAAAGTAAAGGCACACAGGAACAAGAAATCTATTGTGACGTAGTACCACCTACTGGTGAGGACTGGGAACAAGACGAGGATACTTTGGACACCTGGTTTTCGTCAGCACTTTGGACCTTTTCTACTTTAGGTTGGCCAGAGCAAACCGATGACCTGAAAAGATATCACCCAACCAATGTTTTAGAAACTGGATATGACATTTTACCTTTCTGGGTTTCTAGAATGATCTTGATGTCAACCTACCTTTTGGGCGAGATACCGTTCAAACATGTGTACTTTCACGGTTTAGTGCGAGACTCGAAAGGTTTAAAAATGTCTAAAAGTTTAGGAAACATCATAGACCCAGTAACTCTAATTGATAAATATGGGGCCGACGCAACTCGTATGAGTCTGCTGGTCGGAAACGCTGCAGGCAATGACACGAAACTGTCAGAAGACAAGGTAAAAGGCTATAAACATTTTGCAAATAAAATCTGGAATGCTACAAAATTCCTTGAAATGAAAGGTGTTTTTACTGACGACATCACAACTGATCTCAAAAAGACAGACAAAGATGAGTTGATTTTAAGAGAGTTAGACACCATGATTCGCGAAACCACTAAAGATTTAGAAAACTTTAATCTACATCTCGCCTCTGACAGACTCTATCAATTCTTTTGGAAAAGGTTTGCTGACGAGATCATCGAGGAATCAAAAATAATAATTGAGAACCGAGAAGAAAAATCTACCCCCGAAGAAATAAACTCTAGGAAATCTACTTTGAAAATTTTAATGGAAACTCAATTAAAGCTACTCCATCCCTTCATGCCATTTGTTACAGAAGTAATTTGGACAGAATTTTTAGGACACGAAAAGCTGTTGATGGTGGAAACTTGGCCAGAGTTTTATTAAGATAGATTTCTTTCCACACTCAGAAAATTGCAAAGTTTCACAATAAAGGTAAACTGTATACATGAACATATTTTCTAGATTTGGTAACACTAAAACTTCCGAGGAAGGACAAGAAGTAGAGATACATGAAACTAAAAAGAAGCCCGTGGTTTACGACGAAGAGGAGTCTGGGGTTGGTGAGCTTTCTGTTGACGTCTATGAAACCCCAAAGGAAATAATTATTGAGGCCATGATAGCCGGGGTGAAACCAGAGGATTTACATATCGCCACAACTCACAACACTATCACCGTATCTGGGAAACGTGAGGCTAACACCCACATTAAGTCTGACGACTATATCGTGCAAGAGCTGTACTGGGGCCAGTTTTCTAGAACTGTCGAGCTGCCAAACGATATTGCCGTGGATGACGCTGAGGCTGTAGAAAAACATGGACTACTGATTATCCGTCTACCGAAAATCGACAAAGATAGAAATGTAAAAGTACGTGTTAAAAGTATTTAATGTTAAACTCTTTTTAAATGCAGCACAGTGTAAACACCGAAAAATTTGTTGGACCAATCGCCAAACTTTATGAGCTGATAGAGGAGAAAAAGCTGAGCATCTCAGAGTTTTCTTTAGTATCTATCACTGAAGATTTTATTAGCTATGTTCAAAATTTAAAGCAAATCGAGAAAGAAGAAGTTACTCACTTTATATCTATTGCCTCAGTTTTAATTTTATTAAAATCAAAATCCCTCATCCCTGAACTAGAGCTTTCGGAAGAAGAGGACAGAGATATACAAATATTAGAAAATCAACTTCAGGCTTTTGCCCTACTCAAAACCGGACAGAAAAATATTAAAGATTTTTGGGCTAAAAAAATTTTAAGACCGGCAAAAGTAAATAGCAAAAATGAGCAAAAAATATTTGTACCTTCTCCCACCATGGACCTTGGATATTTTCATTTGTACATCTTAAACAGACTAGAGGATATAGCCCCAAAAGAAGAAGAGAAAAAAGAGGTAAAAATTCACAAGACTTTAAAAATAGAGGACGCACTTTCCCATGTGCGAAAACTCATAAACAGAATCAAAAACTTAAACTTCAAAAACCTCAGTGGTGGTAGCGCTGACGGTGGCGACGAAAGACTTCGAGAAAAGAATAAGAGGAATGTGGTTATTCTTTTTTTAGCTGTTTTAGAGTTGGTCAAAATTGGGGAAATCCAGGTGGACCAAAGTGAAAATTTCTCTGATATACTCATTTCAGAATCCTAAAATCTAAACAAATTATTATTATTTATGCTCCCCACTTCAGCCCAAAAAATAATACAAATACTTCTTTCAGAAGGTGGGGCTACAAAAAAAGTAGATATAGCTAAAATTTTAAACATTGCAGATACGGAAGTACAAGAAAATGTTTTGGAGGTTCGCAACTTACTAGCAATTTTAAATTTAAAATTGGTGGAGAATAACACTTCGTTGGAAATTGTTTTGGACTCTGAAATCTCAAATCTTTTGCATAAAAATAAAATCGAGGAGCTAAAGAGCGAGCTTTCAGAGTCTGCCCTACAAACCCTGTCTGTAGTTATTTATAAAAACAACTCAACCAAAGCTGAGATAGACTTTATCCGTGGTGTAGACTCTAGCAGGTCTATCAAAACTCTTTTAACCAGAGGCATCATTGAGAAAACTGAAACTAAAAGCAGAAAAATATATTCACCCTCCATAGAAACTTTAAAATACTTAAACGCCGAAAACGTGGAAAGTATAAAAGACCAGCTTGAGATTTCGCAAAAACTTGCAACTCTGATAGAGGGCTAAAACTTTATGAAACTTAAGAGAGAACACACTAAAATTTTATTCTATCTACTTTTACTTGGTTTCTTTCTGCTTTTAATTTACACAATCCTGATCTACTCTAACCCAGTTTTTGCAGAACCAGCCCAAGAGCCAGCACTGCAACAAGTTTCCGCTGACCTAGTCATACGAAAAAATTTGCCAGAAAACATAAAGACAAATATTTTGGCAAAAGCGTACGTTATTTACGATATAAATAACAACAAAGTAGTACGAAGTCAAAATGCTTTAGAGCTGCTCCCCATTGCTTCTCTTACAAAAATCATCACAGTTGGAACACTTTTGGACACTGCCAAGAAAAATAAAATTGAAATTCGAGAAGACACAAAACTAAAAATAAAAAAAGCTCTAGTCCAATCTTCAAATGAAGATGCAGACTCTCTTGGCTATATTTACAATTTTTCCTTCGGCAAAGATTTATTGGAAGACTCAAATAAATTTATTCAAAGTTTTGGAATTTCTGACTTACGACTCACCAATCTTACAGGTTTAGACAATAATAACAGTACAGCCTCGAATATAGGAAGCTCGGAAAGTGTTGCTAAAATGTTTGCTGTAATGTATGAAAAATATAGAGATGTTTTTGAATATACCAAGTTTGAGGAGCTGGAAACTACAGACGGAATGATAAAAAACACCAATCACAGCGCCAACAATACCTTTGGTATCATGGCGTCTAAAACCGGTTTTACTTTTGAAGCTGGAGGAAACTTGGGGGTTGTTGTTTCGCCAGAGCCAGGCCAGGCCTACGTGGTCCTAGTTATGGGGTCTACAAAAGAAGGTCGTTTTGATGATGTTAAAAAGCTGGTGAAACTATTGCCAATTATTTTGAAGAACTAATCAACCCTCATTACATCCTCTATTACATCTTTAGCTACATCCTTGTAAATCTGTAAAACGTCTATACCTAAATCCTCACAAATTTTTGAAATTTCCCCTATGGCACTGTTTTTTGTGTCTTCCAAAATTATTTTGTTTACTCCCTTGCCTTTTTCTGAATCTTTTTCCGTAATCTTTTCAACCAGGGCGACCAGGGCTTCAACTGTAATAGTTTCACCTATGTCTTGCACTAAATCATCCGCCTCTGCCCGCGATATTTCCGGAAAGTTTTTTAGGAAAAATTCCTCTATTAGTTTTGCAATGTCTTTTTGATTCATATTTTTTTAATTAGTTTTAACTTTTGTGAATAATTTAGCAAGATCAATCCCACTAAATACTTTTGCAAAATTTTGGTCACTTGGCTTAAATAACCTTGTAGTTACATTTTGTGTAGACAAGTCAAAAACTTTTGGAGATTTGATACCAAATAGCTCCGAAATAGCTTTTACAACCAAGCCTTTATCATTCTCACTCCTATTTGAGGCGCTAATCTTTGCCTTTATTGCCTCTTCGACCAAGTCAATAAACTTCATTCTCTGATTTGCTGATAAAGTTGTCCAGTGCAACTTTATAGCTTCTGCAGGGTTTTGTCCTCCATTGGGCGTTAACACAGTAAATCTGTCTGAGACATAGTACAAACCATCGAAAAGACCCGATAAAGCTGCTTTAAATTTAAGCCCTTCACTCAAAATAATCTCTGCCTTGGATCCATTCTTTTCAATTTCTAAATTTAAGTTTAAATTAACTTTTCCAGATTGGTAAAAGCCCATATCTTTACCATTAGCTCTTTCATAACTCGAACCTCGTAGCACGACCTTACTACCACTTTCAGCTTCAACTAAATTAAAAGGTTTTCCAACTTGCCTCTGTATAGGTTCAGTCGTTATATCGCTAGAACCTTCTCTTTTAGAGGCTCTTGTCTCGCCCATTTCTTTCGTTGTATCTAGCTTTGCATCTGAGTTTGTACCAACTTTTATTGGAGACTCTGAAACTAACTGACTAAAAGTCTTACCCACTTTACTTGTGTCCCCAAGAAAACTTCGCATAGAACTAGTAACTTTTGTCCCACTTGCAGAAGAAGTAATTTGCTGTTCTAAGAGTTTTTGAATTTGCGCTCCCTTTAAAGTTACATTTGGTATGTTTCTAGCGTAAAACCTATTAAGGACATCCTCATCAATTTTCTTACCAGTTTTTAAGGCTGCCAGCATTTTTTTGAATTCAGAATTTATTGGTTCACCTTCTACTAAGGCCTGCTCCTCAACTACTTTCAAGAATTCGAAAGGGCGAGTCATTGTAACATTTCTTGCAGCAGTATTAATTTGTTTTTCCGACAATCTTAAACCTGTTTTTTTACCATAATCTTCTAAATAATCCATGATCGCTCCCTCAGCTCCTTTTTCCCCTGACAGATCAACCTTAGTGTTTGAAATCTCAGTCTTTAACAATTGTTCAGAAAAGCTTAAATTTGTAGATATGTTTGGCTGAGTTGTTGTCACCTCTGGGTAACTTGGTATTGAGACCGGTGCTTGTGGTACAGCCTTTGGAATTTCTATAGTTTGAACCCTTCTATTTTGAAGTGGTTCTGTAAAGACACTAGACCTTTCTTTAGTTCCGTCAACAACCACACCAGGCATTGGATTATTTTCAGTTGGAACAAAAGGCCGGCTTACCATATTGGGAGTATCAACAGGATTCAACTTGACTGTCGGTCTGAGTATACTGGGAACTCCTTGAGGATCTATTGGTTTAGGTACATCTACTTGAGCTTGTACTGGTGCCACAACTGACGGTTTGAGTGCTGCAGCAGGGCCTGTTCTTGGTTTTAAATTTGGTACTGGTTCAGCAACCTCAGGCGGTGCAGGAGGTACTATACTTGGGGAAGTAGTGTTGGGGTCTGGATTTTTAGGTGTGCCTTGAACTGGAAAACCAGTACTAGCCTTTGCTGAAGTTGGTGACCAGAACGGTCTCGCCCTAGCTGCCTCGAGCTCACGGAATTGGAAGTCGTGCTTTACCCAAATACCTCTGTCGTTTAGCTCTGCTATTATTTTCAGCTGATCTGGCCCAAGTTTGAATATTGGTTTCAATTTAGCTTCCGCATCTAGGAATATTCCATCTAGCCGCTCAGGTGTATGATCTAGCTTAAACATTTGTCCAACGTCTCCGTTCAATTTGCCCAGCATCTCAGACATGTTTCTTTCGTCTATATTATGCAAAATTCCGTCATCGATACTTCCTTTAGTACTTGCATCAGTCAAAAAACTAAGTTTTTTCTCAATTGTTAATCTTGAAGTATTCATCATTAGACTATTTATCTGGTCTGGACCAATTTTAAATCTAGGAGTACTCAGATTAGTATTTATGGGCATTTCCCAATTTGGAACAGCCTTTCCATTTTGAATTCTAAAACCTGGGTTTTTGTCAGTTGAAGTTAGTAGTGAGTTTATACTCCGGTCAGTCATACCTTGAGTCTTTCCTTCACCCCCTTCACCTAAATAGTTTTTCAGTAAGGCATCCAAAGCCGCCTGGGTTGGCCTGAAACTCATAACTGCATTTGTTTGTTTAAAATTTGTATCTAAACTTCGCAAATCTAACTTGTCTAAGTTATGAAAAACATTGAACAACGATTGTCTGCTCAGTTTTACATCTCTTATTAAACTCATTCCAGTATTAGAAAATCTGAACAAATCAAAATCACTCAGCTTTACTATGTTCCATAACTCTGGTTTAAAGTTTTCTATCGCCTCTCTCGAGAGGGCTAGTTTTTGAGTTTTGGTAAAAAGACTTACATATCTTGGATCTATATCTTTTGCTTCGCTAGCCCCAAGAGCTGCTATGTGCTCTGGCTTCCAAGAACCTACAATTACTTTTGCGTTTTCTATATTTCCGTCATAGTTTTTTAATCTCGCTAGCTGCTGCATAAAGTTTCCCTTAGTGATTTCTACTGGCGTAATTGTAGCCTTCAACTCTGAAGGTGCCTTTTGACTGTTGTCAGGTAAATCCTGTGATGTTTGTTTACCAACATTTGGGTTTCCTTTAGACGTCGGTACTTCTGCCACAGGCTTCGGTCCTGGGTCTACAGCACCACTTCTTTTAAGCTTTACCGCAGGCGCTGCAGTTGTCTCACTTAAGACCTTCGGAGTTAATTTACCACTTGCGTCCACTTTAAAATTAGCAGCAATAAACCTAGTTTGGTCAACCGTAGCCATTTGTGAATTTTGAATCATCTTCGCAAAAAAAGCTTTGTCATTAAAAAAATCTTTTTGCAATTCTGGACTTTTTTTAATGTGGTCAAGCATGATTTGCAAAGTTTCTTTACTAAGCTTTGCGTAAGCCAAATAAGGTCTATTTGCAACCTCTAAGGCACCCGACTCTACTGCCACACCCCACTGGTCTTTTGTCATAGCTGTAAAATGCACATCATTTAGACCACTAAAGACATTGGATTTAAAGTAGGAGAAATAATTTGGGTCAACTCGTTTTATTTCGCCGTTCATCTTTGCAACATCTTTTGGACTTACATTAGTTGCTCTCTCTATGTCAGTTCTGTCGTTCAGCCTAAAAGTTTTAAATTTATCTGCTGCAGTAGCCTCAGGCGTTAGAGGTACGCCAACTGGCTTTTCTGCTACCTCCACACTTTTTTTACCAAAACCAGTCTTTTCTTGAACTATGTCCTTTGCTTCACCAACAGCATCTACCCCTTTTCTCCACAGTCCTCCTATCCTAGCAACTATCCCTCTTTCTTTTTTTGCTGCAGGAGTTTCAAGTTCTACTACAGGGTCATTTACATTATTCATCAAGCCGGAAGTCTGCGACATGTAGGAAAACGCCACTGTCTCAATGCCTGCTATACTAGTCAAACTTTTACCCTTAGTCTTTATTGCTTCAGAAATATCATTGTCACTTAAACCTGCATGACGCATTATGCCTACCCCTACTGCAAGTTTTGGGTCATTAATATCTATAGAGCTTGCACTATTTTTGTACCAACCGAAAGTGTCTGACAGGGTATCATAAAAAGATTCGAAACTTGCCTGATAGACCTCAGCAATAACTGGCGCCACAAATCGTCCCATAAGTAGCGAGACTGCGAACTGTCCAACAGCCGACTTCACAGCTTTTAACCTCCCCCTTTTCTCTCCGTTGAAAACATTTTTAGTCCACATCGACTTGCCTCTAATGGTTGCTGGTATAGCTGCCTGCAGAAACGAATAGGCCCCGAAACCGGCCCAAGTACTCTTGGACAAACCTACCATAGCCAATTGTGGTCCACCTAAAACTATTCCCATGGCTGCAACAGCTGTAAATACACCTGTAAAAGCCGCTTTGTCACCAGCATCCAAATTGTCTAAATTTGTATAAAACTTGTTGTAAATCTGAGCAGACTTAGTTATATTGTTGGCGTGTCGCTCAGCCAAATTTAGCCTTACTTGCAACAATCTTGCGTTTCTCATCTCATTACCCTCAATCAAAGCCCCAATTTTATCAAACAACTTTACAGTTCTTCCATAACCTTTGTCCAGAGCTTTTTCGTAAATTCCCCTAGTTAGACCCATGCTAGCACCTCTTGCACTTCCCCTTATCCTTTCTACCACCTCTTTTTTGGCAATCCAAGAACGCAGCTTTGCAAAACGCACAGCACTTGTTTTTATAGACTCGGCTTTGTCTTCTACCACTTTCTTTTGCTTTTCAGAGAAATGTAACCTCAATTTTTGAGAAATTATATAACGAATTAAACTAGATCTATCTTGGACAGCTAAACCGCCATTAAAATCTCGTCCCAATATGTTCAACCTTTCAACCGGTCCAAAATTTGGCACATCATCAATTTTTAATAAAAGATAAGCACTAGTTCCTTGTTTTACTTTATGATTATTCGAATCACTCACCGCACTGTCCATCAACTCTTGCATTTTCTCTACTGTATCAAAACTTTCTATTCCGCTTGCACCACCTTTTATTTCGATATATTCATCTATTCTAGGTAAAAGCTTGTCTCTGGCTTCTGTGGCCAATGCAAAAGAAGATAGGTTTTTCTTTTTGTATTCTTCACCAAGGGCACCCAAAAGGACTGTAACCTTGTCTTTAGCAACTTGAACTGTCGCATCTTCTTTTGTCATATCCAGTGCGTCCCTTTCCAATTCTTCCCGAGCAGTTGTCAACTCATCTATTTTATTTAATTCCAAATACTCCCCAATATCATGTCTAGATAGAAATGCATCAACCTCCATAAACAAAGGAGCTAAACTCGTAACCCTTTTTTTATCTACACCTATTTCATCCTCACGACGTTTTTTTAAGTCTTTTAAAAAATTTATAAAATCTTCACAGTCTTCTGGATCTTTAGCATTTAAATCCATTCCCTTTTTTCCTCTTGATATTTCAAAAAATATGCCTTTAGCCTCAACACAGCTTTTATAGGCATTTTGTTTACCACCAGAAAGCCTAATGAGATTTTTCTCTACATCTGTAGGATTAGTACCAAAAATAGGGTCACGCAACAATTCCTCTATAGCAAGAGCCCCAGCTCTCATCCTAATCTTCATTTGTTCAAACCTTTCTTGCTCTTTTTTTGTAGCTTCCGCATCCAAGTCAGCCGGGCTTCTTTCTCCTTCTTTTGGTTGTTCTGGTTCTGGTTTTTCTTTGGTTTTAGCTCCTGACTTTTGGGGTTTATTAATTTCTAGATTTTTTAATTCTACTGCTACTGCTTTCTTGCCTTCAGTTCTCGCAAGCATTTCTTTCGCAGCTTCTGTAAATCTTGCTACAATTGAAGTCAAATCTTCATCACTAATCTTTGCATATTTTTGGTCTCGAATTCTAGGATCACTTCCCTTTTTAGTAAAACCTTCTTCAAAACCGGCTTTTATTAAATTTACATCACTTAAAAAAACTTGAATCTGGGAATTATCTATATCAGGCTTTGCAAGCTCTACCTTCAAGTCGTTAATCGCTTCATCCAAAATTGTTTCTATCAGGTTTAATTTTGTCTCCACCACACCAGCATTATTTGTCCTCCTACTCAACTTTGACAGTTTTTGCAGATCCGAATCTGGAGGTGTTGAGGTTGGCTTAGCGGTTTCTGTCATGTAAAAATATTTTGTTATAAAAATAGTATAGTTTGAAAAAAGATAAAGAGCCAGCAAAATTAAGCTCAAATGTGGAGAAAGTAGTCCTGTGCAAATTTAATAGATATCTTTCTCTTATTGTTACTTCAAGAAATCTCGTATATACTTTTTAAAATTAGAAATATGTCCCCAGACTCGCCCACAAACCAACCAAGAGAAAAAAGAAGCTTTGCCAACCTATCTGTTGCCTATACAGCATCTGTAATGCTGGCAGCTCTTAGTGTATTTACTGCAAAAGACGAAATCCAAGATTTCACAGGTTTCAACCCAACTGAAATCGAAATCCTAGAGAGAAAACTTGGTTCTATAATACAAAAAAGAAAGGGGCTAGACTTACCAGGTAAATTTTTAGAATCTGCAGGAAGACTTAAAGATAGCCTTTTCAAAAATAGATTTGACTTAAAAAAAACTTATAGTGAGTCCGAGAAAGCTCTGGCCGAAAAGCTGGAAAAAGCGTACGGAAAAGAAGTTGCAAACTCTTGGTTGCAAATTTTTCTTTTTATCTTTACACTTAAAAACTCTTTGAGGCTCATTCGCGGCTCAATGGAAGACTCTTCGGCAAGACGTTTTTTTAGAAAACGATTGCTCGAACGAGCAAACAATAAAACAAATCCAGAGCAGAGCATTATTGACATTATGAACAAAATAGAAAAAGAGCTTTCTCTTTTAGCCCAAAGTGAAATTAGAGATGAAAAAACTGCAAGCGAGCTGATAGAAAAAATTACTCACATACAAACCAGATTAGCAGATCTAGTTCTAGAAGCAGAGAAATTATCTTCTGAAACCAAACCTGCAAATTCTGGCGCTAAAGCCAGGATCAACGAACTATTGAAAGGTCTCAACATAAAAACGTAAAATAAACATGACCACACACCTCATTACTTTAATTCTCTTCTTAACTATCCAAACTTTTGTTTTCTACAAATTTTACACAAAGCGTGCCGGAAAAAAAGCTGTCTACCACGCCTGGTATGCATGGATAATAGATGCCGGAGCTATTATTAGTGGCCTGTCGATTATGCTTTTTTCACTTTACCTACTTAACAGTCCTTGGATTTTTACAATTGAAGTCCCAAAGATCATCTTTTACTTTTTTACCTTACTTGGTTCATGGCAGTTTGGGATACATTTGACTAAGTTTATTATTCGCAACCATTTAGAGCTGTAAATATGATATGCTTGTGCAAGTTATGACTATAAATACTATTAAAATATTACTTGCTACCCTTGCATCTTTTACCTTGGCTATTTCTATTGCCCCAGCTTTTATAAAACTTCTTGTAAAACATAAAATGTGCAAGCAAAGACATGTCGAAAAATCCCTCGACGGCAGTGATGCGGTAGAAACAAAAAAAATTCATGGTGAAGACTATAAATCTACCCCACGTCTTGGCGGGGTCATCATCTGGGCGTCTGTATTTATTGTCGCTTCGGTATTTTGGATTTTAGCCGAGTACATACCATTTATAAATAAAATAGACTTTGTATCTCGAAACCAAACTTGGCTTATCCTTTTTGCTATGGTTTTCACAGGTGTACTCGGGGCTATAGACGACATCTCTAGTTGTGGAAAAAAAGTTTTTTTAATTGGTGACAAAGGTCTTTCTTTTAAATGGAGAATACTCACAGTCTTTTTACTTTCAATTTTTGTAGCTTGGTGGTTTTATGTAAAACTAGTTTTTGTAGAGGTTTTTATTCCTTTTTTTGGACTTTTAAATATTGGCTTTTTAATTGTCCCGCTTATCATTTTAGCCATAGTCATCATGTCTACAGTTTCAGTTATTGACGGAATAGACGGCTTGTCTGGTGGACTTTTTGCTATTGCCTTTGCCAGTTTCGGCATCATCGCCATTGCCCAAGACCAGATAAACATCGCCGCCCTTTGTCTAGCTATTGTTGGCTCTTCGACAGCTTTTCTTTGGTACAACATCATGCCTGCCAAATTTTACAACTCTGAAACAGGCCTACTCTCACTTTCCACAACTCTTACTTTAGTAGCAATACTTACCAACCAAATTTTTGTTTTACCTATCATTGCCCTACCTCTCTTGTCAGGTCCGGCTTCCTCTTTTTTACAAATATTTTCAAAAAAGTTTTTAGGTAAGAAAATGTTTACAGTGGCACCGCTACATCACCATTTTCAGGCCAATGGTGTAGCCTCACACACTGTGGTTATGCGTTATTGGTTGGCAGCTATTATGTGTTCATTTGTTGGAGTTATCGTAGCGCTGGCTGGGTCACTTTAAAGTCTTTTCCAAATACTTGACTTTTATTTTGAAAGTGGTAGTATATATGTACTGTCCACAATCCAAACTTCAACCCCCAAAGTGGACAGGTAGGAGACTACAATGGCCGATCAGCAAGCAGCCAAAAACGGTGGCAACCAACAGCAGCAGCAGAAGGGCCCACGCCCCAATGCCCCTGCATCGGTCGTTTCTGCCCCTAAGGCAGATGCGCCTGTCGCAGCGAAAGCTGCGACCCCTCCCGCCCCCAAGGCGGAAGTGAAAGCTGAGGCGAAAGCCCCAGCTCCGGCAAAAGTCCCCGAAAAAGCCGTGAGCCAACTGAGCAAAAACTCAGTTCCGCCCATGTGGATGACTGTCACCTTCTGGGTGATCGTCGTTGGCATCATAGGGTACTTCGTGTACCTGATGCAAACCGGAACCCCGCCTCGCTAACCCGAAGCGGCACCTGATCCAAAAAAACTCCTCAAACAGAAGCCCGGTATGGAGACCCGGGCTTTTTCTTTTTTTAAAATTTGTTTCATAAAATCTGTTAAACTCTATTTATGAAAATTTTCAATACTTTATTAGTTTTTTGTTTTTTTATATTTGGTTTTGTACTTTACTTTTTCACATTTGATAATACTCAGGCACAAAATTTGGAAAAAAAAATCTTAAAACCCTATCCCTCTTCGGGAAAAATTACTAAACTAGAAAAATGCATTGTAGCTTATGAACCTGGAAAGGTCGGAAATGATAATGGTAAAAAGTTCATCGAAGCAAAGCAAGTAATGCCGAAAAGCCAACAACAATTCTTGATCGAAGTTGTTGATTTTACAAAAGATAAGCCGGCAAAACTTTTTTACAATGGCTTGGAAAATGTCAGTAAAGACTCATGCTATCTTGGTGAAGTAAGAACCTTGACTAAGACTTTTGAATGCTGCCTAACAGATATTGAAAATAATAGATGTTACAAATTTGCCCCTGGATACATGTTTTCTGGAATTCTACTTTCAAATACAAAATTTACTAATAAAAACTGTAGCTCAAATATTAGTCCTTATAGTAAAGAGGTGAGCAACTTTTTAGAAAATGTAAACGCTGAAACAAAGCGAGCCTACCCCAGTTCAGTTTACAAAATTTTAGACAAAATTAGATTTGGCGTGATACAATAATCTGTTAAACTAACATAACATGTTTAAAGAATTTTTACGACGCAACAAATTTGACTCCTACATTACCCTTCTCACCTTTACTATTTTGTTTTTAGGATTCATAATTTTCTTCTCGGCTTCACTTGGAGTTATGGCTCGTTACGAAGCCAAGTTTTACGCGATAGTCCAAAACCAATTTATGTTTGGGATATTGCTAGGAAGTTTGGCTTTTTTCTCTGCGGCTTTTTTTCCCCAGAAAATAATAAAGAATTTCTCTCCTTTCATTTTTCTAGTAGCTATAATTCTTTGTGCTCTCACCCTAGTTCCCAGCATTGGCATTTCCCACGGAGGTGCCAGAAGGTGGATAGAGATTTTTGGGTTTTCATTTCAGCCGAGTGAAATCTTAAAATACTCTTCCATACTTTTTCTTTCCGCTTTTTACAGCCACTTCCACTCTCAATTTAATAACTGGAAATTCAGGATACTCCCAGCCTTATTAGTTTCTTCCACTGTTTTTTTAGTTTTAAAGGAGCCAGACCTAGGAACTTCGACTATTATCTTGGCTGGTATTTTTGGTATTTTCTTTTTGATAAATGCCAAACTTAAAGACATATTAATAATAATGCTTTGTGCTGTACCGGTTTTTGTAGGCTTTTACAATTTTTACCCTCATGCCAAAGAACGGGTAAATACTTTTTTATACCCAGAAAAAAATACTTCCGACCAAAACTATCAAGCCAATCAAACCAAAATATCGCTTGGGTCTGGGGGAATTTGGGGGGACGGCTTTGGGAAAAGTACACAAAAATACCACTATTTACCTGAAACTGTAGGTGACTCTATTTTTGCAGTTATAGGAGAAGAATTTGGTTTTGTTGGCTCTCTTTTTATTTTATTATTAATAATATCTCTGGCCTCACGTTTGCTATTTTTATCTTATGGAGTACGTGACCCCTGGGAAAAAGGAGTTTTATCTGGTACGGGTATAATAATTTTAACTCAGACTTTTTTAAATACTGGGTCTGCTTCTGGGGCTATACCTTTTACTGGGGTTCCACTTCCACTCATCTCACATGGTTCTACTTCTATTATCATAACCATGGCAATGCTTGGACTTTGCGCTCAGATACACACCCGCACTGTTGAACATTAAAACTATGGATAAATTACCAATTACAAAACGAGGTTTTCTCGAAGTAGTCAAAAATGTTGCCCTCGGATTTGTGGCAACCCCAGTTGTAGCTGGCGTCCTCGGGTCAACGATGTTGGGACAAGTCTACTACCGAGAGCGTCACAAGAAACTTTCTGAA
Source organism: bacterium (assembly GCA_043719155.1). Classification (GTDB taxonomy): domain Bacteria; phylum Patescibacteriota; class Minisyncoccia; order Phycocordibacterales; family UBA5272; genus JBBQKQ01. The sequence goes on along the minus strand of JAYSUJ010000018.1, from coordinate 7,849 downwards.
TATATTGCAGCTGAGGACCCGAGTTTAGGATTTGAAAATGATATTGGAATCAAAGCAGCCAGAGAATATCTTTGGTCAGAGTACAAAATCGTTGTAACCACAAACACAGTTAGCCCTCCCCATGATACTACCTATAGCCAAGTGGAAAGCAAAAAAATGAAATCTGCCTTAAGTAAATTAATTTTTGAATTGCGAGCTTACCCTAAAGGAGTATTTAAAAATGAAAAGCTAGTTATTCGTTTTGTTGAAAATCTAGATCATAGTGGGGATATTAAAAAGCCTGGTGGCATATATTACCCAGCTACAATTTACCCTGGGGATATTTTAATAAACATGACCAACAAAGATCTACCAAACGGAGCCACCATACATCATGAAATTTTTCATCACTTAGAATACATCCATGATGGCTACGACAAACCTGACAATGAGTGGAAAGCTGAGCATCTAAAATACTGCGCTTGTGATCCATATGTTGGACGTGAAAAATATGCCAGCACCCCGAAAGACTTACACACAGATATTTTCAGTAATTCATACGGCAGAAGTGAACCACTTGAGGACAGAGCCTCATGGGCAGAAACGCTTTTTGTCTCGGAAGGTATAAACCAAGCTATCACCCTTTTAAGAATGACGCCAAGTGAAATTGAGAAGGAAGGACCAGTTACCAAAATGCAAAGAGCTAAAATTTTTGAGATATTTGAAAAGTACAGAAAGTGGAGTAACGGAGAAATGACCTTGGCTCATTTTGTCAAAATTAATTCTACAGAATTTGTAAACTTTACTTATACAGACGAACAAAGATTTGCTTTAAAAGATTTATAGTTTTTATGTTTAATATTGTATACTTAAATTTATAAACATATGAGAATAGGATTAGTTGGTGGTGGCACAGGCGGGCACTTTTTCCCACTTATTGCAGTGGCAGAAGTATTGCGTGAAAGATACAAGAAAGAAGATTTGCACCTCTATTATTTTGGACCAAACAAATACAGCGAACAACATTTAAGCTCTTGTCATATCAACTATGTCCATGTTCCTGCTGGGAAAAATCGCATTTATGCCTCCGGTCAAAATTTCTTCGATTATTTCAAAATTGCCTACGGTATTTTTATTTCATTATTAAAATTGCCTATAGTTTACCCTGACGTTATTTTTTCAAAAGGAGGATACACGGCTTTTCCTGTTTTGTTTGCGGCACGCATTTTGCGTATCCCTGTCGTAGAACATGACTCTGATGTTGTACCTGGTCGAGTGTCTTTAAAATTTGCGCATTATGCAAAACTTGTAGCTGTCGGCTGGGCTGAAGGAGGTAAGTATTTTCTAAATAGTACCCACATCAAGGAGGAGAAAATAATGGATACAGGTGTACCAACAAGAAGAATTATGAACCCAATGTATAAATATTTACCTTCAGCGGAGCAGAAAGTAGGAAGTGGTTTTCCTGTACTCCAAAAGTCTTTACCAGTTATAGGTATCCTCGGAGGCTCACAGGGTTCCCAGACTGTAAACGAAAGTATTTTAGCAGGGCTTCCATTTATTTTACCATTTGCCCAGCTCATACATCAAACAGGAAAAGAAAATTTTACTATTACCAAACATTCAGCCGATGAACTTTTAAAACCATTTGACTTTAAAGGCAACTATTATGCCCAAGATTTTTTCAACGAGGCAGAGATGCGTCATATTTACGAAAATTCCTCTTTAATAATAATGAGAGCTGGCTCTCAAATTCTTGAAACTTTTATGTGGGGAGTGCCTACTATTTTAATCCCAATTCGTGAGGAAATTTCACGAGACCAAACATCCAATGCTTTTGCTGCCATGCGTCGTGGAGCGGCAATTGTTGTAGAAGAGAAAAACCTAACCCCGCACATCTTACAAAATGAAATTCTTAAACTCCTACAGGATAATAAATCATTGGCTCGTATGTCTGCCTCTGCCAGAGAAAGCGCCAAGTATGATGCTTCTGAGAAAATCGCTGACATTTTGCTGAAATACTGTAAAAGCCATATCTGAAAAACCAAAACACATCAAGCCACCGGGGGGAGTAAGTTATAAGAAATAACTTGTGGTGACTTGATGTGTTTACCCAATTATACCAGATCTTCTCTTAAAATATCCTTTAAAACCTGTAAGTCTTCTGAGAAAAATCTCGTTTTTGTTAAATACGAACCCACACAAAAAACATCCGCACCAGCCCTTTTAATACTGTCTGCAGAGGCGTCGTTTATAGCCCCATCAAAAGAAATTATTATTTCAGGAAATTTTGATTTTATAGTCGCCACTATCTCCAAACTCTTTGGATCCAGCACTTGCCCTTGGAAACCAATTTTTTCTATTCCCATAGCCTGCACTCCATTGAGTTTATGCAAGTATTCAAAATTATTCTTTCCTAAGAAATCCATAAAAACATTTAAATCTGTTTTAACGTCTACAGCCAAAAACAAGTTAAGGTTAAACTTTTCCACCAATTCTAATATTCTCAAAAAATTAGTTTCGTCCAAACTTCTAAAGTGTACAATTATCTCGTCAAACCCATAAGCCACCAAGGTTTCAATATACTTTTCTGGATGTAAACACATAAGGTCGGCAGAGTAGTTTATTTCCTCCCAATGCGGGAGAAAGACATCTAAGTCCTTCTTGTTTTTTAATTCTTCAAAGTCATGTTTTGCCCACTCTGTAAATGGCCAAGATACACTAGGTACATACTCCCCATCACAAATATCCACTTGTATTCTATGCAGTTTTCCACTGACCTTATTTGCCAAACTCTCTATCTCATTATAGTTTTTAAACGGAGCACTAGGAACTATTTTATCTTTCATATTAAAGCTATTCTATCATATCCACCTTTAAAACCCTTTTTGTATGCCTCCCACCCTCAAACACAGTCGTCATGAAAATCTTTATGGATAGCAAAACCTCCGCCTCACTAAGGAATCTAGCCCCTATAGAGAGGACATTGCAATTGTTGTGCAGCCTTCCCAGTTTTACAATTTCAAAGTTATTAAAATTAGAATTACAAATAACCGTTCTTGCCTTTTTAATTTTATTTGCAACTATCGCCTCGCCTGTACCACTTCCTCCAAAAACAATGGCAATCCCCTTTTTCAAATCTCCATTTGTCTTTTGTATATATTTTTTAACACAAGGATAAATGAAGTCCGGATAATCGTCAGTTTCATTATAGCTTGTAGCTCCAAAATCTTCTACTAAAAAACCCCGTTTCAATAAGTCATTTTTAACTATTTCTTTCAAGAAAAAACCCGCATGGTCACTTGCTAAATAGATTTGCATATTTATAGTATACTAAATTTATACAAAAGTATGGACAAAGGTGTAGAAACAACTCAGAAAATTGTCATCATTTCGGCTGTTGTTTTGGGATTAATAATTATTTTTACAATTGGGTACTCACTAATTGTGAAGTCCAAAAGAGCAGAGAACGAACTGGCAAATAAAATCGCTTTGGATAGTGTTACAAAAAAGAAAACCTCAAATGCCGATGTTTCATTGACTGGGGAATCAAAAAGCACCTCTGGTTTTACTTATGATGGACTAGTACAAAAAAAAGCTGAGGAAGTAGCTACAACCACCTCGTTTGAAATTGTAAATGAACAAGTGCCAGTAGAGGTGCCATCGGAAATCCCTAAAGAGGTCGAAGAAGAAGTTGCTGTAGAGCCAATACCTGCTAAACCCCCAACAAAAAGGTTGCCCCCTGTGGACGAGGATCAACCACTTACAGAAGCAGAAATTTTGAGAATACGCCAATTGCCTGTAGACCAGTCTCCATCTGGTAATTTACAAACTGCCCTAGAAGAAGAGTCGCAAGGCCAATACAAGGCCAGATATTAATGTGCTCTTCCAATCTCTAAAACATGTTTAACTAAAGTCCGAGTGTAGCCAGATTCATTGTCATACCAAGCCATCACTTTTATCAAATTTCCTCCCACAACACGGGTAAATTGCAAGTCAGCTATTGACGCAAATGGCTCTCCCAAAATGTCACTAGAAACCAAGTCCTCTTCGGTCACAGTAAAAATACCTTCCCACTTTTTTTCTAAACTTGCTTCTTTCAAAATTTTATTTACTTCCTCCGTTGTCGTATTTCTTTTGGCAATAAAAGTTACATCAACAATAGACCCGGCTGGCACCGGTACGCGCAAAGATATGCCATCGAAAAGTCCTGACAACTTGGGAAAAGCTTTTGTTACGGCAATAGCGGCGCCAGTAGAACTGGGCACTATATTTTGGGCCGCCGCGCGGCCCTCTCGAAAGTCCTTTTTATTTGGAGCATCCACCAAGGCTTGAGATGCAGTGTAGCCATGAGTTGTCGAAAGCAAAGCTTTTTCTATACCAATTTTCTCATCTAAAATAGAAATGAGAGGTGATGCAGCATTGGTAGTACAAGATGCATTGGACGTCACATTTAAGTCACAAAGTCTGTTGTCATTTATACCCATCAAAACCGTGGCTTCGTCTGGACTGGTTGGGTCATCTTTTGCCGGAGCCGAGATCACTACCTTTTTTGCCCCTGCTTTTATATGCACTTTTGCATCGCTAAATTTTGTAAACAGCCCTGTACTTTCTACCACTACATCAACCTCCAACTTGCCCCAAGGCAAGCTTTCTGGGTTTCTCTCACTTACAAAAGCCACTTCCCAGTTTCCTATTTTCAGTTTACCTGGTACGGCTTTTACTTCTGGTTTTTTGGGATCAGCTTGTATCCCAGTTTCCAAAACCTGCACATCGAACTTGGCTTGTTTGTAAACCGTGTCGTATTTTAAAAGATATGCTAAATTATCTATATTACCCAAATCATTTATAGCCACCAATTCAAATTTGTCACAAAGATTTTGGTCTGCAATCTGCCTAACAAAAGCCCTACCTATACGACCAAAGCCATTGATGGCAACTCTGACTTTTTTAGGTTGGCTATTTGCACTCAAAATATTTTTAATATTATTTAATATATTCATAATTTACTTTTAAAATAAAGTATACTACACTATTCACCTTCTGATGTGGAGAAAACCACTGGCGGACTACCAGCTTTAATTTCTTTATCACCTTCTCCTGGATCTATAACTATTGCCTTTTTGTCTGTTGATACTTCTCCGATTCTACCTTTATTGTCGAGTTGAAGTTTTATTAATTTTGGGTCAGAGAAAGACATTTTTTCCGCATCTTTAAAATTATCCAAATTTGGAATCGCCCAACTTCCAGCTTTTGGTATTTTCTGTCCGTTTGGTTTTCCATTTTTATCTAACATAGTTAAAACTATGTCATATTTTTTTTGTTTAGGATCTATAGGATCAATGGTAACTACAAATTTGTCTGTGTTTTTACAATTTGCTATCAGACTTTGCATAGGATAGTCACAAACCTTACCCCTTTTAATCTCTACAACTTTTCCACCCAACAGTTCTTTCAAATCACCCTCTTCTTTATCGGCGTTTTTTGTAAAAGATTGTTCTATCTTTGCTTCACCAGGCAAAAAAGACGAAGAGGAATCTTTCTCTGACCCCAAAACATCCAAGGTTTTAGCTACATCAGGGTGTTGCATTTTTGCCGCAATACTTTTATCAAAGGCCATCATGTCATTTTTAGGAGACGGAAATAGAAAATCTTTTACAATTTGTGGGATTGACTTGGTTGTATTGATCATTTCTGTTACATCAAAATAATCTCCATTGGCAAGCAGATAATCATCTTTGTTTTCAAGAAATGTTTTGTTGTCCCCCAAGGTTGGGTCAGACTTTAAGTCTTTTATAGCTTGGTCTCTTTCTAAGTTTGGGGAGATTACTCCAGCCGTCTCTGCCTGCTTTGAAGTGTCAGCATATTTGTCTAAACTTTCCTGTAGGCTTTTAGCTGCCAACTCTCTTTGTGCCAATAAATCTATCTCTCCTTGGTTGGTCTCCCCAGTTGGGGCGTTTTCAATTTTTTTATTTAAAGCATCAACATTGTCAATGTTTTTCTGCAGGTCTTGCCTTTGTCTCTCCACTTCTGCTAACGTTAGTGTGTCATTCCTAGCTTCAGTAGTCGGGTCTGGGGCACTTTTCTGTTTCATTAGTTTTACAGTATCCAAGACATCAGCCCTATTTTTTTCATTATTGTCTTTCAATCTTTTTTCTATTGCGGGAATACTTGCCTCATAGCCAGCCTCTTTCATTCTTTTATAAAAATCCTGTGCCAAGGCGCCGTTTGGGTCTTTGTAAAGCTTGTCCACAAAAGCATTGTCACTTTCAGCTTGGGAAACTTGTGGTTTAGAAGTTGCCGGAGGAATAATGATGCTTGCTTGGGGTTTTACTTGGTTTCCATCAATCTTTGGACCACTTTCACCAACCTTATTTCCACCTCCTAAAACAGCGGCAAGGTTGCTACCTCCACCGCCCAAGCTAGCTGCAGCTACAGTCACAGGATTTCCCGAACTACTCACAGGCATCGAGCCAGGATCTCCACCTTTAGACTCTGTGTTTCCCTTCTCACCCCCAGCTGAAAAAAGGTTCTCCAGTATGCTTTTTAGCATTTCAAAAATTCCAGTTTGCCCAAAGCTGTTTTTCTTTGCAGTGGAAACTTGCTCTTTAGCTCCGTTAGTCTGAGTGCTGACCGCAGCTTGCGAAACTTTTTTAATAGCCTCAGCTTTTTTTTCGGAGTCATCTACAAATTTCAAAAACTCGTTTATGGTTTTAAAAGTTTTTACGTCTATTATCCCAGTAGGAGACAGGCTATTATTTTTTTGAAAATCCAGAACAGCTTTTTGAAGTTGACTATCAAATGTATTTGTAAAATCTGTTTTCTCTTGATTATTTTTTAAATAGCCAAAGTCATGCAAGACTTTTTTTAAGTACAGCACATCCTCATTGGATTTATTAATTTTCAAATTATCTACCATCTGAGTTGTGAAAAATTTTACCTCTGCAAACGTTTTTTCAACATTAAACATAGTGGCGATTATAAAGAAAAAAGTAACCACAAAAAAAATTTGCATCGATTTTAGCATTTGTAAAAAGTATACTATGTATTCACAAGAAAACTACAAGCCGGTTGGTGGACTTACCGTCGGCTGCTCTAAATTTTTTATTTCAGGGATTATTTCCCCTATTGCTTGCTTATCCCCCTCTTTTGGATTGAGGTTTGCCGTATTACTAGGGTCTGCTGGCACAAGCCGTATCTTTCCTGAAACTACTATTGGTTTAACTTTTTTAGTAGCAATACCAGAAGCATCTTTTCTCAATTCCTCCAACTGTTTTTCAGGAATAATCACGTTTTGTCCTACTTCAATTTTTCCTTTTTGAGCAGGAGATTCTACAACATCTGTTTCATTGCCTGTCTTAAGGTCTTTGATCGTTAAAACTTTTGTAGGCTTTGCAACTTTGCCACAAGAGTTCTTGGTATTTGGTGCTGGTGGACACAAATATTCTTCTTCCGTAATTTTTACAACTTTACCCGCTATATCCTTTTTCCTTTCGGCAATTTTATTTTGAGCAGCCTCCATAGCTTCTAGCATTGTAGAGTCTTCCTCACCCTTTTCTGCCAATTGGTCTAACTTTTTTTGTTTTTCATCTATGTTTCCGTCTAAAGCATTAGCCTTGCCTTCCAAATCTTTCACAGCGTTTTGTAACGCGCTTTTCATTGGGTCAGAGTCAGGTAATGCATTTATTTTTTCTTTCAAGGCCGCAATTTTCTCCTGGTTCTCACTATTCTTGGCCATACTTTGATTTAAATCTGAAATTATTGCATCATTTTGTTCATTTTGCCTTTGGCTTTCTGACAATAAACTAGAAAGTGTACTGGGGGCATTTTTAGTTTCAGCTTTTATTTCAGTCTCATCCTTTTGCTCACC
>JAYSUJ010000017.1:0-35323 GCA_043719155.1 bacterium | reverse complement strand
GGTTGGGGGCGAAATTAGTTGCAGCGAAAGTTGTAGTAACAATAGAAGCTACGGCTACACCTTGTAGAAATGTTTTTAAATTTTTGTTCATAGAATTTTTTACTATCTTAAGATAAATAATATTTGTTTGTAGGAAAGTTTATACCAATTCTAAAAGAGCAATTTTAATACTCTTAAAAAAAATAGCTTGGTTGCCCTGCATTTGTTTTTGTTAATTTCTAACCATCACCAAGATGTTTAGATGTTCAAAGTATATATTGTCTTTCACTAAAACTAACTTAATTTTTCTTCTTTTTGTGGATAAGTACAAAAAGTACCCTATGCAAAATACATTGACTTAATTTATATGGTTTTTTTGGTCACTATCCACAAGTTATACAATTTAAAAACAAGAGTTTTGCACAGGGTTTTGCACAAAACATCGCCGGGGAAACAAAAAACTATCTTGCGATAGTTTTTTGTTTTAAAATCTTTTTGAATTTTTGCTTAATTTCTATAATAACCATTTGCCGCACACATTCTTTCATTTATATGCTTGGCAGTAGTGATATAAACATATCCAGTTGGGCGGTTTAGCTTCCAAGGACCGAGAACAGAGGTCGGGTACTTGACTTGATATCTAACCACTGCGTTATAGGTTTCTTTGTTATAAAGACCAGTTACTTGTAGCTTTTCTCCTTCCATTTTATTTAGGAATTTTTGTAGCAGCTCTACGTCAGAGCTTTTATTATTTTTCCCAATTTTTATATAAGAAGTCAGCTTTGGACCACAAGTGTTACCATTAAAATTTAATACTCCTACGGAGGTTAAAGTATTTGTAGCTGTAGAAGTAGACTGTGGAGCATAAAATACAAACCCACCACCACCGCCTCCACTATACACCACCACACCTCCACTACTTCCCCCACCACCACTTGTAACTGGGGCTACTTCATTGTCAATTATGTTTAGAGTGAAAGTAGACTGTGTACCAATTTGTGGTACTGGGTCGGTAGTTTGCAACCTGTAAACAACTGTTTCATTGCCTTCATAAATTGTATCGTCTACAATCGAAGGGATAGCTGAAAAAGTTAGAGCTGTAGTCGTAGACCCATCATATACACCTGGGTAAATTGTTTTAGTTTGACCTGTTCCCTCATTGTTTGGGATAAAGTCCAGAGTAACTGTAGCTGTACTACTGGTGGCCACCAAAAGCGAGACGGTTGTTGTAGCTTTTACCGTTCCTGTAATTAGCAATTGAGGGAAAGCAGAAAGAGTAGACGAGGCTTCACTTTGATTTAAACTTGTAAAACTTAGGTTCAGAACTATAGGTGTATCGTCCTCGAGTACGGTAAAGACTGAATTTGCAGCTATCATAGAGTTGCCGTCCGAGTCAGCCACCACAGCCACACCGGTAGGGTTTTGTACACTCACGTTGAAAACTTGGTTTGCCCCCACCGCATAGTTTCCAATAACTGTAAGCAAGGAAATAGTTGTTGATGCCCCCAAATTGTACACTCCTGCTGGAATATAAACAGTCGAGGTTGCACCGTTAATATTTACTTCTACTGTTGAGTCCGAAGCTGCATTTCCAAACAAAAGAAGTCTAGGGAAATTGGTAAGGGCTGTTGTACCAACATCCCCTTCTGCGTTACTGGCAGTTGTGGTCGAAAGTTCGACAAATAAAGAGCTTGGCAAGTCGTCATTTGTCAAAGTGTAAATGTGGTTTGTCGTGGTACCCAAAGCAACACTGTTGGACCAACTAGAGGTCGCTAGTCTCAACAAAATTGTTTCACTAACCTCAAAAGCCGTGTCTCCAAGTATAGACAAAACTGGGTTATTGATTGCTATAGCTGTTGTTGTAGAGCCGTCATAGTTGCCAGCTGGAATAGTTACACTAGAGGTTGCATTTACAAAGTCGGCAGCCAGACCTGTACTAGTAGCTGTCCCACTAGTGTAGATTACATTTACCGTCTTGCTTGTACCGTTCAAAACCGTACCTGTAACTAAAAGTTTTGGTAAATTTGTAGCTCCAGCTGTTGCGTTACCCTCCAGTTGTGAGGCTAGGACGTTTTCAAATTGTACTGAAATATCGTTGTCAATAATATTTATTTTTCGGGCAGAAGTCGATGCTAGAACGTGGTAATTTAAATCTGTAGACGAAGCTGTATAGCCCAAAAAGTCAAAATGAGGTCCTTCTACAGCATTATCATCTATAGCTGCTATATTTACGATTTGTGGCACATTGTAGTTGACAGAGGTAAAGGTAAGAGTTGCAGGGGTCGAAGTTGCCTGAGTACCGCTTACTTTCAAATTTACCACTACATCTACCCCATTTATAGGTTGAGAGTTTAAAGTTACATTTGCCGTTGCTGACCCGCCACTTTCAGTGGTAGTTGCAATATTTGTGATATTTATCCCCGGATCAGTAGACACCGCAAACACAAGTTGGTCAGCGGCAATACCCAAGAATTTCACTCCAGGAACTTTTCCAGAAACCGCGTCACTCAAACTCTCCCCGTCTAGCTTTCCACCTGTAAAATTTGTCCACGCCCACAGGTCTGCTGGCCACTCTGCACCAGTTGTGTGCAAGTAAGCAGTCAAAGTATTATCATTTTCCACTGCATAGTAAAGTAAATCTTCGGTAGCTAAAATATTAGCTTTTGAAGGGGCTTGACCATCCAAATCTCCACTAGTAAAAGTTTTCCAAATTTCATCATTGTAGAGCAATTTCGTAGAGTTTATGTAAACCGAAGTTGTATTGTCTTTATCTTTAAAAACATAGCCCGAGTCCATAGTGTCAATAAAATCTGCGTTGTCTGCCGCTTTTAAAGCTTGTGGCCCTTCGAGTGGTTGCAGCGGCAAGTTCCAAACCAGTGCACCTGTCAGACAGTTGTACTGTTGCAAATTTCCCGTAGAAGAAATCATGTTTATTTCACAGTCGTTTATTCCCAGTAATCTACCACTAGTTATAGCACTCGACAAAAGTCCAGAAAATTCCCCACCACCTGTTAAATTTGCAGCTGCTAAAGTTGTAGCCGAACCTACCCATGTATTATTTAATAAAGCGTGATTATAGAGAACCAAAGACCCAGTTGTTGAATTAAAGAAAACCAAATCTGCCTCAGCTATTCCCAAGAAAGTTATACCGGCTACAGCATGATCATTTTGTACTGATTCTTTTAGAGTTTTGCCAGCAAGTGGACCTCCTGAAAGAGGAGTCACCACACTCCAAGCCGGGTTGGCAAAAGTACCAAGTAAAGTATAAAGTTGGAAACCAGTACCAACTGCGTTTAAGGTTAGAAAATAACCATTTTCAATTCCTACAATATCTTTGTCTGCGAGTGCCTGAGTTAAAGTTTTCCCGTCAATAGCCCCACCACCTGAAAATGTTTTCCAAGTGTAATTATTTAACAGAGTTCTAGTTCCTATGTGATACGTAGACAATGTTCCGCTTGCTGTTAGCATGGCCACACCGTCGTCATAAGTATCTATGATAGATGAGTTCTTTAAATTGCTACTTGAGATCAAATCTGCTCCGGCAAAAAAATTGTTAGTATCCTGCAATGATATTGTATGTAATGGCGAAGCGGGAACTGTCTCATAAAAACCAACCCCGTTTAAAATATTAAATTGCTCAACGTTGGAGTTGGCGTCCCTAAATAAGATACTAGCATCACTAACCCCCATAAAATTTCCAGAGTCTAGAGCCGCTTTCAAACTACCTGTATTATTGTAAGAAGCTGTACCTGATAAGTTCGTTGGTCCGTCTAGTGGAGTGCCACCCGTGAACTCGTTGTACATTAAGATCTTTACCCCATTTGTACCAGTCGGCGAGACAGGGGTTGTTGGTATAGCGGCCAAAGCTATAGTATGTGCCACAAAGACCGAAAAAAGAACACCTAATATTTTACTCTTCATACTTTATTATTTAGTTATTTTGTTAATTACACATCAATGATACTAAAAGACATGGCACCCTGGCAAACACACGTCTATAGGACATTTAATTATTAAATACTCTTTATTTTATAAAGCTTTTTTTATGTACTTTATATATATAAGACATGAGAATTTTTAAATTTATGGGCGTTCAGCATACTGATGACTTGTGTTTTAACAGCATGTTGTTACACTTAAACTATGTTAAATTTTGAAAGAATGGCAAGTACTAAAAGAAAGGTGATAGAGGAGGGTCTGATAGATGCAAGGCCAGAGCAAAATGAAGTCTTGGCTTCACGTCTAAGTCGAGCCCTAAACCCTGAACAGTACGAAACCGAAGAAAATAAGAGAGAGGTTTACAGGGCTACAATAGAGTCCATACAAGTGTATTTGTTAGAGCTGCTTGAAGAAAACAAATTTCAAGAAGTGCTAAATTTTGGACAAGAATTGCTTTTATCTTTCGGTGTAGAAGAGGCTAGGCAAGTCAGTAGCACTACAGTTGGTGGCGCCATATTGTTAACCGAAGCTTGCAATTTGGCTGCTAAAATTATCAATGAAATATTTTACTTAGTTAAGCCAGCCATGATAGTAGCGAGCTGGAAATGCGGAGCGTCTTTTGGTCTAGGTCCAGACCAATGCTATTATTTGTCAGATTTGTCTGTAGGTGCCGCTTCTTTTCACGACCCGAATGAAGAAATACCGAAAATTATTTTTGAAATTTTAAAAGAAGCAGATGTCCCTATTTGGGAGGACATGTGGAGCGGCATACCCCGCCAAGACCAAGCCTTTGAGGCATTAAAAAGCTACAGCGTGCAGAGTGTAATGATAGATGAATTGTCGGAACAGACCTTGCCTGCTCTAGACCTGGCAAACAAAGAAACTTGGATGCAAGCTGATAAAAAAGGCAAGTGGCAGGTAAAGTTTGGAGAAATTTTAAAACAGAAGTAAAGAAAAAACCGGCACACTGAGTGCCGGTCTAAAGTTTTTGCATCAGATAGTTTTGATGCACTACTGATTTTGTTTCCAGTAGAATTCAATGAGAAGTCCTGCAGGACCAGGTTCATGCTTCCCAGCACGAATGACCTCCTGAGCCTCGCGCTCTGACGTGAAAAAGGTGTATTTGGCCTTGGCCCGAACGTAATGCGTAGCCTTACGTTTTGGGTCGGCCCCTTTTTCTAAACCCTTGGTCGCTACATTCATCGCCTCTGTCCAAGTTGTTGCCAGCTTGTTAACAAAAGGCTTCTTGATGGCGACCAGGTTCCTACCCGTAAAGGTCAAGGGGTGTTGCCACCCCAGTGGGTAGACTGTCAGAACTTTCTCCAAGATAACACAGTAACTCAGTGTCGGTTTACCGTCTTCACCTTTCGGCGAGACAGCTTCCCGTAACCGGATAGCCGTGTCCACGACCAACTCTTGGGCTTTTTGCCTATACTCTGGGGCTTCCCCCGCAGTGTCAGCCAGCCCAATCGCCGCCAGGCATTCAACCTGGGTCTCATTGTAAACTTCCTTGAAGGGCCGCTTTGTCCAAAGCGGCGAGGTGAAATAGGCGGTGACAGCAATGGCGACGAGGCCAATGGTAGTCAAAGCTTTTCCAATCATGGTCGTACTCCCAAGGAACTCAGTCGGGAATGACTGAGATCATATTATACAACATATTCAAATAATGTCAAAGTACGCCCTTACTTCTATAACAATCTTTTTGATGGTCGCAAACCATGCCACTGGCCTGCATAAAGGCATAACAAATCACTGGCCCTATAAAACTGAAGCCATACTTTTTTAAATCTTTACTTAGTCTTTCAGAGATTTCTGTTTTTACAGGTGCGTCTTTGAAACCATCCCAGCAATTTACCACAGGCTTATTATTTACAAATCGCCACAAAAATTTATCCAAGTTACCATGTTCTGCAACTATTTTTCTAAATGCGAGTGCGTTTTTCTTTATCGCCAAAACTTTTAGCCTATTTTTTACTATTCCAAATTTATGCATTCTCTCTAAAAGCTCTTCGTCAGTTTTTTTAATTATTTTCTCTACCTCAAAGTCCCAAAAACATTTTTTATACTCTTCCTTTTTGTTCAAAATAGTTTCCCAAGAAAGCCCAGCTTGAGCCCCTTCTAAACACAAAAGTTCAAAAAGTTTTTGGTCATCGTGCAGAGGTGTACCCCACTCTTGGTCATGGTATTTTACGTATAGCTTGTTTTTTAAGTTTACCCAACCGCAGCGAGTTTTCATATTTATTTTAAATGTATGTATCTAGCCCCAGGTTTTTTGTAGAATCTTAAAGGTATAAACACCAAAGTTAAAACCATAGAAAATAATAACCCAAACATGATAGTAATAGCCAAAGGTCCCCAAAGTGCAGATACCCCAGCAAGAGGAATCATACCCACAACTGTGGTAAGTGTAGTTAAGATAATAGGTCGCAAACGAATAGCCGAGGACTCTATAATTGCATTAAATAAAACATTTTCTTCCCCTCCTACCTGAGTAGATGCCGAATATAGAGGGAGTATTTCTTTGTCTAGTCTATGCAAAATAGAATCAAGTAAAATGATGGCATGGTTTATAATAACCCCAGCCAAGGCCACAATTCCGAGCATGGCCGAAAAAGAAAGAGCTTTTCCGGTAATAAATAGCCCAAAGAATACACCAATTAGTGAAAGTGGGACAGCCGATAAAAGATACAAGGAGTAGCGGAAAGAATTGAATTCTAAAACTAAAATTGCCAACATTAACACCATTCCTGCAACAAGGGCTATTAACATGTCTCTAAAGGTATTGTCTACATCTTCGGTCTCTCCGCCATAGTTTATTTCAACTTTTTCAGTTAGCCCCAGCTCTTTTTGTTTTATTTTAAATGCCGCTACGACTTCGGTAGCAGTAGTGCCTTCTTTCAAATTTGAAGAAACAGTAACCACTCTTTTTTGTCCCTCGTGACTTATAACAGACCTGCTGGAAACCAATTTTACGTCTAAAATAGTGCCCAACAAAATACTGCCCTTTTGGGTCACGATTTCTAAATTCTTTATACTATCAACATTGGTTTTAACCGCATCTTCTGGGTTTATAAATTTATCGTTCAGACCTACGCGTACCAACACATCTACATCATTGTCTTGTTTTTTAATAGTTGTGGCAACGCTCCCAGAGACTGCTGTACGCAAAACCCCCGCAACTTGGATAGGACTTAGACCTGCTTGAGCAGCTTTAGCTCTGTCTATCACTAGTTCAAACTGAGAGCCGTCATCTCTAAGTGAGGTTTCCACATCTTGTGTGCCATTTACAGTCTGCAACAAACTTTCTGCTTTGTCTGCAAGCAATGCCAGCTCATTTAAGTCGTCTCCTAAAAATTTAATAACCACTGGCTTTCCACTTGGCGGTCCGTTACTGGCTTGACCAACTTTTATTTTAGCATCTCTCACTATTGACAACTCTTTTCGTAAAAATGCTACCGCATCTGTTGAGGTCATATTTCCTCTGTCAGACTTTAAAATTACTGTCACATTGGCAAATTTACTATTTTCCCCACCACCATTATTGTCCAAAAGTCCAGACGAAGCCCCTACAGTTGTCACAAAAGACTCTACGTATTTTTGACCATAGAGAATTTCTTCTACTTGTCTAGTCACCAAGTCGGTGTTGACCAGAGCTGTGCCCTCTTGTTTTTCTATACCAACTACCACAAAATCTTGGTTATCTTGCGGGAAAAGTTCTACTTTTATTAAGCCACCAAAGACCAAAGCAAAAGACAGTACAAACAAAGCTACAAGCGACCAGTAAAATTGCCTTTGTTTTCTTTTTTCCAGTAAAATATTTCCTAAAAACTTTTTGTACCAGTTTTGTACCAAGAGAAAATATTTTTCTTGCATTTCGGTAAACCTGTTTGGTTTAGTTTCTTTTTTAATTAAAATAGTTGCAATAATAGGTACCATGCCCAGTGCCACAAAGATTGAGGCAATTAACACGAAAATAATAGTAAAAGGTATAGATTTTACAAATTGTCCAACGATGCCAGACAAGAAAAATAGAGGTGCAAAAACGGCAACAGTCGTCATTGTTCCTGCGATAAGTGGCCATGCATACTCTTTTAATGTGCCGATAGCCGCCTTTTCTACGTCACCCTCTTTCATCCTTGTATGTATCGACTCGGCAACCACAATTCCAGAGTCAACCAAAATACCTATCGCCAAAATTAAAGAAAATAGGGACAAGAAATTTATAGTGTTCCCCGAAAAATATAAACCTGTAAAAGCAATCACAAACGAAAGCGGTATAGACAGACCTGCCACCAAACTTTCTCGCCAGCCGATAGTCAAAAGTAAGACTAGCATTACTAAAATAATTGTTTCTACTCCGGTTCTACTTAAATCTTTTAAATCTCTTTTAACTTGTTTACCAGCATCAATAGAAACCACCACACCTGCTCCACTCAATTTACCTTTCTTCAAATCTTCCAATTTTTGCTTTACAGCATCCCCAATTTCGGTGACATCGCCACCACTTTTCTTATAAATATATAGAGTAAGGGCGTTTTCACTTGGTTGACCAGAAACAGATGTTCTGGAATAATTTTTAGGGCTTTCCAAGCTGTCAGAAATGACCGCGATGTCTCGTAGGTAAACCACTACACCTTGGTCAGTAGTAAAACTTATGTTTTCTACCTGGCTTCCGGTTTCGATGGATCCAGCAAACTTTATAGGATACTCTATCTTATCAACTTCTATTTTCCCTATCGGAAAAGAGGCATTCGACGCTTGTATTGCTCCTACTACTTTTTCAGCTGAAAGACCGTACTTGAGCATTTTGTCTTTTTCCAAAACAACTTGTACCTCTTTTTTTCTAACACCTGAAACCTCAACTTTGGACACACCACGCACTTTTTTAAGCTCATCTTTTAAGTCTTCACCCAAGTCTGTTAGCTGTATTGGCGACAAATCCTGAGACACAGAAACAATGAGAATTGGCTGATCAGCGAAATTTACCTTTAAAACATTTGGCTCCTCAGCGTCACTTGGCAGCTGACTCTTGACTCTGTCTACTGCATCCTTTAAGGCTTGGATAGATTTATCTACATTGGCCGAGGCTAGAAACTGGGCAGAAATAACAGACAACCCATCTCTAGACGAAGAAGTCACTTTGTCTATGTTTTCAACATTGGCTATTTCCTGCTCCAATTTATTTGTAACCAACTTTTCCACATCTTCACCACTTCCACCACGCAAAACAGTAGTGACTATTCCTATTGGAACAATAACTTCTGGTGACGACTCTTTTGGGATAGCAAAAACAGACATCAAACCGGCAGCCACAAGAGTAATGATTACTAAATATGTAAAAGATTTATTTTTTAAGAAAAATGTCCAGAATGCTTGCATGTAATTTATTATTATCTTAGTTAAATTATTGTTAAATTATTTTTTAATTTCCACTAAATTTCCTTCCTTTAAGCCTCTGGCATCTTTTACGATATTGTCAGAGGCTAGCAAACCACTCAAAATTTCTACCTCACTTCCTGAAATAGCCCCAATTTCTAGCAAGATAGCTTTAATAGTATTTCTATCCCCAACCGAAAAGGCGAAAGCCCCTCTGGGTGTCATTTTCACGGCTGAAAGTGGTATTTTTATTTTATCATTGTTATTATTACTTTTAACAACTTTATTAGAAGTTTCTAAACCTTTTATTTCAACTCGCACCGACTGACCATTGGTTAGTTTTATTTTGTCATCTTTTATACCTACTTTTACCTCTACTTTTCTAGTGGTAGAGTCTATGGCTGAGGCAACTCTAGTTACCACACCAGCTATCTTTTCGTTTAGCAAAACATCTTGCCCTACACTTACCCTTTTGACATCTTCACTGGAAATATAAGTTGTAACTTCTAATGCGTTATTGTTAGAAATAATGGCAATAGTTTGTGAAGGCACGGCATAGTCCCCAGTTTTAACTGTGAGTGAATTTATAGTTCCAGATATTGGGCTTCGAACAATAGTTTTTTGGAGTCTTGAAAGTGCAGCTTGATATGTACCCAAAGCAATTTTAACTACAGCATCACTGGAAACCTGGCTCGGGTTTTTTTCTCCAGACGAAATCTTGTCGCCGGTTTTTGCACCTAGTAAAGCTTGTTTAACCCCAGTTACAGCACTTATAGCCCCTACTATTTGTGAACGTAAACCATTTACCGTTGCTTTTTGGGCATCCAGTTGGCCTTGGCTAAAGGCCTCATTAGGCAAAGATCCACTATAGGCACTAGCCAGCATATCTAAATAACTCTTTACTTTGTTCAACTCCGAAACAGCCAAACTTAGTTCGTTTTCCAAATCTCCATTTGAATTTAAAGTTTTATTTTTTTCTTCTCTGTTTTTCAGCAACATCTCCAAATCTTTTCTTGTACTTTCTATTGTACTGATCAAAGCTTGATTGGGTACTAAAACATTGAATGCAATATTTATTTCACCTGCATTCGAAAATGCTACATCGGTTTTACCTCTCAAGGCATCGTCCATATTTACAAAAGCTGAGGACAGCACATTTAAGGCATTTATTTTAGCACTATCAAAGCTACTACCACTTGTGTTGTTGTTTATAGTTGATATATCTCTAGCGGCTTTAGCTTGCTCATAGGCCCCCTCAGCTTGCAGCACACCTGCCCTCTCTCCACCATTTTCAAACTCGGCTATTACTTGCCCAGCTAAAACCTTATCGCCCAATTTCTTATAAACTTTTGTGAGTTGTCCAGAGCTTTCCCCACGAACCGTAGCCTCACTCAGTGACTCTACTATGCCCACCAAAGAAAGTGATGTAGAAATGTTGGACAATTCCCCAACATTGGCAACCTCTACCATTCTAACCCCATCTTTTACTTCCTCAGTTTTAGCTTTCCCAGTAAAAAAATAGAACGGCAAGTAAATTAAAACCCCTAAAGCTACTAGTAAGGCAGCTTTTTTATCCCATTTTAACTCTAAAAACCACTCTTTTAGCTGAACAGCAGCTGATTTTAAAAGTAGAGCTGATTTTTGTAAGTGATTATTTATTTTTATGTTCATACTTATTTTATTTATATTTTTTAATTTTTATTTAGATTCTCTAATATTTGTCTAAAGTTTGTTAAAATAGTCTTCTTGTCTTTGTTTTTTATTTTGCTGAAAATTTTCTCCAACTCTGCATTTAAAAGTTTTTGAGATTTTTCATAAATCTGTTTGCCTTTGTCGGTAATTTCTAAAATGTGTCGTCTTCTGTTTTTTGAATCTACACTTCTTTTTAAGAATTTTTGACTTTGCAGTTTTTCAATATGCTTGCTTATAGTCGCTTCAGAAACAAACATTTCTTTAGCTATTTCGACCTGCGAGTTTGCACTGTTAAGTGCACACTCCTGCATGCAGTGTATTACCCAAAACTGAGATAGTGTGACTAGTTTTGCCTGACTAAAGTTTCTTTCAAGTTTTTTACCGATTAGAAAATACATTTGGTGCAGCCCATATATAAACTCTTTATCAAAAGATATACTTTTTATTTGTTTCTTCACTTGTTAAATTTTAACACAATAAACAACCCTTAGCAAGCTAAGAGTTAGTTATTTAAGCTTAAATTAATTTGAATAAGTTTTTGCAAATGCTATAATCAGTCTCATGAGTAAATTAATAATTTTCTGGTGTCGTCGTGACTTTCGACTTTGTGACAATCCTGCCCTAAAAGGGGCTATTGAAAAACTTAAAGAAGACAAAGAGAGTGTTTTTTTACCAGTTTTCGTTTTAGAAAACTACATGTTAAACGCCAAAAGTAAATTTCAATTTGGCTATCCGTCACGGTATTTCCTATCCCAAGCCATACCCAAGTTTGCCGATAATTTTGAACAGTTTTTACTTATATCCGGCAAAGCTGCCCAAAGTTTTATAGACATACAAAAATTACTAAATATTGAACTAGAAATTTACGTAAATGAAGATGTGTATATAGATTTTTACAAACAAATAGCCAAACTTAGAAAAAACAACATCAGTGTAAAGGTATTTAATGACCAGATAACTGTAAACAAGGAAACTGTTTCTGGAACTGGTAACAGTTACTCTATTTTTACCCCATTCAAAAAAAATGTTTGGTCACAATTTTTGCTTTCACCAGTATTAGCAAAAGCAAAACTAGGAAATATCAACTATTTACCTACAAATATCTTTGCAAAAATACCAAACAAGATAGATATAAAATCAGAAACTATTTGGGACAAATTTTCTAAAAAAAGAATTTTTGAATTTATAGATTATAAAACTGGTGACAAGCATGAAATAGACATAGACAATCTTTTAGATTTTAAACCCCAGCTAGAAGACTGGTACTTTACAGAGGAAGCAGCCCAAGCTAAAATGAATAATTTTGTGAAAGATTTACTAATGGACTATAAAGAAAATCGAGACAGTTTAGAAAAAGATGCCGAAAACCCTGACAGTATTTTGTCAGGTAAAACTTCCAAACTATCTCTGGCTCTATGTTGGGGGCTTTTATCTGCCAGACAAATAAAACAAGCAGTGCAAAACCATTTTGACACGGACTTTATCGAAGTTAATTGGTTTGACGAAGAGGTAAAAGTAGGGAAAATGGCCGGCGTTTACAGTTTTTTGTCAGAGCTTATTTGGCGAGAATTTTATAAATATCTCTTGTTCCACAACCCAAAACTCATGAATCAAGAATTTCAAGAAAAGTTTTTGTTTAAAGTAAATTGGGCCGAAGAAAAAACATCTATTAGAAGATTTAGAGCCTGGATAAAAGGAGAAACTGGCTACAAGGTAGTGGATGCTGCTATGAATCAACTTGCCCAGACAGGTTGGATGCACAATCGGTCACGTATGATAGTGGCGAGTGTTTTAACTAAAAATCTCGGTGTCGACTGGAGGTGGGGGCAAGAGTATTTTCGAGCAATGCTGATAGACCTAGACGAGGCTAGCAACAATGGCGGCTGGCAATGGGGGGCAAGCGTGGGGGCCGACCCAAAACCTATACGCATTTTTAACCCATATTTACAAGCCGAAAACTATGACAAAAGCAATGCTTATCAGAAAAAGTGGCTGGGTGAAGAAACTTTTTTCTTTGGACCAGACCCAATCGTTGACCATAAACAAACCAGAGATGAGGCTCTAAAGCGATATGGGCTAGATACCAAAAAAGACAAAAATGGCAATGTTCCAGTCCGGGATTACTAAATTTTACCTAGTCTTTTATTCTACTTAACAGCATTTTGAAGCGAATATTTTTAGAGAAAAAAACTTTATGTTTTTTTAAAAAACCCCAAAATAAATCGTCCCAAATCTTTACCCAAGACACACTTTCACTTTTCTTGTAGTCACTCATTTTAAATATGTAGTTGGAACCTGAGATATATGGTTTGGTAGCAAATATTCCCCCATCTGCAAACTGACTCATGCCGTACACATTTGGTACCATTACCCAGTCATAACTGTCTATGTACATAGACATGAACCATTTATAAATCTCATCAGGATCATACTGGCTCAATAGCATAAAATTTCCCAATACCATCAGTCTTTCTATGTGGTGGTTATAAGCATATTTCAAGAGATTTTTTATGACTACATTTACTGGCTCTATTTTTACCCCATTTGCTTCCACTTTTCCCGTCCACCAGCTTTCTTCTAACTTTTTTGTATGTTCGAAGAAGTTACTATTGCGCATTTTTGTGCCATGCAAATCATACATAGCTCGCATAAACTCTCTCCAACCTATTATTTGCCTTAAAAATCCCTCCAAGCTATTTAAGGGTATTTCTCTATTTGTGCCTTTCACCTTTTCAGCATATTTTAAAACTTCTGAAACTACAAAGCTCGGTGTAAGTAAACCTATGTTTAAATAGGGCGTGAGTACAGAGTGGTTTATAGCTGCAAATTTTGTAGATATAGAGTCTTCGTAAATTCCAAAGTCTTTAAATTTAAATTCTAAAAAGTGTTGTAAAACTTTTTTGGCATCAGTATGACTTATAGCATAGTTAAACTCATCTAAATCTCCATAATTATTCTCGAAATTTTCTTCTAGGTACTTTTTAGCTTCTAAAATTGTTTTATTTTCTTTGTAAACTTGCGTAAAATTTATACTATTTGGCTCTACATAATCTTTCGGCAGCTTTTTTCTATTGTCTTCGTCAAAACTATATTTGCCGCCAACTGGTATATTCTTTTCGTACATTAAAATATTAAGCCTGTTTCTCTGCCACTCATAAAAAGTTTTCATGAATGGCTTTCTAGAGCTACCATCTGCTTTTGTGAAAAAAATCTTATTTTCATCTTTAGTGTTTAGGAACATTGGGGTTTTAAAGAAAACCAATTCTACCTCCACATTTTTAGAGAAATTTAAAAGATCTTTTTCCAACCAGTTATCTACAACCTCATAACAGAGCATATTTTTTATTTTATTTTTTCCAATAAACCCTTTTAGAAAAAAAATTAAACTACTCCTTTCTTGCAAGTCATCACTATTTACATATTTTGTTTTATATCCCAAATCTACCAAATACCTTTCGTAAAACTTCATACTCGCCCGATGCAATATCAATTTTTGTTTATGAAATTTATATTGTCTGAAAAATAGATAATCTTCTATAATAAATATTAAATCTTTTGTTTTATCTAATTTTGACAATACGTCACTGTCTTCAAATAATTGATGTGGAAAAACTAATAGTATTTTCATATTAACCAAAATTATTATGAACCTTCATATTTACGCTCTTGCTTTGGTACTGTTTTTTTAAGTGTTTCAAGTTACTGCCTCTGGCTCGGACCCTCCACTTTACGAAATTTTTGAGAGACAAACTTTTTTTCATCAAACTTATTACGTCATTTTCAACCAATCCAAATTCGGAAAATATATTTTCAAAAGGTACATCGTCTGCCAGGGCAGCACGTATTATCTTGCTTTTATCATTTTCAGATAAATTTTGTATATATTTATATAAGTTTTTTTTTATCATTTTATCTTCTTTTTTGTTTTTCATCTTTTACCTCTCTTTTGTGCATTTCTAATTCTCTTTTTTTCTGATTTTCTATTTCTTTTTTAAGTAAATTGTTTTGTTTTTTTTGCTGATGTAACAAATTTTTAGCAGCACCATAAGGGTTTTTAAGTAAAACTTCTACAAACTTATCTTTTTCATATTTTAACTTTTTGGCTACAAATACTTTTTGAGTTTTAACAGGCATCTCCTCACTTTTAACAAATTGTAGTTTGTACCTATTTAAGCTGAGCAAAAATTTTTCTACTTTTTCATTTGATGGCTCGTTCTGGCTTATGGTGGCTTTTGCTACAAAGTAGCCTACCTCATCAACAATCTCAAACAAAGTGCACCAGTAGTCCCCATCTTTTATTATACTCAGAGTAATCGAAACAGACAAAGTTAAACTATTTTATTAACCCAGAAATAATAGCCCAGAATGACCCTACAACTAGTGGTAAAAGAGCTACGTAAGAAAGTACAGAGCCGTAACTATGTCTCTTTTCTGCAGATTTATAATACCCAACCATATAGCCAATTCTTCCTATTGACCAGATTAAACCCAAGCTCCTGCATAAAATGGATTAACTAGTAAAGCAAAAAACCATAGCGGTAAAAGAAATGTAGGCAAAGATTCCAAAGTGTTGTAGTGAACTCTAAAAACTCTTTCAAAGTCGTCGTTACCATGTGTTTTGGGAGCTTTTACACCGTGTTTGGCTCTGGCTAATGCCACAAAAATTCCTTGTGAATAGTACACGCAGAGGGCGACCATGGTTGAAAGTGCTGGGAAAAGTAAATCAGGGTTCATATATTTTATTTTTTAAATTTATTTATATATATTACATTATCTTTAAACTTAGCACAAGATTTACTGCAATACCTTACCTCTTCCCATTGCCCTCTAATTTCCCATGATTTTCTATTTTGAAACTCTCGTTTACAAGTGAGGCAAATTTTAGTTTGCAGTTTTAGATTTTTACTTTTCTTATTTTTTAACATTATTTAAATTAATAAATGATAAAACGTGGAATACAATAGCGTAAGGGACCAAGAAAAGTGGGATGAGCCCCGTAGGAAACAGGTTTACCTGATTGGAAAACCCGACTGCAAATATTTGTAGTGGATTTGGTTGACTTGTGATGCCAAAAGTAATGGCTGATATAAAGTCTATTACACCTATAATTAGAACCAATACAACCGCCCAATATGGTACTTTCTTGTACATAAATATGAGTACAGCAGCGGTCAAACCTACTATTAAATCCCCCACCCCAGCAGCCACAGCAAAAGCAAACGGCACATACCCTCGCAACATTTCTACAATAAACAAACCACCAACTAGCCTAAAGACTTGTAAACCCACCAAAACTCTTTGGTCCAAGTCGGTAAAATATTTTCTACTTTTCCAAACCAAGACAGCTGGTGTAAGCCATAAAAACAAGACAATAGCAGCCCCACCTGATCCTAACAATTTTAAACCATTGAAAAAACAAAATGTGGATATAGTAGCTCCCAAAACCAAAGTTATAATACTTATTTTTTTAGCTTTACCAAATGGCAAAACAAAAAACCAAAACATAGTTGCAAACATCATTGCAAACATGATAAGAAAAATACTTAGTGGGTGGGCATTCATTACAAAAACATTTCCAAGTTCGTTTATCATATTTTTATTCTACTTCTACCAATATTTCATTTCTCATCAGAAATGGCATAGTCCCCGGTCCATTGTAGCCTGCAAATATCGGCTCTCCCAAAACTTTTATATTTTCTTTTTGCAAAAGTTCTAAGAGATATTTCTTTTTCGCTGCCACTCTTTCACCTGTATAGTACCAAGTAAATCTATGCACTGCGTACTTTTTAGCAGGAATTTGAACAAATTTTACTTTGTCAGAGTTTGGGGTTGGCAGGGTCTCTAATGTGTATACTTTGGGAGCTGTAAAAGTCACGATTCTTTTTCCATTTTTTTCTTGTTCCAAAACAGGAGCCGTCATGCTTACTTTCTCTGACACACTCACACTTTCCATGACAGGAGCAGTCATGGCTACACTTTTTCTGCTAATGTTTCCACCAAAAATATAGCCTGCAAGCTCTCTAAAGCCTGCATTTATGCTTTGTTGAAAATCTCCCTCTACTTCTGTTTGCATCGCAATATACGGCTCGTATTGCCTGATCTCAAAATCTTCTTTTTTCTCGACTACGGTATAGGCTAGAGTTTCTACAGTGTAGGCATAAAAACTCCAAACAGTCCAAGCTACCAAACCTAAGATAGATATTATTATTGCTATTTTCATGAATAAATTATAACACTTTTTTTACCTATTTAGCTTTAAAAGGGAAAAAAGGTACTGGTTTTTAATTTATAAATTTCAAACTCTTTATTGCCCTCATATTTTTTTTCTAACATTGGTATGCCAGATACATACAAGATTAAAAAAGTTATAGTAAGCGGCGATATTAAAAATGTTAGGTTTAGGGTTGGTAAAACACTTACAAAAATACCCCACCAAAATAAAACTTCCCCAAAATAATTTGGATGCCTAGAGTACCTCCAAAGTCCAGTTTGCAAAATGCCACCAGTTTTTTTCTGTAGAAAATTTTTAAGTTGAAGGTCGGCAACAGTTTCAAAAATCAATGCAAACAGGGCCAAACAAAGCCCAAAGCTGTAAAAGTAAATATTTACAACCTGCCCGGTAGAATTTAGAAAAATAACAGAGCTAGCCACTAAAAACATGAGGAAACCTTGCAATATGAAAACTTGACACAAACTTCTTAAGTAGAAAAATTTCCAAGCTTTTCTCCACTGCGCATATCTAAAATCTTCATCTTTTTTATTTATAAATCTGTCACCTATATGCAAAAATATTCGTAAAGCCCAAATAAAAACCAAAAGCAATACTAGAACGTTGCTTGAGTTAAAAACAAAGTGAGAAATTAGGATGGCTAAAAAAATACCTGGTCCCCACATCACATCGGCAATGTCATTTCTTTTTATTACAACAGATAAGAAAAAACCGAAAGTTATGTATAAAAATATACCAAGAAAAATTGTAAGCATATACCTATTTTATCCAGAAATATATATTAAAAGCCACATAGGCCGTGAAAGTAGACAAGACTGTACCCCACAAAATATCTATAAATACAAGGCTGATAGGCCAGTTTTTAACTGTAGCCAGGTTGGTCAAGTCGTAGGTCATGTAACAAAAGAAACCAAATAGTGCTGCAAAGATGAGGGTTTTGTACAAACTTTCAGCTTGTACCCCAGGGTACACCGCAAAGGTAAACACACCTACAATGTAGAGCAAATAAAAAGCAAAGACTGCTGGCCAGTAAAATTTAATCTCCACTGCTGGACTCATTAGTTTTGCATAGAAATCTTTTGCAAAAAAACCGAGCCACAACATGTCAAAGGCAAATATTACAGGGAGCGATAGTAAGTAGGTATAAATTATTTTCATATACTCAGTATAGTTCACCTAAACAAAAAATAAAGGTCTCCACGCACATAATTGTATAACTTAGATTGCAATATACCCCCATAAGGTATATAATATATACTTATGCACGGAATACATAAAGATATCAAAAAAATAATCAGCAGACTGAAACGCATACAAGGGCAACTTGGAGGCATAGAAAAGATGATCCTTGGAGACAAGTATTGCATAGATATTATTACCCAAACCAGTGCTGTAAAAAGTGCCATTTCTAGTTTAGAAGACGAAATGCTAGAAGCACACTTATCTCACTGCCTACTTAAAGAAACAAATAAAAACAAATTGGCTGAGATGCAAAAAGAAATTATTAAAGTATATAAATTAAAAAGGAAATAATTATGCAAATTTTAAAAGAAAACAAAAACTTCTCGATTTACATTGGTAAATACTTGGGTGTAGCCCTTATTGCCGGCTCAGTGGTGCACATTGGCACACTGCAAAATGGCTTTGCTAGGTACATTGTCTTACTAATAGTAGGTCTTTGTCTTATAGCAATTGGCAACGCACTTGAAGCAAAAGAAAATGGAGAAAAGATAAATCTGCGATATTTACTCCTAATCACAGGACTTTCTTTTGGTACTGGCTTTCTTTCAGGCGGAGTACAACACTATTTAGACAATCCGTCTTACGCAGGCACATTGCTCGGAGTAGGTTTAACTTTGGCATATGTTACTTATTTCATAAAAGATAATTTAAAACTTAAACCTAAAAATATAATTATCGTTCTTGTATTATCCGTTTCAACAATTGTTTTCTCTAACTATTTTATGGACGATGAAATACTAGGCGAAAGTCATCACGCAAAGATGCAGACAGAAATAAGCGATAAAATTTAGAAAAAACTTCGGTTAATGCATACAGCATCTCTGGCAACAAAAAAACTTCCAAAAGAAGTTTTTTTGTTTTTAACACTATTTATTCACTATCACCAGATATAGGGCAAATGCTTGACATTCCAAGACCTTTCTTTAGTTTAGTTTTAATTATTATTTTCATAAATTTAAGGAATAAAATGGGGTGGTGAGGGGTACTCACTACCCCAACTTAAGTCTAGCTCTTTTAGGCGAGTATGTCCATAATGCTCGCTTCCAAATCCAAAAGTTAGGGGAAGCAGTTTTTCGGTCATTAACCTTACTACGTATATACCTTCATCTCTTTTCTTATTTATATCTACAAGCTTTGGCTCAAACTTTTTAATCAACTCTTTAAAGTCAGCAATTACCGGTTTAACTTCTTTAATTTTTTCTCCCCCAAGCAACCATTTGTATTTAGAGTTTTTTAAATTTACTCGAGCAAAAATGTTGCCATGGTCTACCGTGTTTTCTATATCTTGGATCTCTACCACCCTATTTGTATCAGCTTCTTCATTCCACGTATTTAGCATTAGTTCTGCTTCGTCGAGGGATTTCTCAATCGCTTTATTTACTTCTATATTTGCAGAACAGCCAACAGAAGTCTTTGGGTAATTATCCTGATGAATCACACAAATTATTACTGCACAGGAGTCCAATGTAGCATCTAAAAAAAATACTTTGGCTTTTCTATTCCTCAAAGTGTCTACCCTTCTTTTTAAGTCGACTGATAGAAAATTATTATCAAGTATCTTCGGAGTTTTTTTTGCATACCAGGCCACTAAAACTGCGTCTCTTTCTATGAGTTCATATAAAGCATTTTTAATCGCCAAGTCTTTGTCATAGTGAGCCGCCACTCCAGATGAGTTTGCTTTATAAAACATAGCCTGTTTGACAGGGTAGAAAACCTCATCGACTGGGACAAGGTACTTTTCATTATCATGCAATCCAATAGAATTTACACATTTGACCTTATCACCAACATTTATTTGTTTTAATTTTTTATTTAGCAAAAACTTTTCATTTTGTGGTGCGTAGCCAGTTATGCTAAAAAAATTTTTTTGTTTTTTATATACAATTTCTTTGTCTGTTCTTAAAATACTACAGGCATATCTTTCATACATTTCCACCAAACATTTTATTTTTGATTCAACAATTGTGTCAGCTACCCCACAAGTTGTGTATGTTCTACTGTTGTTCACATGTTTAAAGGAAGTTGCCATGGTAGCATATTTTTGCATAACATACTCATTAGTATGGTAAGATTTTACTTCAATATTTCTTATAAAATTTTTCTTAGTTAAAAATTCGGTCAATCTGTCAACCTTTTCCTGAGTACTTTCAAGTTTTGAATTATAATCAGGGTCTTTACTCTTTTTATTTTCAGTTCCCAGGATTAATGTTGTACTACAAAATTGATTTTCATCTAAATTTAGAAATGAGGATACGGCTTTGTCATTAAACTCGCAACATTCTACTAAGCAAACTTTTTCCTTTATAGCCGTCTGAAAAGCCTTTTGGGCAAGATGCCCTGACCTTAAAAATATATATCTATAGGATCTATTTGGATAAATATAATTTAAAAATTTATGATTTGCTACTATAAAAATAGTTGCAGTGGAGTTTTCAGCAATGTCCGTACTGAACAAAAAATTATTGAGTTTTGCAGATGAACTTTTTAACAAATTTATTAATTCTTTTTTATGTGGGTTAAATTTGTAAAGACCAGCTTTTAACCCACTAAGTTGATAATTTAAAACAACATAAAATTCTAGCTGATAAAGATCCTCTAAAAAAAGAGCACCCAGGTTGTCTTTACTCGCACACATCTCAC
Source organism: bacterium (assembly GCA_043719155.1). Classification (GTDB taxonomy): domain Bacteria; phylum Patescibacteriota; class Minisyncoccia; order Phycocordibacterales; family UBA5272; genus JBBQKQ01. The sequence goes on along the minus strand of JAYSUJ010000017.1, from coordinate 14,226 downwards.
TCAAAATTTTTAGAATTTTTTTACTAGTTAAAATCTCATTGCCGAATATTTTATTTTCATTCCTTTTTTTTAGAATTTTAATGTTCGGATTACCAGAATCATAAAAATAAGGACCTGGAAAAGACTCTGTTTCTTGAAAAGATTTAAACAATTCCCTGGAGTCTAAAATAATTTTATGATTAGTGAGGATCTTGACAAGTGGTGCCAGCTTAGATACTTTTACCTTTAATTCTTCTGCTATTTTTTCCAAGCCATCTCTTCCATTGCACAAGAACAAAAAGTCAGACGCAATTTTTTTATCTTCCTCGGGGATTTCAAGCTCTACTTCTTGATCCTGAGTTTCATATTTTAAGCCTGTTTGAGTTTCTTTTATAAAACGAATACACATCGGTCTGAAATCCTTTTCAAAATCCTGCGGCGTTTTATTTTTCATAAAATGAGTTTATAGTATTTTTTTTGTAATTTCTAGCCTATAGATATCTTCGATTTTATCTGGTCTTCTTCTCGACAACTTATATTGTCTCCGGCCTTCATACTTTTCTGAAACAAACTCCCCGCCATCTGAAAATTCCTTAAATTCCCTTTCTCTTTTAATTAATTCATAAGTCATAAATTGATTAATACCGTAATACTCGTATCGAGAAAACTGATACCTTAAAATCAGTATTTTTTTGGACCTAACCAGAAATGGATAAGCTATTTTTGCCCCAACCAAGCGCCCGTCTACTTCCAGAAAAAGAAACCTAATTTTGTATTTTTTTATATTTTTAGACGCAAAGAAAAAGTCTAACTCGGTGTTTGGGGCTACCGATTTACTTTTACTTGCTTGCATCTGCGACCAGTCATCGTACAGCTCATAAATTTTGTTTTTGTCATAAGTAGATAAAATTTTATAAGAATATTTTTTCTTGAATCTTTTAACATCTTTTGATTTATTAGCATTGAGTAAAAAATTTTCTGTATTGTATGTATAAGATTGCAAATAGATTTTCTTTTCAAATAAATACCTGTCTCTTAATTTTCTGCAAATTTGGTCTATTTTATTTTTATTAAAACAGCTAAATATTTGTTTTTTGTATTCATCACTTATCTGGTCCGAAACCGAACAGATTATTTTTACCTTTGGGCTTTTGTTTGTGTCAAAAAATACCACCTCTTTATTATCTCTTAAAAGTCCAACTTTAGCATTTCTTTCTAGTTCAAGTTGACTTGTAAAAATAACGTTAGTCATTTTTTTACGAAATTTTTTTTCATCATTCTTACAGTCGTAAGGTCGGACACTTTTGAAATACATGATTTAATTATAGCCAAACCTTATTAAAATGTACAGAAAAGAAAGTGACAACAACAAAACACCAGGTTCCTCATATGTTTTTTGCTGCATAGGCAACTCGAATGACGGCGTTAACTTGCTTTGCGGAAGACCATATACAACGTTCGGCAAAGCATTTTAGCCAAAATCTAATTAAATAAAAATTCTTTTAATTTATTTTTTATTTCTAAAAATTTATTTTCACTTATTCTTCCTATTTTGCTTTTAATTCTTTTCAAGTCAACAATTCTAACTTGATCCAGCCTAGCCTTAATTTTTTCGCCTTGAAACTCAAATTCTAAAATATGTCTACCTATTTTGTCAGAATGGGTAAGTGGTAAAATCAAAGAAGTATTCTTACTAACTAACTTTATAATTATTACTGGTCTTGCAAACAAATCTCCTTTACCATCTATCTCACTACCTACATTATGTCTAATTGCACACCACCTTATTTCTCTTGTTAAGATGTGGGGTCTTTTAACTTCATTATCTATATTTTCTTTTAATTTACTTACTCTATTTCTAGAGCAGTTTTGCGACTTACGTCGAACAGTGGTGTTAGTATAGCAAAGTAAAATCTCTTGTCAATTGACATCTATACTATTTGTTGTATCATTTTCTAGCGGAAGTGGTGAGATTCGAACTCACGGTAAGTTGCCCTACGACAGTTTTCAAGACTGTTGCCTTAAACCACTCGGCCACACTTCCATTTTTTATTGTTTTCTTATTAGAAAAATCTAAGTACCAGCTGCTCTGAAAAAGACAGTTCTTTTTTCAAATCTTCCTTCACAGACTTGCGTATTATATCACAAAGTTTTGCGGTTTGCACATGGTTCGGCACATCTATAAACAAGTCTTGTTTACTTACACTCTTGAAAACCAGGCGCAAATGTTTTTCCGGTTGTCCAAAAAGCTCTTTATGCAAAGTAAAACTCAAACAATCTTTTAGGAAAAACCTTTCGTCATCGTACATAAAGTAGTTATCACTAAAATAGACATTTATACCTTCTGGATTGAGGGCTGAATCTTTCTCTTTTTCCAGGAAAATAAACACAGAAATTATCAAGACTATTAAGAAGAAAGGTAGATTCCCAAAGAAAAGGGAAAAAAACAAAGCAAAAGCCAGAAATGTCCCCAAATAAACTTGCCCTGCTGGAGCTATTTGCTTATGTGGTATGAGATATTCTACAAAGTTGTTTTGTGTGGGATTCATGGCCAGTATTTACCCATTGTACACTATTTTTTTGCATTCTTTACACCCTCTTCCAAGATTTTCATCCTGTCTCTTAAGCCCCCCACCAACTGCTTTCTAAAAATTGACTCTTCCAGAACTGTGTCCTCCACTTTTTCGTCAAATTTTTGTATGACTTCTTTTTTTTCATCTTCACAAACTGTTTCCAGGATAGTTTTTATGTTTGCATCTAGTTGAAGGTCCAGGTCGGCATAATATTTCTTTGCTTCTAGGATATCTTTTTTCATTTCCCTGAAGATAACTTTGTCTTTCTTTTGCAAGCCAAATAAATTTTTAACAGAACTTAATATACCATCTCTCACCAGCACTTCCCCCTCTAGCACTTCTTCAAATTTTTCTATTTTTTGTTTTGCATCTTCGCTTGAGATTTCTAAGCCAATAGTTTTAAGTATCGCGTCGTCAAAATATTCGCAAGCGGTTTTTTCTTCACCAGTAGTAGTAATGACTTTTTTTGTGGTAGTAGCGAGCAGGTTTTGCACCACTTGCGTGTCGGGCAAAATATTTTTCGTTGTGTCTTTAGCTTCTTTTAAAAAGTCCGTAAACGAAAAGGCTAAGCTAGGTGAGGCATAAACTTGTCCAAAGACTGAGAAGGCAAGCAGAACTGAAAGTGAAATGATTTTAATAAAATTTTGCATACTAATTGTTTACATTATCCATGCTTTCTATTTCGCTCATTAACCTAGCGTTGGAACTTTCCAACATAGCCAAGTCCTGGTTGTATGTACTGGTGGAATTGGGACTGTAGAAAAAGAAAGCAAACATCATGGCAAAAGCCGGTACTGCAAAGGCAATAGACATAGCTTTTTTAAGCAAAAAACTGTAAGCTGGGGCTTGGAACTCTGGGACTTTTGCCACAGACTGAAAAGACAGGCCTTGCAACAGACTGATCTCTTCCCTGTATTCTTGTTCAAATTTTTCCAATTTTATTTTTTGCATGTTTTATTTTTCTTTTTTGTTTGCGACCTTTCTTAAGTTTTGCAATGCCCGTGATACTTTTTGCCTTATATTGTCTTCGGTAGTTTTATAAATTCTGGCGAGTTCTACGTATTCTAGCTCTTCTAGAAAACGAAGGACCAGCAATTCTCTTTCTTCTTTTTTTAAAAGATTAAGGAACTCTGAAATTTGTTTTTGTTTTTCGCCTTGAATGAATATATCTTCTGGTAAAGGTTGGTCAGACTCGAACGAGTCGAAGTCTGGGCTAAAATCAGAGTCTTTATCATTATTGGTTGAGACCAGATCGGTTTGATATTTTTTTCTACCACTTCTCCAGACGTCTATCATTTTTTGTCTAGCTATGACGAAGAGGAAATTCCTGGCTGTACTTTCGTCTGGTAAAACTTCCCAAGATTTAAAGGCTTTTAAGAATACATCTTGTACAATGTCCTTTACCTCTTCTTTGTCGCTTATACGCAGTCTGACAAACGAAAAAACCCTACCGTACAGACGATTATGCAAAACTGTGAAGTCGTGTGTGTTCATAGGCATAGAACGTCTGCTTAATATATACGAAAAAGCGTCACTTTTGTGACGCTTTTTCAGTTTAACCTAGTTTTGCTATAGCCTTTGACAATCTGGACTTCTTTCGGTCGGCTGTACCTTTTTTGATAATTCCTCTTTTCGCAGCTTTGTCCAAAGCTTGGTAAGCAGCTTTTAGACTTTCTACAGCTGGGGCTTTAGCTTTTTTGGCTACACTTTCTCTTACAGACTTTACTGTCTCTTTCATAGTTTTTGCACGTCTTTCATTTACTACAGCTTTTTTAAGAGACTGTCTGTGGGCTTTTTTACCTCCTTTTGTGATTGCCATAATTATTTTATATAGTTTTATTTATGGTCAAATTATAACATAAATGCATTATATTGCAATACAAAATGGACAAGTTAATTTAACATGTTACACTTTATAGAATATGCCAAGCCCCCATGAAGGTCGTGCAAATCCAGTCCCGAAACCTACAATTAGTGTTGAAGGCTTACTTGGCTGGCGGAACACCATAAGAAAAAGAATACATCCAGACTTGCTCAGGAAACTCACGGACTCAGGCGACAAAAAACTAGTGGAAGACACTGTAAGGTTAATAAACGTTGCTTACGATTGCGTCGAAAGAGGTACTGGATGGTCAACACCTTATAAAGAAAATGATGTAATTTCAGTTGGTGGTCTAAATTCAAAAGACGAATTTATTAAATCTGGTTATTCTACTTTAAGTACACCTGTTGCCTTTCTAAACAAGGTTTGTAAGTTTTTAGGGTTAATAAATGTACCTGCGAATAAGCCAGAAGCTGGGCCTACAGCTGAAAAGCCTGAAAGCCAAAGCAATCCAAGCACAGCCCAAACCCCAGAACATGAAAGAGATTTTTTAAGTTTTGGTGTTGTGGCATCTGCTGTTAAAAAATTAGCGAAGTGCAACGTCTCAGTAAAACTTTCCTCTTTTGACCAAAACCCTCACATAAACAGTGTGTTAGCCATATACGAAACAATACAGCTGTTAGCAAATAAAATACAACTTGATTTTTTAAATACAACTTTACCAAATCAAGTCGTAGTGGAATTCAAACCCATGCCAAGCCCTCATATTGACGAAGTTCTTATTCACGGACTTAAGTCCGAAAAAGTTTACAAAATAACAACTGACGGAAAATATTGGGAAAACATAGGTTTGTTGATTAAACATATAAATAGTAGGCCTACAAAATATAGAGTTTAAAAAAAGTATCAACTTCCAGGTGGACAAAAAGTTTTATCGTAACCACAAAAGTAGCCAAGGTAGTCAGGACTGTATTTACCGAATTCCTCTGGCGAGATCCCGAACATTTTTAGATCATCCCGACAAAGCTGCTCAACTCTTTCGATTTTCTCGGAATTTGTTGCGTTTGGATTTGCCAGTAAAAAATCTGCAATTTCTCTTCTCGAAAACTCACCTAACATTGGTCTGTGCAACTTGCTTAGAGTCGCTTCGTTTTCAGTGTTTTCCTCTAACAATCTAAACTTTTTCCCATATTCTCTTGCTTTTTCTATTCTTTGCTCATTTGTTAAGTTATCAATATTTGTGAGTTCATTACTCAAATTGTTCATATCTTTTACCAAAGATAGAATTTCCTGTTTTGTTAAAATTTTTTCTTTTTTGAGAGTATTTGGTGTAGCAGTTTGTGAAAGTGCTTTTTCTGGATGGAAAAGCCCTACTCCCCCCATTGCAACCGCTGCGGCAGCACTCGAAACAAGCCCTAAAAAACCTCTTCTATGTACCTTTGGAAGGGTTGGTTTTTCTAATTTGGCTTGTTTACCTAACATAAAAAAAGTATAGCAAATTATTTAATGTTATAATACAGAACATGATAGCTTATTTAAGTGGAAAAGTAATAAAACAGGATGAGAAATATGTAGTACTGGACGTAAATGGTGTAGGTTACAAAGTTTTTTGCAATACTCTGTCAGGTAAATTTGCAGAAGCTACCCAACACAACTCCACCACCTCTTTTTTTATACATACAGTTGTGCGGGAAGATGCTTTAGAGCTTTTTGGCTTTTTTGATGAATTATCAATAAAACTTTTTGAAAAACTTATAAATATTTCTGGCATAGGTCCGCGCTCTGCCCTTGCCATAGTTAATGTCGGTACGATAGAAAGTTTGACCGAGGCCATAAATAAAGGAGATTTAGGATATTTAACTGCAGTCTCTGGTATAGGTAAAAAAACAGCGGAGAAAATAGTGTTGGAGTTACGAGGTCAGGTCTCTGACCTCGTGCATGGTGACACAGACAACGAAGTTGTATTGGCTTTAAAGTCTATGGGTTACACCGAACGCGACGCCCAAATGGCAGCTAAAAGCGCCGAAGGTAAAAATGTAAATGAGAAAATAAAAGCTGCACTGAAAGGCTTTAGCAAATAAATATGAAAAAAATAGTCACCCACAACGCCAACTTTCACGCCGATGACGTGTTTGCCGTGGCAACTTTACAAATTTATTTGGACAAAATCGGGGAGAAATACAAAGTCATACGCTCTCGTGACCCAGAGATTTGGGAACAAGGCGATTTTGTGGTAGATACGGGACATATTTACGACGAGGACATCAACAGGTTTGACCATCATCAAGAAACTTTTACAGATAAAGGTTTTTTAAATATTCCCTACTCTTCTTTTGGCTTGGTTTGGAAACATTTTGGAATGGAGGTTTGTGAAAATAAGAATGTTTGGACAAAGTTTCGTAACGAATTTGTGACCGTGATAGATGCAAATGATAACGGCATCATAACTTCCCAGCCAAGTGTAAAAGGATTGCAGCCACTAGACCCAGAAACTTTTATTTTTTCTTTTAAACCACCCTATCAAGAAAGAAATGAAGAGACCATGTATAAATCTTTTTTAGAAGCAGTGAAATTTGCCAAAGGATTTATGGAAAGAGAAATAAAGTCCCACCTTTCCAAAGAAGAGTCGCGAGAGGAATTCGAAAAAGTTTTAAAGTCTAAAAAAAATATTTTAAAAACAGATTCTTTAGCCGCTTTGATTTTGCCCAAACCCATGCCTTGGAAAGACTTTCTAGACATGGACGACAATGATTTTGACTTTATTGTTTCCGAACGTGAGGAAGGTGTGTGGATGGCCCAAGGAGTTCCTAAAAATAAAAACACAATGGAGCAAAAAATAGTTAAGAAGTCTTGGACAGGTCTATCCGACCAAGCTTTAGTGGAAAAAACGGGAGTTGAGGGCCTGACCTTTTATCATAAAACCGGCTATTTACTGGTTGGTAAAACTAAAGAGTCTATAATTGAGGCTTTGAAGAAGATGTAGCAACTACTGGGTATTAACTTTGTACTTAGTTCCGTAGTTAGGACTTGGATACCTTGCATATATTTATATTATTTGAAATTAATTGTTTTTATAGAGTTTAGTAACAGACTTCTACCATTCTGGCTTAGGTTCTCCCCGCCTATTCTTAGGCCATTTTTGTTCTCTACAACCTCAAGGTTTGGGTTAGATGTTTCGATGTATACACTGTAGTACGAAGCCTTGCTGGTACTTTCATGGCTAGCTTGCACCCTTCTTCCATTTACCAAATAAAATTTATCAGTATGTCCATCTTGTGGTGGATCTTGTATCCTGCCGCCATATCGACCAAAGTCAAAAGTAAATTTTTCTTTTCCATTTGCAAACTCCCCGACAAAACTGTCGGTACCTTGTTTTGGTGTATAGACCCAACCAATAGGCAATTCAATAATAAATTTTCCTGTGTCAATTACGTTTTTTTGTACAATAGTATCCCCGCAAATCATAGAGTTTATTTTGACTAATGTCTGTGGACCAACAGAGCCTGTTTGTTTAATATTATGTTTAGCTTGGAGTTTTTTAACAGCTTGTGTAATGTACTTATCATACTTACTATCTTCATATGGATATCTTTTTACATCAGAATCTGGCAAGTAACCAAGATATCCTAATTTGTTTAAGAAAAATTGTAACCCCGAAACATCACCAGCCGTTGTGCTGTTAACTCCCATTTTAGGTATTTCGTCTTCTTTGTCGCTCATCCCCTCCCAAAGAGTCTGAGAAATTTTTTGGCAACCAATAACACTATTTGCAACGCTAACAGGAGTTTGTGATTTTAGCTCGGAAATTTTCGCATTTGCACGAAAAATTAAGTTACCACAATTTGAAATTCTAGCTTCCAATGATAAAGTACTGTCCTCACACAATTTTGCATCTAGTGCTACTATAGCTTGAAAATTATTTGGGTTAAGTGGGCTTGTAGCAAATGAAAAATTTGCTGTTAATAGAATTGTTAATAACAAAATTATTTTTTTCATAAACACAAGTATAGTGTTATAATCCTTAAAAGTAAAATAAATTTAAATACACATAAAGTAGACATGTTAAACACAGATATTCTTGCAGAAGCGGTTGGTTGGATTGGTTTTTTCTGTATTGTTCTCGCCTACTTTTTAAATGTAAATGGCTATTTGAATACACAAAATAAAAATTATCATTATATAAATATTGTCGGAGCCTTTGGGCTTGGCTACACTGCTTTAGTAAAAAACTCTCTACCCAATTTTTATTTGGAAGTTGTCTGGTTTGCGATCGCCGTCTATGGTTTGTATAAAATATTTGGAAAGAAGAATAAATAAAGGGCGGCGCTTCGCGCCGCCCTATTTGTTTTGAACCTCTAGCCTCAAAGCATGCCTTCCCAAGGGGTCACGAAGCTTTGCATCCTCAAACGCTTGTTCCAGCCAGTTCTCTCAAAAGTCATAACCGACGAATTTGGAATATCCCAACTTGGTCTTTCAGCTTGCTCAAGTATCATGTAACAACGCAGAATCCAAGCTCCGTGGCCAACCACCACTACACTTTCGTGATCATGGTAAAGTGACAACCACATGAGAAATGACCGAATACGTTGGTCAAGGTCAGCTTTACTTTCACCGCCAAGAGGTCGATGATGTTCTTTTCCATTTACTTTTCTGGCGTCGGCCTCGAGATGATGCTCGTAACCCAAACTAACATAGCCTCGCTGATGTTCGTTCAGATCACTGCGAACCTCAGGCTCGGATACTTTAGGGAAAATTAGACCAAAAGTTTCTTGAGCCCGCTTGTACTGGGAAGTCATGTGAACGTTGAATGTGGCACCCTTGTCGCGGATGTATTCTTCAGTACACAGTGCTTGTTTGACCCCCAGAGGTGTCAAGACATGTTCATGAGTTGGCTTTAGTTGACCAGTTTCGTCTAGAAATGGACGTTTTGGGTTTTTACTTGCCCAAAGATTACCCTCACTTTCACCGTGGCGAATCAAAGTCAAACTGTTAGGTTGCAACACCATTTTGTAGGTCCTTTCTTTTGCTACACCTTTTATATTTTAAAATAAATTACAAAAAATTGCTATAATGTAAAAAAATATGCCAGAACTGCCAGAAGTAGAAGCCTTACGAAGAGGACTAGTGAAAACTATTGTCGGAAGTACTATTTTAGAAGTAAAAATTTTGAATGAAAAATTAGTTTCTGGTAAAGGTACAACTAGATATGCCGACAAAAACAAAACAACAGAGTTTACAGAGAATTTAAGAGGTAAAAAAATAGTTGAAATCCAAAGAAGAGCCAAAAATTTAATAATTATTTTAGAAACTCAAGAAATAATTTTAGTGCATTTGAAAATGACAGGCCAACTGGTATTTGTCCCAGATAAATCCCCCCAATTCCCCCACAAACACACATACATTATTTTTAAATTAGACAACGGCACACTTTACTACAACGACGTGCGGCAGTTTGGTTATGTTTTGTATTTTAAAGAACAGCTACCTCACCCAGCCTCTCCTTACAAAGGAGAGGAGCAGCTCTCAGACCATTTTAAAAATTTAGGCTTAGAACCATTTAGTGAAAATTTTACTTTAGAATATTTTAAAAATGAACTAAAAAAAATGGCAAGCAAAAGTAAAAATTCTTTTAGCCTGCCAATTAAAAAAGTGCTTTTGGAACAGAAAATTGTGGTAGGCTGCGGCAACATTTATTGTGATGAAGTTTTGTGGGCCAGCTCGGTACTCCCTACTCGTCCAATAAAAAGTTTGAAAGATTTTGAACTTGAAAAAATTTATGAAAATATCAAAATAATTTTGGAAAGAGCCATAAACTCTGGAGGATCTAGCATTGCTAATTATTTACTTGCTGATGGAAAGCGCGGTAACTATGCCGACTTTCACAATGCATATCAGAAAACTGGACAGAAGTGTAAATTTAAATCCCCCCAACCCCCTTTAGATAAAGGGGGAGTAGCTCCATTTATATGCACAGGTATAATTGAAAAAATAAATATGAGCGGCCGCGGTACACATTTTTGCCAGGTGCATCAGATTTAAAAAATTAGTCCAAGCTCAGCAATAATTCATTCGCGAAAAGTGCCTCGAAATGTGACACGTAAATAATACCTATGGGGTTTTTAGTTCTAAAATTCTCTACAATTTGTAAAGCTTTTTTAGTTGATTCAGAGTCCATTGCGGAAACAAATTCATCTAAGCAATAAAAATCTGCATTTTGAAAAAGTGAAAGAAGTAATGCAAGTACCTGTTTTTGTCCGCCTGACAAATTACCTACATACTCAGCCCCTGCATTATAAATGCTCAAGACAACACCAAATTTTAAGCAAACTCTCTTTATGTTTGTATCTCCAAATATTTTTAAATGCTGGTCCACAGTTAATTCATCAGCCAAATTAGCATAAAAATTTTGGTCTAGGTACACAACTTTTAAATCTTTTTCCATATTAGCAATTGCTTTTAATAAAGTACTTTTACCACAACCATTTTTACCAACTACTCTATAAATATTCCCAATTTTGAAACAAAAATTAACATTTTTAACCGCATGAAAGTTATCATAGAAGTAATTAAAATTTTTTAGTTCTATTTTTTTCATATAATTTTAAATAAAGGTTTTATTTAAATTCAAATTATACTTTCCATAAAAACTCAAAAAAGAAATAGCCACAAAACAAATTAGTATTTGAATCCCTCTTATTTCACTTAGATTAAATACAAAAATTAAGGATGTAACAACAGTGGAATACGCGAGAACTCCAAAAAATTGAGCTACATTTTTTTCACACGCACTAAGATATTTTCTCCTCAAAAGTAAACTAATTAAGTATTTTCCGAGAAAAATACTTGTCATGCTATTTAGCAGCACACCAACCTCAAACCCACTACTGTAACCACCCACCAAATTGACTTGTATTACTCCGCCAATACCCACAATTGCATTACCCAAAAAAAGAAATAGCATATTTATGCGAAAAGATTTACTTTGCAAAAAACTATTCTGGGGTGGACTACCCCCAATGTATAAAACTTCTAAACCTTGCTTAGTTGTAAAAAACAAAATTACTGATACAAAAATACACAAATAAATACCCAAGAAGAATACATTTAAATGACTCAAGAAAATACTTTCTGTGTCCAAAAGACTAATTGTTTTTTCAATAAAAAAACTAGACCAAACAATGATTACACTGGAGGTTAAAAAACCAGCAATAATTTTATTTACTTTAAAAGTAAAGGAAATAATACAAGTAATAACACCAACCATACCAGAAGCAATAGCTGCGATAAAAAGACAAAACAAAAAACTAAGTTTAAGGCTGGATAAAGAAATTGAGAACATAGCAGCTCCCACTACAAAAGAACCTGCAGAAGACATGTCTGGGTATTTTAGACAATCTAAAACCAACCATACTCCTAAGGTTATAAAACACAGAGGTAAAAACTGGAGCAAGAAATTTTCTGAAAAAAATATGATTCCTAGCATTTTATTCAACCAATGTAACATCTTTTATTTCACTTAGATTTAAGTTAAATTTTTCTGCCAGCTTTTTATTTATTACTGGCTTTGCAAAACTCACAACGTAAACAGGTATTTCTGACGGTTTTTCTCCATTTAAAACTCTTGCAACGTACTCACCAGTTTTAACCCCAAGGTCAAACATATTTATAGAAAAAGCCAAGATCACTCCGTCTTTTACTAAGCTATCATCCCCTGCAACCAAATTTTTACCACTTTCCCTAGAAGCTTTTAAGACTTGAGGGCTTGCATTCAGCACAAATGCATCAATTCCTAAATAGATAAAATCAACTTCTCTAAACGCCCTTTTAGCCACAGCGTATATGTCTGAAGTTTGGGAAACCGAGTATTTTTTAAAAATAATATTTTTATCTTTGGCTAATTTTTCTACCTTATCTTGTGCGATTTTAGAAACATCGTCGCCTGGCTTGTACAACATGCCAATACTTTTTGTGGCTGGAAAAAGCTCTAGATATATTGCTACCTGTCTTTCAAAAGGCCATTGGTCACTTGTTCCTGTAATGTTTCCACCAGTATGTTCTAGCGACCTCACTATCTTTGTTGATACTGGATCTGTGACTCCGCCAAAAACAATTGGGATATTTGTTTTGCTTGCTACGGCAGAAAGTGTGGACGGTGTAGTTATTGGCACTATAACATCAACCTTTTGCGCAATAAAATTTTTTATAATTTGTGGGATAAGTGAAGCGTCTCCTTTTGAGTTTTGATATATAATTTCCAAATTTTTGCCCTCCACATACCCGCTCTTCGCAAGACCTGATATTATCCCTGCCCTTACCTCATTTAAAGCTGGGTAATCAACAATCTGGGTTATTCCAATTTTTTTACCCCCAACTTGAGTCATTAAACTGACCTGCGCATGAAAAAGCTGGTACACTATCACTAAAAATATAGCCAAGCTGGCCACTAAATAAATTTTTCTTTTCATATTATGGATAATATATCATTCTGAATTAAATTTCGTCAAAATAAGTTTTTAGACAAATAAAAAAACCAATTAATTGCTTAATTTATATGAATTTGTTAGAATTTAAAAATGTGTCGAGAAATACGACAAAATACACAAATGAACACAACTAAACAATTAACGAAGTTGGGGCTTTCTGAAAATGAAGCTAAAATATACATTTCAGGGCTTGAGCTTGGAGCTACTACAATTTTAAACTTAGCTAAAAAAAATAATTTACCGAGAACCACGATTTATGACTCTGTAAATCATTTAATATCACTTGGTTACTTTGCAATTTCTAAAAAAGGCAAGAAAAAACTTTTCATAGCCTCAAACCCGAATGTTTTAAAAACAATACAAGCGGACAGAGAGCAAACAATAAATGAAATATTCCCCATTTTACTTAGGAATTTAAAAAATAAAAAAGATACAGGTATTACTTACTACGAAAATGCCGAAGAAATCCGAAATGCGTATTTACTTTGCTTAAATTTGAGCTCAACCAAAGTGGTGAAAAGTATTTCCTCGGCAAATGTAGTAAATATTTTAGGTCAGAAATGGATACAAACATATGTAAAAGAGCGCTTAAAAAAGAACGTCCCAGCTAAAATACTCATAACTGGAAAAGAATCTGAGGTTGCAAAGTGGTCTAAGTATGATCATTTAGATTTAAGAGAAACAAGATTTTCAAAATCTATTTCAGACTCTTCAACCAGTTTGGAAATATACGACGACAGAATTTTCTTTGCCTCTTTTGAGGACGAGGTATTTGGTTTTAGCATAGAAAGTAACGGTCTATCCAAGATAATGTCTGAATTGTTTGAACTTGCTTGGCAAAAATCGTAGTGCATCAAAGTAAATAAAAAATGCCGGATATCCGCTTCTGTAAAAGAAGCGAACACCCGACATTTATAACTCATCTTCCAACCATTAAACCAACTTCGCGCGAGCGCGAATGTCGGCAAAGGTCTGGTCCACGAGCAGCTCGCCGTTTTTGAAAACTGGCACGAGCAAGTCTTCACCCGGCTCAGACGTATTGACCGTCTTGAGTGTTCCGTTTTCACGGACTAGCTTTAGCAGTCCTTTCTTGGACCGTTTGCCCGGGTCGGTGACAGGGTCTTTGTAGACTTCCTGCCACACGTTGTCGATCTTGGCCGCCGAGCATTTGATGGCAAACTTGCAAGTGTCGCGATTGACATTTTGCAAGAGTCCGCCGCCAGAGCCGAAGGCCACGTTGTCAGCCGACCAGCCGTTGTCTTTCAAATGTTCTAAAATTCTAGTTTGAAATGCAACTAGCACTAGTGGGTTTCTAGGGAGCTTGCTCCTTAGAGGGCACTAGCAAACCGGTATTGTAAAATACCACTAT
>JAYSUJ010000016.1:0-11247 GCA_043719155.1 bacterium | reverse complement strand
GCTGGTCTTTGGAACTATCATCTGGATTTTGCAAATTAAATTGAAAACGGAATTTGGGAGTGGTTTTTAAATTCTTAAAAGGGAGCGGGTCTAATTATAAAATAAATTAGAGTAAATTTATGTTCAACAAAAAATTAAAAAAGCAGGTAGGTGTTTTGGTTTTAGTTTCTCAGCTTGTATCGGTGCTTTCACCGGTTGCCAGTTTTGCAGCCCCACAAGGTGCGGCTCAAACTGATGTAAACAATTCATTAGAAACTGTGGGAACTAAAGCTAACAGACAAAAGACTGTAGGCAGTTCTGGGGTGGATGAGGGTTCTGGAGCCTTTACTTATTCATATCCATTCTCACTGCCAAAAGGAAAAATGGGTTTGGAACCATCTGTTTCTCTAAATTACAACTCTCAGTCTTCTGAAAATTCAGTTATTGGTTATGGCTGGAACATGGCTATACCCAGTATTGAGAGATCTGCAAAAAAAGGCGTAGATAAAATCTACACCAACAATGACTTTGTTTCTACTCTTGGAGGTGAGTTGGTTTTAAAATCTGGCACTACAAATGTATATATAGAAAAAATAGATGATGGCTCATACCAAGAATATACTCTGGCAAACAATATTTTTACTCTTCGTGACCGTTCTGGCAATGTTTACACTTATGGGCTAGATCCTGACTCTCGCCAGTTTGACCTGACAAATGTTGCTAAAAATTCTAAATGGTTTTTGTCCGAGCTGCGGGACGTTTTTGGTAATAGGGTGAAATATGTTTATGAGAAAAAAGACAATTTTGTTTATTTGAAAGAAATTCGTTACACATTGGATAGAAATGGTAACTACGCCAATAAAATAGTTTTTGAAAGAGAAGAAAGATTGGATAAGGAAAAGTCGTATAAAACTCAATTTTTAGTAGAGATGAAAGAAAGGGTAAAAACTGTTAGGACTTTTACAGATAATCTTGAAAACGCCAAACTCGATCTTGTTTACACAAATGGACAAAATGGTACGCGCTCACTTTTGGCCTCTATAAAAGAAAGTAGAGTAGGTACAGATGGAGTGTGGTCTTTTGTTCCGGAAACAAAATTTGAGTATTCAAATATTGGTACTGTCTCTGCGACTTTAAATTGGCAAACTTCACAAGACGGCTATCAACGTGTCGACTACACAGGTGACGCACTGGTAGACAATTTGCAAACGCGATATGGATCCCAAAACTTTCTAGTTTTAGATGTAGATGGTGACTATTTTGTAGACATGTATTCAAGATATAAAAATTTAGACTGGTATAGAGGGTTAATTGACTCAACTGGAAACGATTACAAAAAAAATATTTTAGGGAATTTCATATCGTATCCACTTTCTACAACCAATTTTCTAACAAATTATTCATTGTCAAACTCATTTTATTACTCGGGTCCACACATGCCTGTTGCAAGCTCTATTGATTTAAATGCAGATGGTTTGACTGATATTATTTCCACAGACAGTTTTAGTGGTGAAAAAGGAGTTTATCTAAACACTGGAGGAAAATTTGAAAAAACAAATATCTACCAGACAGATTATGAGTCACTAGTTGGAGATTTCAACGGAGATGGGCTTGTTGATAAAATTATGGCTTACTCTAGCTCTACAAATTCAAGTCTGAATGGTGAATATGTTTTTCTGAACATGGGAACAAGTTGGAGTTCAACTCCAGAATTTGGTTTTAAAATACCTACCACTAGAAAAATCAAAGATAACTCTGGTCAAAATGAAATAGATGGTGGAGTTAGATTTTACGATGTGAATAGTGACGGTTTACTTGACTACATTAGGGCATATAACGCTACATCTCTAAATTATAATACAGGTGCACCTGTTGGAAATTTTAAAGAATTATATTTAAACAGCGGTACAGGCTTTATAAAAGTGCAAAATCCAAATATAACAAATTTTGCAATAAATTATGGAACCAATAGTCAAGCTCCATTTGTTATGGATATGGAAGAAAGTGACAATACAAAAAAACAAGATGTGCTAAAAACTATTACCTCCTCACTTGGTTCAAAATCTGAAGTCACATATTTTGGATCGTCAACAACTGGGCTAAATCCTAAGTTACCAATAAACATTTTGGTAGTGGACAAGGTAGTAGATACTGAGGTGATTAAAAACTTGCAAGAGACCATAAATTATAAGTGGGAAAACGGAAAAATGTATTTTGACGCTACCAACGTTTATGATAGACGCTTTGCAGGTTTTGAAAAAGTGACGACAAGTATTGGTCCTAAAAAAATTATAAAATATTTTCACCAAGGCAACGGAGATAATCTTGAAAACTTTGAGCGAGGAGACTCTATCCACATGATAGGTCGAACTTACAAAGAAGAAGTGTGGGCAGGAGGTATGAAGTTTGAAGAAGTCTACAGAACTTACGGTGCCTATACTTACAATTATCAAACTTATAAATATCCTAAATCTGAAATTTCTACTAGCTATGACAATCTTGGGGGTAAAATATCAAAAGCTATAACTTACGACTATGACTTGGTGGCCAGACTTCCAAAAGAGATTAAAAATTGGGGAGAGGTGAGCTTTGATATTTCCGTAAATAATATTATGGACAGGGGTGAAGACTTGACTGTAACAAAAAACATTACTACCACTAAAAGACCACAAAAACTTTTATCCGAAGAATCTTTTGATGTTGACGGAAATTTCTTGGACAAAAAATATTATTTCTATGATGGTTTGCCATTTGGTTATGTAGAAAAAGGCTTGGTTACAGAAAAGAGGGACTACTCTAGTGCTACAAAATATGTTAAATCTACAATTGTTTATAACGATCTTGGTCTGCCTGTCTCCCAGTCAGACAATAATGGTTTTACTACAACTACAATTTTTGATGAAAACTATAACCCTAAAGCTGTTACAAATCAACTCGGACAAACAAGCTATGCTAAGTACGACAAGGTTTCTGGAAATGTATTAGAACAAACAGATGCTAATGGAAAGATGATACAAAATGTCTATGACGGTTTCGGAAATAAAATAAAAGCATTTTCTACTGTGCCAAGTACTGGACAAGTAGAGCAAATTTATACAAAAAATATTTCCTATTCTGGTCGAGGCATGGAGACAGTCGAAACTATATTTAAAGATGGGCAAGCCTATAAAGACAGCCTTGCTACGCTTGACTCATTTGGACGTAATTTAACTACAAAAGAAAAAATTTCTTCACAAATATATAAAACAGTAGACTCTGTTTATAATAATTTAGGTCAATTGGTTTCAGTCACTTACCCCTATGACGCAACAGGTTTTTTTGCTTCCTACTCAGTAGGACTAGATACTAAGTATACCTATGATGACTTGGGTAGAGTTATAAAAAGTAAGTTGGGCGATAATGAATCAAACGTTTCATATTTAGTTAACGGTAAAATTGTGTCTGACAATGCAGGGCACTCCAAAAAATATTTCTACAACAGTTTAGGTAAAATATCCTCAGTGGTTGAAAAGCTAAATGGAAAAGAGTTGGTAACTAAATACGAGTGGAACCTGCTGGGTAAATTGACCAAAATAACTGACGCTGAAAACAATCTACGTAATTTTACTTATGACAGTGAAGGTAGGTTGTTAAAGCAAGAAGACTTACATGCAGCTAGTGACAATACTTTTGGAACCTATAAATATGCTTATGATGCGGTAGGAAATCTGCTCTCCAAGGTAGACCCAAGTGGTAACGAATTTACATTTAAATATGACCAACTTTACAGGCCAACTACGGAAACTAATTCGGCACTTGTTAATAGCTATATTTATGACAATTGTAAAAATGGGATTGGACAACTTTGTAAAGTTGGTAACTCAGACTATATACAAAGTTTAACTTATTTAAAATCCGGACAAGTAGAGTCTGAGTCAAAAAGTATAGACGCAAAAAACTTTAAAAATACTTATAACTATGACTCACTGGGTCAACTAGTAAAAGTGACCCTTCCAGACGACTCGGCTATAAGTTACGAGTATGACTTGAATGGCAAACAAAAGTCGGCTCTTTTAGTTCGTTTCATAAACGGGGTGGCTTCTACAACCAAAATAGTAGACGATGCAAAATACAATATCGACAACACGATAAAAGAAATAAAATTTGGAAATGGTTTAAAAAATTGTTATGAGTACTCTACAAATAGTGGTGGCAATACAGCTCCACGTCTAACTGGTGTGTTTGTAAATGAGAATTGTGAGGCAAGAGATAATAATAAAAACTTGTATTCTCAAAAAATTGCCTATAATCTCGATGGGAAAATTGCCAGTACTGAGGACGCTTACTTTAAAGGGGTAGACCCAATTAAAAATACTTTCAGTTATGACAGTTTGGACAGACTTGTGTCTTATGAAAAACTTGCCGGAAATTTAACTACTAAAAATAGTTTTAAATATTCTGACATCGGTAATATTTTAGATGCCAATGGAAAGAGCTACATTTACTCTGGGGCTGATTATCAAAACCCTCATGCAGCCTCTATCATCGGCACTACAAAAATGACCTATGATTTAAATGGAAATGTTCAAAGCGACGACAAAAATATTTACTCTTGGTCCAAGAAAAATACTATTGCCAAAGTGGAAAATGAAAAATCGACTAGTGAATATGTGTATGACATTTCCGGTGAAAGAATAAAAGAAAAAGTAAAAACTTTTAAAGCAGCAACTACTTCTATATTTGCAATAGATGAATATTCTGACAATACAATTTTTGCAAATCTATCAGTAGTAGCAAGCGCAGCGACGAGTACATATATTTCCAAAGAAGCTTATGTAGAAATTAAAAATATTTTAGTTGTAGCCACTGTTACCAAACTAGATGTACTAGGGTTGCTTGTCCCTGTTTATGGTTCTGCTTATGTCACAAACTCTTGTAAAACTATAGTTCGTAGCAAGAAAGATTTGTGCGAGAGAGATACAACACTAAAAGCCCTTTATGTAAAATATGCCAAAGAGAAAAGTGTAAATATATCTTATGGAACTTTACTTGAAATATGGGCGGTATTTAAAGGAAATATCTCTATTCCAAGTGACATTAGTATATATACTGGAGTAGGTAAGAAATTTACCCAAGTCTTTGATTTAAAAAATTCCAATGACTTAGCAATTTCAAAAACCTTGGCAACACAAAACTCATATAGCTATCCGTATGTAGATGCAAACAATGCTTACCACTTCAACTGGCAAAAGCTGAACCTGGTCGATACTAGTATTTATGATATTAAAAGTGCAACAATAACTTTTAAAACATTAGGCAGTGGTGTGCTGCTAGATGTAAATGAGTTGTTGTCCAAAGCCTCAACAACGGTAGGTTTTGACAAACAAAATATCTTAAAAACTGACATTGTTACAAACCCTGGTGTAGTTATAGAAAATGGGTATGGTTTCTATGCATTCAGTTTTGATGCTACAAAACTTATTAAAAAACAAAATGCACAGGCTGAGTTTTTTGGAATTATGTTTACAAGTAAAAACGGAGGATCTTTTAACTTATATAACAATAACACCACTTGGTTTGGCAGTACGATGTATGCACCTAAAGTAGAACTTGAATATGTATTTGCAGGGGCACTTAACAAATTTAACTCTGCAACCTCAACTCCAGTAGCCAAAGCAAATATCGACTCTGTTTATGTTGACCTTACAAAAGGAGTTACTTCACAAAAAATTGAAAACGCAGCTGACACATATATTTCTGAAGGCACATATAACTTGCTAGTCGACAATAAACTAAATTCTAAAAGTAAAATTGAATTGTTGTTTGATTTGGCGTTAGACAACGACTATGTAAAAGGGGTATGTAAGGGGGACTTAATTTGTTTTAAAAAACAAGCCCAACTTTATGTGGCTACATACTTGTACCAGAAATACAATATTTCATTATCACCACAAAATACAGAAGAAATGTGGTCTGTTTACTCGAATAAATTGTTATTGCCGAGAGCGGGAGAAGCCTACAACAAAAAACTTATTGGTACTTTACTTTCTGATAAAATTTCAACTACTTGTAATTTAAATTTTCCAATGTACAGGAATGACTATGCAAATAGTAATTGCTATTTCTATTATTATTTGCATAGTCATTGCTATTTCTATTATTATTTCTTTGAATTATATAATGCAAATAAAGGTAAATTTGATTTTGATGTAAATGCTCAAACTGCTACATTTGAGATTTCAGCCAAAGCCGAAACTGGAAAAAGTTTCCTCCCATTTTCTTACATGCTTGGTACAAAAAAAATAGAAATAAAAACAGCAGGTACATATAAAATTGATTTTACTAAAGAGTGGCAAGCAAAAATAAATTCCAATGAATATATTTGGGGTAATTATTGGGACCTCCGACCAGAGGGAATTTTCAACCCAGTTGACGAAAAAAACCAAACCAAAGGTACGGAAATTACTTCCATTAAAATTACTGCTGGTAAATATGAAAATATTAGTAAAGTAAATCTGATGTCTGCTACCGCTACGACGGTCACAGCATTGGAAATGCAAACAAACGTTGTAGAGAAAAAAGATTTGGGTATGTATGGAGTAATTTATAAGGAGAGAAAGATCCCCGCTCTGTTTGCCAATGAAAAATTAATTTCAAAAGAAACTTTTACCGAAATTCGAAAACTAGAACTGACCTTTATGAATTTAGTGATCTATGACAGATTAATTGAAGCTTCTTTTTTGCCCTATGGAAAATGTGAAGTGGTAGTGGACGAGTCGGACAACTATAAATGCCGTAAAGAAATATTTATAAAATATTTATTCGCTATTGTTAAATATGAGAAAGACAAAGAATTGTCAACTGTTGCGCTAGATGAAATATTTGAAGTGTTGCAAGGTCGCAACTCTGTACCAAGTGACGAAAATGACTATTTGTTAAAAGAGACAAAAATTTATGAAAGTGTAGACTCGGCTCAGAGTACAGAAAAGACAACTTATAACTACTCATACGGAGGCGACAGTGACTCGTCTTTTTCCAATTGTGAATTTGGCACTTACTACAATGGTATAAATCACTACAGAAAATGTAGTATGACTTTCAATTTGCCACAAGAGGTGATAAGTAGAAGAGCTGAAATAGAATCCTCACAAATTCTAAATGCAATTATTAACAAAGGCAGAGATACTTTAGCGGGGGGAAATTACGCATTACTGCCATATACAACTCCAGCTGTAGGTTTTTCTACAACTAATGGTTTGTTTACAGATGTTAGTGCCAATGTGGATTTGGGTCAACAAACAAAAGTGGATACAACTAATGTTGTTAAAGCTGTTGCAAATTCGCAGGCAACGTCCCAAGTCTATTTTCTAAATAGAAATAGTGATGGACATTCGTACTTGACCAACGCTGGAAGCTTAAATTTAGCAGTTACATACGCTAAACCAGCTCCTCAAAATGAATTTAAGTTTATCACCCCACTGGTTTCTAACCCTAAAGACAGCGAAGTTTATGTGAAAGTTTTGGCGGTGCTAGCTAGAATAGATAAGGATTATGCGACAGGTGACAATACAATAGTTTCACCAGAAACCTGGCAAGAAATAAAAAATGTAAATATTAAAACTGTAGATGAGGTTAAAAATATTTTTAACTCAAATGCAAAACTGCAAAAAGATCAGACTTTGGCTGCGGTTTTTGAAAGTCTTAAGGCTACAAAAAATATCACGCTGACTCGCGAAGCTTTAGAAGAGCTGTACATGGTTTCTGACAATAAATTACAAATGCCAATGGACGAGGTGCAGTATATGTATACAAAAGCAACAACAACAAAAGTTTTAGCAACTGTTGGTACTAGTACGGTAAAAAGCTATTTCGACATTGTCTCTACTACAAATCTTACCGAAAATGGTCAAGCTATGATGGAAATATCATTGCTACCAAACTTTAAAATTTATGACAGGAAAAATTTGACAAACTTGTCGGTGGTTGCAGGCGTGTTTTCACTGCGAACTTTGGCTGACCAAGATAAAATAATTTCTAAATTAAATATAAGTAAAGAGGGAAAAGAAGAGTTAAAGAAAGCAAGTATAAATAGCCGAGCTGACATTTTCCAATTTACTTCTACAGTTACAGGTATAGATTTTACTAAAAATTTACCGTTAGAAAAAGAAAAGAAAATAGAAGTACTAAATAAAATTAACTTAGAAATAATAAGATTAAAAAATGTAAAACTTTCGCGTGAAGCTTTAGAAGAAATTTATTATGCCTTGAACAACAAGCTGACAATTGTCCAAAATGAGACAAGTCAAATTTCAGATATTTCCGGCTTAGTTTCTAATTACAAATTTGATGGAGCGGTAGGAAGTGCGGCTAAAGTAAAAGATGAAAATAGATCAGACAAACCTGTCTATCTAGAAAATGCAGTTAGCGCGACTGCTGGACGTAAAGATGATGTAAATGGTTCTTACAACTTTAGCGGGACTGGTTATGCTAAAATGCCAAATACTTCCCCCGTCTTAACAAATAATAATCAAACTTACTCTATCTGGTTTAATACTACTACCCAAAATGCTGGTGGTCTTTTCAACTTTATTTCAAAAGGTGCCAGAAATATGTTAAATTTGCAGATCTACGCTGGAGTAATAAATGTGGAACCAGCTTGGTTTAGTGGTAATAATGTGGGTTATGGTGGCAATGGAAAAATACTAGTAAATAATGGTAAGTGGCATAAGTTGGATGTGATAATTTCAAATGTACCAAACTCGAAAACGGAAATTTATATTGATGGGGTAAAAGACGTAGAGTTCAACTACTCATCTCCACATAATTTTCAAAATATTTACTCAACTATAAATATTGGGTCGATGGAAAACTATTACTACGGTACTATGGAAGCATTTTTCAATGGTAAGTTAGATGATTTTAAAATTTACAACAAAGCTTTGACGGCTACAGAAATAGATACGGCCTACAAAAATGACATAGGTACAAACGTAGTGGTTGAAAATTTACTTGCACACAAAAGAGAGGACTTTGGGGTTCTGGAACCACTTTCGGGAGTAACTTCGGTGAACCAAGAAAAACTAGAAACCAATAAAAGTTACACTGTTGGTGAAGGTGAGGTGCGACTAGTTTCCGACGATACTATGGGTGAGCTGTCACTAGTAGGAATTACAACAAGAGAACAAATAGTAGACATAATGAAATTAACTCAGACAGTGTATAAGGATTCTAAAATTTCTTTTTTCAATCAATATATAAAAGATAAAAAAGGTTATGAATTTTCTCGTCTGGCTTTAGAAGAAATATATATGGTTTACGCCGAGCAAGCCGTGATGCAGGGCATGGTTTTAAATTCCGGAGTAAAAAAAGTTTTGACAAATATTGATTTAAAATATAGACAAAACTTAATTGAAAAGGGAAATGGCTGTACTTTTGTAGGAGCTGCCTATGACTATTCTGTTGGTCGTTATGTAAATCAAGATTGTACTGGTAAAATAAACATTGAAAAAAAGACAGGCTATAAGGTCTCAAGTGTAAACATTTTGGTAAATGGGGAAGTAATGAATCCTTCCTACAATTACTATACTTTAGTTGGAGAATTGGGAGGTAAAAATGTAACTTTTGGTAAAGTTACGGATTTATCAAAATTTGCATCAGTCAATTCTACTTTGCCAATTAATTTTACAATTGCAGCCTCTAGTAACGGACAAGGGTATCCTATAAATTTAGATTCTATGAGTTTAGAAACAACTTATGAGCCAATTGTTACGAAATTTCAAAAAGAAAATTTTGGAGCTTTAGACGAAGTGAACCCACTTACCAGAATAAAAGAAAATTATGTAAAAGAAATTTTAAGTGACGGTTTCGGGGCAAACGCTACCACAACTAGTACTAATACTTTAAAAATTATTTCCAACGAAACTTTACTTGAGCTGGCTTCAACAAGCCTTAAGACCAACAAAGATATTAAAACAATTTTTGACTCGTTTGGTCTTAATGTTACAAAATCTGCAAAGTCGCAGCTCTTGTTTGCGAAAGTAAAAACCGAAAACCAAGTTAGTCTTTCTTCTTTTGCTCTTGCTGAACTTTGGGATATTTACCTTGGTAGGGTAGTTATCAAAGAGTTTGTGAATATGAGTGATCCAAGTATGTTGTCCAAACAAAAACTGACTATCTCAGATAAATACAATGGCGTTGCCTCGACATACTACGCTGGCTACCCTTATGCTCAGGGTTCCGGCTATTGTGGAGTCTTTGGCTATTACGAGTCAGACTGTCTTATGAATTTTGGAGGATTAAAGAAAAAAGAAGGGTATGACCTTGTCTCTGCCAACCTTACCTTCAATTATTTTTCATCCTATTATGGAAACTTTGATGTAAACGTCGGTACTCCCAAACAAAACTATCAAACCTACAGCTATCAAAACACACCACTAGACATAGAAGACAATATCAAATTTACCATTAACAATGCCTATGGTGTCCAACCCACCCAAACTTTGGACATCACCAAGCTTGTAAATAAATCTCTGGCCAACCCCACTAAAACCAACTACGACCTCGCCTTCAAAAAGTACAACAACGACTATCGCACTTGGCAGTCCATCTACTTTTCGTCCCCCTACGACGGCTGGTGGGGGCTCTACGGACTAAAAAGTCCAGAGTTAGACTTGGTTTGGAAAAAGCAAGACCCATATTCTGAGTACCTTACAAATGACAGGTCCAAATACTATGAAGAAGTCTTTCAAAATACTAGTACCAGTACTGTAGCTACTAGTACACTTGCAACAACTTTTACCCCTTCCGAAGAAGAAATCAAACAAGGAACCCTAAACTCCACTTCTACTCTTGCCTCTACTTCCACTACAACTCTTGCCACCACAACAAGCTCAATCACCCCAGCTACTATTCCAACAATTCAAATCCAAATCTCCCCTGAAAACTATCAAAAACTCAACCCCCTCTCCTACGCCTACATCATCACCTCTCCCACCTCCATCGACATCCAAATCTCTGGTATCTCTTACACTATCAACCTAGACAACTACGTCCAGTTCTACTTAGACCTAGTAAAGAAAGATATTAACACTCTAGCTAAATACTCTAATCAATACCTAGAGTACACTAAATACACTCCTTCCCAATACTACTCCGTAGACTCTAACAACATAACTGAAATATCTATACCGTTTAATGGAAAAGTAGTAGCTACACTTAAATATGTAAGGGAGCGTAGCGAACACTTATCCCAGAATGGGGCCAATCTACCCGTAACCACAGTAAACCCAA
>JAYSUJ010000015.1:0-36034 GCA_043719155.1 bacterium | reverse complement strand
GGTAGAGAAAAGATACGGGAGATAATTGTTTATAACAGACAGCTTACTGACGCAGAGAGGGTGCAAATACAAAGTTATCTAAATACTAAATGGGGTATTTAAATACAACAAAACTTGGTTGCCTATGTTATAATTTGTCCTTAAATGATACACCGAAACACCGATACAAAATTTAAGATAGATAGTGAGTGGCCACCTGCAGGTGACCAACCAAAAGCCATAGAAGAGTTGGTGGCTGGATTTGAAAGTGGCATTAAAAAGCAAACGCTTTTAGGTGTGACAGGGTCTGGGAAAACTTTTACAGTGGCCAATGTGATAGAAAGGTTACAGAAAACGACGCTAGTGATGGCTCATAACAAAACGTTGGCGGCGCA
Source organism: bacterium (assembly GCA_043719155.1). Taxonomy (GTDB): domain Bacteria; phylum Patescibacteriota; class Minisyncoccia; order Phycocordibacterales; family UBA5272; genus JBBQKQ01. The sequence continues at coordinate 35,660 of JAYSUJ010000015.1, read as the reverse complement.
GCTCGCCAACGAGTTTAAGCACTTTTTTCCCCAGAACAAAGTTCATTATTTCGTTTCTTACTATGACTACTATCAACCCGAGGCCTATGTTTCAGCCACCGACACCTACATTGAAAAGGACGCGTCTATCAACGAAGAGATAGACAGACTTCGCCACGCCTCCACTGCCTCTATACTAACCAGACAAGACACTATCATTGTCGCGTCTGTTTCTTGCATTTATGGTTTAGGAAATCCGGAGGATTATAAAAGAGAAAATTTAATTTTATCCGTCAATGACAATTATACCAAGCAAAGTTTAATGGAAAAGTTGGTGGGAATACATTTTGAAAGAACCAATGCCGATTTAAAAAGTGGGACATTTCGAGCAGTGGGCAACAGAGTTGATGTCCAACCAGTTTCGGAAACTTGGATGGCGAGTATCTTTTTTAGTGAAGGGCAAATATCCTTGATACAGATTCTCGACCCTGTGAGTATGCGAATTTTAGAAGAAACAGACAACTGTATGTTTTTCCCGGCCAAGCACTTTATTACTGACGAAAAAACAATGAGTAAGGCTATTGTAGAAATACAAAAAGAAATGGAGGTGCAGGTTAAAAAATTTGAAAAAGAAGGCAAGCTTTTAGAAGCCGATAGGATAAAGAGACGCACCATGCAAGATGTAGCCATGATGCGTGAAGTTGGTTATTGTAGTGGTATAGAAAACTACTCTCGTGTTATTGCTGGTAAAAAAGCCGGTGAAGCCCCAGAAACTTTACTTTCGTATTTTCCTCATGACCACAATGGCAAGCCTGAGTTTTTGACGGTGATAGATGAGTCACATGTAACTTTGCCACAAGTGCATGGCATGTATGCAGGTGACCAAGCCAGAAAAACCAATCTTGTAAATTTCGGTTTTCGTCTTCCTTCAGCACTTGACAACAGACCTTTAAGATACGAAGAGTTTGAGAAAAGGGTAGGGGAGATTTTATATGTTTCAGCTACACCAGGTAAAGCCGAGATTGCTGAAAGTGGAAAAGTGGTAGAGCAAATTATCCGCCCCACAGGTCTTATTGACCCAGTGATAGAGGTAAAGCCGGTGCTGCCAAATAATGGCAAAAGTAGTGTTGGCGTGAGTGGGAAAAAAGTGCGACCCCTTCCGCCTTCGGCACCTTCCCAAGGGAAGGAGGTTCGAGTTCGAACTATTTTTAAATATAATAAAAATTTAGTGGAAGTTGCAAAGCAAAATAGAAAAAAGATGACTGAATCAGAACTTTTGTTTTGGAATTTAGTGAAGCGGGATAAAACAGGATTTGATTTTACAAGGCAAAAACCAATCGGAAATTTTATAATTGATTTTTTCTGCGATGATTTAAAATTAGCAGTTGAGATTGACGGTGCATATCATGGCGAAAACGGATATGTTGAAAGAGATATTGAAAGAACAAATTATTTAAACGATTTAGATATTAAAGTAATTAGATTCGAAAATGGTGAAATTAAAAATTTAGATGTTCAAAAATTAAAAGTAATTTTTTTCGACAGAAAATTAGAGCTTGAGAATCCTTCCCTTGGGAAGGTGGCCGACAGGCCGGAAGGGGTTAGTATCTCAAGTAGATTTCCAAACTATCCGGGGCAAATACAAGATTTTATTGAGGAAACCCAAAAAGCCGTAAAATTGGGAGGTCGAGTAATTGCCACAACTTTGACAAAAAAAATGGCCGAAGATTTATCTGTTTATTTGCGAGATAAAAAAATCAAAGCTGAGTACTTGCACTCAGATATTAAAACTATAGAAAGAATTCAGATTTTAACAAAGTTTCGACAAGGTGTATTTGACTGTTTAGTGGGGGTCAACTTACTGCGTGAAGGTTTAGACCTACCGGAGGTCTCTTTGATAGGTATTTTAGACGCTGACAAAGAAGGTTTTCTGCGGTCAGAAACTTCCCTCATCCAAACTATCGGCCGAGCAGCTAGAAACGTTTTAGGTAGAGTTATTTTGTATGCTGACATCATGACCGGTAGTATGGAGAGGGCAATAAGTGAGACAAATAGAAGAAAGGTAATTCAAGAAGAGCATAACAAAAAACACGGCATCACCCCTAAGACTATTTTAAAGTCTATTGAGGATATTACTAGTGGTATAGATACCATCAAAAAGAAAACGGCCCACGGAGAAGCTATGTTGGAAATGAAATTGTCCGGTAAAAAAGTCTCAACACTACTTAAACAGAAAGAAAAAGAAATGCGGGTAGCTGCCAAAGAGTTGGATTTTGAAGTTGCGGCTATTTTGCGTGACGAAATAAAAGAGTTACAAGAAATGCTGGAAAAGAGTAAAGACAAAAGTGATGTATAATATAAATATATGGAATTAATGCCACCTTTTAACATAAATATAGCTGGAAAAGCTCGCCAAGACCATGAAGAAGAAATTTCTCAACTAAGTTTGAGACTGAAAACAGAGAGAAAGGATGAACTCAAGCAAATGGCTGACGATATTTGGAATAAAGCCCTACTCTCTGTTTCCTTAAATATTGTTAATGAAATGCAGAAGAGCAAGACCTTGCTGTCGGGAAAAATAGGGCCAGAAATAATTGAGATAAATAATGCCTTAATTTTTAGACTTATAAGTCTCGCTACCCCTTTTTGTAAATATGTATTTGGTCTAGATGGTTCAGATAAGAAAAGGTCAGTTACTATTAGTAAGTTAGTCCAAGTCTTAAACTTGGGGAAATTTAAAATTCATGAAAACAAGCTCAAAACTTTTTTTAAGGAAAACTCAGAAATGTGTAAAGACTTGGATGTTGTTGTAGATACCCTGGAAGATATTCGCGAAACTAGAAAAATACAATTGGAGTTGTGGTGGAAAGAAAAGGCTAAATCACCAAAAGAAAATTTGGCTGAATTTGCTAGGTTTTGTGGAGGAGAGTATAGAAAAGTTTATAGTATTTACATAACAAAGTATGATGATTTGACCGAGGATGTCAAAAAATTGTGGGATAGGAAAGCAGAGCTACTCTAGAAAATTAAGATGAAAGTAAATCTACAAAAATATTTCAAAAAAGATAAATTAATTGCAATTGGGAAAAAGTCTAAACTTCCGACTTTTATTTACTCTAAACAAAATCTAAAAGACAGGGCCAAGCTTTTACAAAGTGTAAAGTTTGAAAATAGTTTTAAAGTACGATACGCTATGAAGGCAAATTCACATCCTGAAATTATAAAAATTCTAGATAAACAAAATATTTTCTTTGATGCCTCGTCTATTTATGAAGTAGATTTTCTAATTGATAAATGTAAAATTAATCCTGAAAAAATAAGTCTTTCAAGTCAAGAGCCCGTTGAAAATATAGGTAAAAGACTAAACTCAAAAGTTTTTTACAATGCTTGTTCTTTACTACAGTTAGAGAATTTTTGTAAAACTTCTAAAAATAATAATTTTGGTCTGCGGGTAAACCCTGGAGTTGGAGGTGGTCAAAATAACAGAACCACCACTGGGGGTGTAAATTCAAGCTTTGGTTTGTGGCATGAGTATTTACCGCAAGCTCTGGCTGCTGCTAAAAAATACAAAAAAATAATATCCAAACTTCATATTCATATAGGCTCTGGAGCAGACCCAAAAATTTGGGAGAAAGTGATGGACGAAGCGTTGAAAATTTTAGTAAAAATGCCTACTGTTACAACTTTAGACATTGGCGGTGGATATAAAATCCATAGATATGGTAGCGAGCAAGAAACAGACATTGTAGAAGTTTTAAAAATTTTTAAAAGTAAATTAAGTGATTTTGAGAAAAAAACAAAAAGAAAAATTTCTTTGGAAATAGAGCCCGGAACTTTTATGGTGGCTCATGCCGGCGTGTTGGTAGCAAAAATAGTGGATATAGTAGACACAGGAAAGAACGGACGTATTTTTTTAAAGATTAATACTGGTATGAATGATATTTTACGACCCAGTTTGTACGGAGCTCAACACCTGATAGAGGTGCTAAATAATGTTAAAGATCAGGAAAAGTATGTAGTGGTAGGACACAACTGCGAGTCGGGAGATATTTTAACTACAGCCAAAGGTGATGCGGAAACTATAGAGGCAAGAATCTTAAGTAAAGCCAAAGTTGGCGACTACTTGGCTATATACGACACAGGAGCCTACTGTGCTTCTATGAGTGCTAAAAAGTACAATCAATTCCCAGATGCTTTGGAAAAGTTTATATAAAAAAATGACCCCGGCAACGTTCAAGTTGTCAGGGCCAAATATTTGCCTTGATTATTTGCAGATTTGCGTCTTCTCGACGAGGTCGAGAATTTCCCGTGTGACTTGATGTTTTACGTCAAGCTCGCAGGCAGCGCGCTTTAAGAAGTGTCCCTTGTCCGAGGTGTAGATTTGCCGGGTTTTTTTCTGGGATCCATGACGGACCACAGTCACACCCACGTCCCCAGTTTTTGGAACATCGACAATGGTGAACACATCACCGCTGTAAATGCCACAGGCGCACTCCTCTTTGTTGCCGGGTTTTTGGGCGTCAATCATCACGCCTTGCTTGTGCTGTCCTGGCGGGACAGTGCAGATCTTGCCGACCAACTCACTCGCCAAGGCGTTGCCGCCGAGAGCAAGAGTGAGGACGAAAGGCAAGATTTTGGCTGCAAATTTCATGATACGTCTCCTGCTGAGGGTTTAGTGGCATCAAACCAAGCTTTTAAATTATAACACATAAAAATAATTTGTAAAGAGTTAATTTTGATTCAAATAGCGTATAATTGCATTAATAATTTTTAATTTCCTCACTTTAAACATGAAAAAAAAGACACGTATAAGTAAAAAAGCTAGGTCTACCAAACAAAATGGTTTTCGGGAGTTTTGGGGACTGGGAAACCAAGATGTACATACTGAAAATTTCGATGTTTCCAAAGACGATACTCTGATGGTACGAGAAGGTAATTTTCAATATGATATTGGAAAAATTGTGCAGAAATTTGGTACGCCAACAGAAATTTTTTTCCCAACAGTCATAGAAGATAGGGTTAGAGATTTAATAGAAACCTTTGCCGCCTATATAAAAATTTTGGGCTACAAAGGTAAATATTTTTATCACTATCCGATGAAAGTAAATCAAAACAAGGAGTTTGTTTTGGCTGCTGTAGCCGAAGGTGCCAACTTGGATGTGGCTTCTGCGAACGAGCTATATTTAGTGAAGAGGATGATAGAGCAAAACCACTTTAACTCTAAAATAAGAGTGGTCTGCAATGGTCCGAAAACCGAAAAATATATTTCTTTGATAGAGGAACTTAGGGGAAAAGGTATGACCGTTATACCAATTATCGAGGACCATGTAGAGCTTGAAAGACTGAAAAAATTTGACGGCCCTGTCGGTATACGGGTAGATTTGTCTGTGAAAATAGATGCGCATTGGGACAAAAAATATAATAGATTTGGTTTTACTGAGGAAGAGCTTTTAGACTTGGGTAAAATCAAAAATTTGCAAATTTTGCATTATCACATCTCTTCGCAAATAGAAACTTTAAATGGTTTTACAATTCCAATCACCCAAGCCTTGAAACTTTTTCAAAAAATGAAAATAAAAAATGTTGGACTCGATACTTTGGATATCGGTGGAGGTGCAGCTATTGCTTACAATAAATATAAAAAACATTATTCTTTGAAAAAAGTAATTGAGGAGATTGTAAAAACTTTTAAAAAAGTCTGTGACGACTTACAGCTAAAGCACCCAAACATAGTTTCGGAGTGGGGTCGCTTTGTGGCGGCACCCGCCCAAATAACTATTTATAAAGTTATTGCTGACAAGAAAGTTGACAATAAAGCCAAAAATAAATGGTATGTGGTTGATGGGTCTTTTATGAATGATCTGGTAGACACTTGGGCTTTGCATCAAAAGTGGCATATCGTACCGGTTAGTAATATGCGAGCCCAAAAACTCGAGCGAGCTTGGCTTGCTGGCTCGTCTTGTGACTCGGACGACAAATACACCAACGGTGGAGATGGGGTGGTTCTCCCAAAGTACGAAACAGGTGACGATTTTTACATTGCTCTTTTAGACACTGGGGCCTATCAAGACTCTTTAGCCTCTCACCATTGTCTCTTGTCTTCGCCGGCTAAAATTTTGATCCAAAATGGAGAGATGAAAATAATCCGAAAGCGCGAGACTCCGGAAGAGGTAGGGAAACAGTTTGGTTGGTAATTTTTTTTCTAAATATTGTATACTGATTTTATATTAACTTAAAATAAATATGACAACAGTTCCAAAACCAGATAAGCCGGAATCAAAAAGAGCAAGAGGTATACTCGAAAAAGCCGTCAGAGCTGAAAGGGCACGTTTAGCTTTAGAGCGAGATTATTCCGATATAACTTTAGAAGAGCTGACTGGACAGAGTGGTAAGGTTTTAAACATGCGTGTTGATAGATTGATGGAGGTTTTGTCTGACTTGGAAAAAGTAAAGTATCAAAATAACCAAACGAGGAGTGAGGATCTTGACTTGGAAAGAGGTGTTTTCAATGCCAGATTAAAAATACAAGAAAAAGTATATGACGAAACAGGTAGGACTAGAGTAAGGCCCAATGACAGAACAGTTTTTGAAGACGATGAAAATATTGTAGGTTTGTCTGAGCTAAGTCTTGATTTAAAAAAAGATTTAAACGATGACAAGAAAAGTGATGTTATAAACGCATTAAAAGCACTAAATATAAACTTTTGGCCGATGAAAGATAGGGACGGAAACGAAACTTTAGTAGTCGGTTATCCAAAAGATATAGCTATTTTAAGAAAGATTTTTTCGCGAGATTTCCTTATCAACTACGGCACACATCTAAGTGAAATTGAAAAAGTTGAAAGTAATGAAGCTATAAAACAAAGGATACAAGATATTACTTTATTTTTAGATACACCCAGTACTCTGGTAATAGATGAAAATTTTAAAGCAGTAAAAAGTCCATTTGCCCAACTGTATGCTTTTGGGTCTGCCCCGATCACAAAAGTAGAGCGAGCAGCACTTGTTTTAGATATGGAAATTGACAGAGAAATAGAGGAAGGTCAAGGGTCGGAACCTGAAAGTGAAGAGGATGACCCAGTAGATGAAGCTGTAAATAGGGTTGCCGCCAATTTTTACCTTGGTCTCGAAGATTTTTCGTTGTTAGAAGTGGGGGATGATGAAGAGAATTATGAAACTCAGTCTGTGAATATTGAAGAGGAAAATGTGCAAGACCCAATGATGCCAGACATAGCCAATATGCCGTGTTATAGAAAATATAAATGGCTTGGGAAAACAGATTTTCTTAAAATGATCGAAGCCTCAAAAGACTTAAGTGAAACTCAAAAAAGTGAGTTCAAGCAAAAGGTAAAAGATGAAAAAAAGGTTTTGTGGAATAGTTGGGATAAAAAACCTGTTTCAAAAGAGGAAAGAGAATTTACTTTTTTAGCAGCTAAAGACTGGAAAACTGGCGATAAAAATGCAGCCAATGCTTTGAGGGAGGTAATGCTACATAATAGAAATTTTATTTTATTTGTAATAAAATCTCTAAAAGAGAAAATTCCAAAAACGATGAGCAAGGCGGAGAGTGATGACCTTTTCCAGATGGCAAATTTTGCCATAATGAGGGCTGTAGAAAATTATGACCCCACTAAAGCCGAGTCTAGGCATTATCTTTCCTATTTGAGAAATGTATTAGAATCCTTTATCCGTAAATTTGAATTTAGTAAAGCCTTAGGAATGAGCAATACCAAAGGACAAGTGAGGGAACCTTCTAACTCTGGTTTGGCGAGAAAAAAAGTAGATGACATTGAAAGAAGTATAGCTGCAAACTATCCGCATAGAGCCCCAACCGAGTTGGAAAAAGCTAGAGAATTTGCAAAACAGGCCTTGGACAATGTAATGATGGGTGGAGGTGACAATATCAGTATTGTCGGGTCAAATCAAAAAGGGTTGGGTGATAGAGGAGAAATTATAAAATCAGAGGGTACTCTACTTGCCGATTTTCAAAGACATTTGATTAGAATAATGTATCAATATTCACAAGTACCCGCTACTGAAATATTTGGTGATGCAAGTCTATCTCTTTCTGACGTTTCTGGTGACGGCAGGCTTCTGCATCAGCCGGCTACACAGTTAGATGGTTTGATTGAAAAAGAAATGCAAAGAGAGGTGCGTAGGTCATTATTGACTTTAACACCGAGAGAGGAATGTGTTTTGCGTATGCGTTTTGGTATCGGAGCCCAAGCTGAAAAGCATGGAAGAGAGTTGCATGCAAAAGCTAGTATGGCAGATGAGGCAAATGTAGCAATGCACAAATCTTTGGAGGAACAAGGAATGACTTTAAGGGAAGTTGGTGATTTCTTTGAAGTATCGGTGGAAAGGATAAGGCAGATAGAGGCCAAAGCTTTGCGAAAACTAAAACATCCAGCTCGGTCAAGATTGCTTTCTAGTTTTCTTCCAGAAGATAGTTTCAATGCAACTGAAAATAGAATACGAAGAGAAAAAATTGCACATATGGTAAATCTGCTTGAAAGTAAAATGTTGAATGGTTTAAACGAGAGCGATACTAAAGTTGGCGAGATGATACATGACCTTAAGTTGAGACTTGCTAGGATGCAGAGATGATTTTTAAATTTTTTTAATAAATTTAGCCCCGGCAACTTTAGTTGCCGGGGCTTGGTGTCTTCAGTTGTTGCCAACTATTTGCAAACACCTTTTTCGCGGATTAGACTTAGGACTTCTTGCGAAACCCTATAAGGGACGTCCAGCTCGCAGACAACTCTCTTGCTCTTGTAGAGCTCGCCAGTCCTTGGGTGTAGGAGGTTTATACTCCTAAATCTTTTTCTTATGCCGTATTGGGTAACCACTACCTCGAGCTCGGCGTACTTCGGCAAACTAGTGATGACAAACTTGTCGCCACTAAATATGCCACAGTCACTCTCGTCGGTTTCGTCGCCATACTTTCCTGCTTCTATCATGATGCCCGAACGCTCTGGTCCCTGGGGAACAGTGCAGGTCTTGCCCTCGAAAGGGTTTTCTGCCCTAGTGTCAGTTTGTGAAAAAATGACTAGGAGTGTTGCCAATGCAATACTTTTCACTTTAGACCCCATTTTGTTTGGTTTTGAGATTGCAGTTTTAAAATTCTACATGAAATGAATGAAAGTGTCAAATAAGCTTTTGAAAAAAGACATGCTAAACTTTTTATACTATGCTAAAAATCTCTGATTATTTTAATGAATTAAAGCTTCGCCGGGACAGCCACGTCGCTGACTTTGGTTGTGGGGTAGGTGGTGAGGCAAAAATTTTATCTGGGCTGTGCCCAGATGGTAAAATTTTTGCCATCGACGTACATAAAGATTTGTTAGAGCATTTAGATCTTGATATCTTAAAAGAAAAAAGAAAATTAGAAAAGGGAGAAATCACTGAATTTCAAAATATAGTAACAGTCTGGGGGGACATAGAAAACCCAGACGGAACAAGACTTCGAGACGACTCTATAGATTGCATTTTAATTGTTAACACTTTCTATTTATTAAAACATAGAAAAACTTGTATCTTGGAAATGAAAAGAGTTTTAAAAAAAGGAGGTAGGATTTTATTTATAGACTGGCATAAACATTTGGGCGGTTCGCATCTACATAAAAACTCGGTTTTAAGAGAGTCAGATTTAGAACAAATGTTTACAGAGGCGGGTTTAGCTGTGTATCCGAAAGTTTATAAGGATGATTATCATTTTGTTTTGTTGATAGAAAAAAGGTAAAAGCAAAAAGATGCAAAATAAAATTTGCGTGCTAGACTAAATCCATAATATTTATGGACAATAGTACACAAGGTGGTTTTCAGAAAATTGTAATGATAGCAGGTTTTGTTTTAGGTGTTTTGGGTATTTTTGTTTTTTCTATTTCCCAGTTCGGAAAAAGTGGAGTAGACCCAAAACTTACTGGAAATATTGTAGTGTGGGGAACTTTGTCTTCCGAAAAGATGAATCAGATTTTTTACGAATATTCTCAAAATGCTAAAACTTACTCGGTTTCGTATCAAGAGGTACCAGAACAAAGTTTGATAAATAAGTTTATTGAAAGTTCGGCCAATGACATGGCCCCTGACATTTTACTAGTACCGGAAAATGTAATTGTCCCAATCAAAAATTTTAATTATTCTTTTTCCCAAGACCTAATTTCAGAAAAAACCTTTAAAGCTAAATATGTAAGGTCTACTTATAAACTTTTTGGAGAAACAGGTGTCTTTGCCTTTCCTATTGCTATCGACCCACTAGTCATGTATGTGAACACTGATATTTTAACCAATGCTGGATTTACCAAAGCACCTTTGACTTGGGGGGAAATACCACTTTTTGTTTCTAGGGTTCTAGGTTTTACAAATACTGACAACAACAATGTTCAAAGAGCTATCGCTTTGGGTTCTATGAACAATGTTCTGCATCACAGGGAGATTTTACTTTCTCTTTTGTTACAGCTGAAAAATAATGTCATAGAAAGAAAGTTTGAAGCAAAAGAAAGTAAGGGTGTAATTTCCTATTCAGAAAAATTCGAAAGTGTCTTTGGGACATCCAATGAAGAGTTAAAACTTAAAAACGATTTATTGGCAGAGCAAGTCTTTGTTTTCTTTACATCTTTTGTTAATCCAAACATAAAGGAAGTTTATACTTGGTCCAAAAGAGCACCGACTGACAGAGACTTGTTTGCCTCAGGAAATTTAGGTCTGTACCTGGGCTTAGCCTCTGACAAACAATATATTGATACTAAAAATCCTCACTTGAGCTATGAGATAGCTCTAGTTCCAAGTCCAAAAGGTGACACCGCCAATTTTCGAAATGTGAGCTATGCAAAAATATACTCAGCCTCTATGACATCTAAAACTCGCAAACCAGAGTTGGCACAAAAGGTTTTAGAAGATATTTCCTCTAAAGAAATGTCAGGAAAGATAGTCGTTGCCTACAATTTGGCACCTGCCAGGCAAGATGAGCTGTACATAGACCAGATAGATCCTCTAAAGGATGTAGTGTTTAAATCTGCAGAACGTGGAGATATTATTATGGAGCCAATACCAAATCTCATTACTAAAATATTTGAACAAATAGTTGACGCTATTTCCGGCTCTCGCCAAACACCAAGCGAGATAATTAAAAATGCAGAGGCTGAGTTGGTACGACAATTAAAATAATTAATTGTAAAAAAGACTATGTATTTATTTAAAATTTTTTTTCTTATAACTTGCCTAATTTTTGTTTTAAATACAAGTTTCCAAGCTTCGGTATCAGCCGCTAGTATTTTTGGCTATAGCGACCCAGCTGGCTGTGAAAGTAAAGACCCGGTGTTCCCGAGTCTTATGGTTTGTGGCCGAAACCCGGTTTCTGCTGGCGAGTGTAAAGCATATACAAAGCAATGTGACTTTGGGGATTTAGTAGAAACAGGAAGCCGAGCTTTAGTTTGGTTGTTGTTATTTACCCTCTTGCTTGTGCCTATTTTTGTGATGTACTATGGAGCCATGATAATGTGGAATCAAAAGTGGGATGGAGGCGTTTCGGCAATTAAAAAGGCCAGAGACGGTTTAAAGAAAACTATTATTTATTTTATTTTAATGCTAGCTGCATGGCTCATTGTACGTACAATTGTAGATGTGTTTCAGGTGCGTGAAGACGTGCCAACTTTTTTAATAGATGAAAAAGGTGAGGTGGTAAAAGCTAGAAACTTTGATGCTAGTAGATAGCCTAACTGTCTCAAGTCTGTACATTCTATATTCTTAATACTATACTATTACTAGCAATAAAAATTACTTTCTTAATATGAAAAAAATGAAAACTTTCCAAAAAATTTCTACTCACTTTTTTATAGCTTTAATTTTGTGTTTACCTTTATTTGCCTATGCACAAAACATTGGTATACAAAACCCGATAAAAGTAAATTCTATTTCTGGTTTAATTTTAATTGTGACACGTGTGGTGCGGTATGTTGCCATACCGTTTATTGTGATTATGATTATGTACTCTGGCTTTCTTTATATTTTGCCTACTGGCTGGAACAAGCCGTCTGATCACAATAAAGCCAATACCACGTTGTGGTATACGATAATCGGTGCGTTCATACTTTTGTCTTCAGAGCTGATTGCCTTGGTGATGAAAAACACAATAGAGGGGTTAACGAAGTAATTTTTGACAAAGTTCTGGGTTTTAGTTAGTGTATACAAACATGACTGGCGAAATACCAGCATGAAACCATGAAAGGGTATATTGTGAGCAGGCTCCAAATTAAATCCCTCAAGACTGAGGCTTTGTCTGAACGTTGTCTTCCACTTCGTCCAGGTGTGCTAGAGATGTCGCTTTCCCGTAAAGTGACTCGATTCAAGTCTGTTGTCGTTTTGAGTGACGACAGCACTTTTGAGGCCATTGGTTCGACCTGTATGGAAGCCGCAACTGCAGCCATGAATGAAGTTTTGACCTACATGCAAGAGAGTAACTCAATGCAGACCGCAGGCATTGTGGGTCTAGCTGAGTAAAGCTCAGGATTAGATTTTAAAGCTAATTGGGTGGCCGAAACATGTAAATGTTCGGCCACTATTTTTTTAAAATTTTGTAATGTTTTTGTTTTGAGTCTGTAATCATAAGTGTCAATGTGGGAAAGTAAATACTTCAACACATTGTCCGGACCCTTGCGCAAGCAACGGTCTGTATTTTTTTAAAAAAAGGGTGTATACTTTTAAGATATTAAAATAATTTAAATAAATAAAAACATGGCAGACACAAACAAGATTATGGTAACTTGCAAAAACACGGGAGTCCTTGTTGATACAAAATGTCCTGTAACTTTTGTGATTTCGTCAGCTAATGACTTTATATCACAGGCTAAGACACATTATGAAAATCATACTGAACCCGGGTCTTCAGACAGAAGTGCTTTTGTAAGTGGAATAAACGGTTCCGATAGTTTTAATTCAATAACAGATGAATATATTGGAGATTTAATTAGAAATGGAAAAGCCCAGAAATATTAATAATTCATGACAAAAGGTGAAGGTGTTGTCGCTTTACTTTATGCAATAAAGGGAATTATAGAGGCTGGGGCAATGTGGCTGATCACAGGGTGTGCCGTTCTGCTATTCTTCTGGGTAATCGTTCAGTTTATAGGCAACAAGGTTGGTTTATTCAAAGGTACAGCAACACCGTTTTCGTCTGGTAAGGGTGTTGAGCCTAAAAATATTATGTATGCGTTGTTTCTACTTTTCGTTATTTTTGCAATCTATTCTCTAATCGCCCTTACAGGTGCAGTATTTGGGGTAAATAACTCACCAAGTGGTGGACTTTATATACAATAAAAAAGTTTTTAATAAACTTGTTGTATACTAAAAATATGTTAAAGAAAGAAAAGCTTGAAATAAATAAAACTAAAAAAAATATTTATTTAAAAACTTATCTTTTTGGTTTGGGACTTTCTTTCCTCTTTGTTCCATTTTTTGCTTATGCGGCTACTACTTTTTCCCAAGATATTTTTGGGTTATTTGAATATGCAAAAGCTATCATAGACGACATAGTTTTGTGGCTCTTTACTACAGGTGCTGTAATTTGTTTTCTAGCTTATTTAACGCTTCAAATATATAGGGTGAGTGTTGGAACAGTGAAAAGAGAGGAAGTAAATAAATATATTTTATATGGCCTCATGACCCTCACTCTCATGTTTACTTTTTACGCAGTTGCTGGACTTATTGCCGTGACTTTTGGAATGAAGTTAGGCATACCACAGTTTTTCAAAACTCAAGATGGTTTGTCTGCTGGCTCTGGGAATGTAAACCGGAGTTATAGCGTGATAGGGAGATAGTCTAATGTACATTTGTGGTATAATGCAGACATGTTAGACGCATTAAATATTGAGGAAAAAATAGAGTTGATAAAGGCCGACCCAAGTAAAGCCACAAAGGAGATTTTAGATGAGCTTGTTCTATACTATTCTGGTTGTGACTCTGTGTCTGAAATGGAAAATGCATATACTGAAGCTCAAAAGTACATGGCTTCAGAAGTTGGCATAGAAGAGTTAGATAAAGCTAAAAACTCAAAAATGTATACGGAGGAAGAATTTTGGGCATTAATTAAATCTGACTTAAAACGCTAAGGGCATGCGAAAAGTTATTTACTCGGAAAATTTTAGACAAAATCTCAAAGAGATTTCTATTTATATTATAGATAACTTTGGGGTGGACGTATACCTTAGATTTGACCTTAAATTTAAAAAAACAATAAATAACTTAAAAGTCTTTCCTAGAATTGGCATGATTTCTGAAAGAAAAAAATGGCTTGATGACGCTGAACATGTTTTTACAAGTGGACCAAATTTAATTTACTATACCTTCAATGATGAGAAAATAATTTTACTAAAAATATCTAGTAACAAACAAAACCGATAAAACAATATGAAAGAAAAAAATAAACATCAAGCCAAAGTGGAGGGAGATAAAATAGTTATAAAAGGGGCGCGTACTCACAATTTAAAAAATATAGATTTGGAAATACCTAGAAATAAAATGGTTGTTTTTACAGGTTTGTCTGGGTCAGGTAAATCTTCTTTAGCGTTTGACACTATTTTTGCGGAGGGGCAGAGGCGATATGTAGAAAGTTTGTCACCTTATGCCAGACAGTTTTTAAATCAACTGCAAAAGCCAGACGTGGACGAAATTTCTGGCCTTTCGCCCGCTATTGCAATTGATCAAAAAACTAGAAGCAATAATCCTAGAAGTACAGTTGCGACTATTACAGAAATTTATGACTATTTAAGAGTTTTGTATGCACGTGTGGGAACACCGCATTGTATTGACTGTGGTGAAGTCATCCGCAAGATGAGTAACGAAGAAATTATAAATATTGTCGAAGAGAAAATTCGTGCAAGTAAAACATCTATCAAAAAAGTTAAGGGTGTAGTGTTTTCAACAGATACTGTACAGATTTTGGCACCAGTAGTGCGAGGTAGAAAAGGTGAGTATTACCAAATGCTTTATGACATGTTGGGCAAGGGTTACACAGAGGCGATAGTTGATGGTGAAAAACATAATTTAAGAGAAAAAATTGTTCTAGAGAAAAATAAAAAACATAACATTTCGGTGTTGGTGGATAGTATCGGCGTGGACGAGATTTTAAAAAAAACCAAAGACGCTAAAACTCGTCTGAGTGAAGCTATAGAGCATGCCATCCACGAATCATCGGGCTTGGTTGAGTTTAACTTGTATGAGGAAAGTGTAGTACTTTCATCTCAGTTTGCTTGTAGTCATTGTGGTTTCTCTTTTCCAGAAGTTGAGCCAAGACTCTTCTCTTTCAATTCGCCTTACGGGGCATGTGCCACTTGTAATGGTTTAGGTGTTAAATATTTAGGGGCTTTAGACCCATGTGAAGATTGTGAGGGTAAGAGACTTAGAAAAGAATCTCTAAATGTTTTTTTGTTAGCAAAGGAAAGCAAAAAAAACATTGTAGACATTACAGACTTGAGCATTGAAGAAGCAAAAAACTTTTTTGATACTTTGCATTTGACGGACAAACAATTAGAAATTGCTAAAGTAGTTTTAAAAGAAATTTCGGCTCGACTGGTTTTTCTTTTAGATGTGGGTTTAAATTATTTAACCCTAAACAGAAAAGCTGATACTCTTTCTGGTGGAGAAGCACAGAGAATCCGACTTGCTTCGCAACTAGGATCACAGTTAGTAGGAGCACTTTATGTTTTAGATGAGCCGACAATTGGCCTGCATCAACGTGATAATGAAAAACTTATAAATACACTGTTAAAACTACGCGACTTGGGTAACACTATTTTAGTGGTTGAGCATGATGAAGATACGGCCTTCGCAGCTGACTTTTTAGTTGACATTGGTCCGGGCGCTGGGGTACATGGGGGGCATGTGGTGGTTTCAGACTATTTAGACAAACTTTTGACAGCCCCGACCAACAAAAGTGACTCTATAACTTTGTCATATTTACGAGAAGAAACCAAAGTATTTGTTCCAAAAGAAAGACGAAATAAAAATGGTGGAGAGTTGGTGATTAAAAATGGAAACGCTTTCAATATAAAAGATTTAAATACAAAAGTACCTCTTCAAAAGTTGGTTTGTATCACCGGTGTCTCAGGGTCTGGCAAGTCTACTTTTATGTATGAGATTATAAATAGAAATTTGGAGGCAAAACTGGAGAGAAAATTAAGAACTGCTAAAACTTACAATTGTGACTTTTTTGGAGGAGTAGAGGACAATTTGTCACGAGTGATTTTGATTGACCAAAGTCCAATCGGTAGAACTCCTAGAAGTAACCCGGCAACTTACACCGGTATTTGGACACCGATACGCGAACTGTTTGCAGAAAGTGCAGAAGCTAGAGTGCGAGGTTGGTCGCCAAGTCGCTTCTCTTTCAATGTTCCAGGGGGCCGTTGTGAAGCCTGTCAAGGTAATGGGGAAATAGCTGTAGAGATGCACTTTTTACCGACTGTTTATGTGATTTGTGACGTTTGTAATGGGAAAAGATTTATGAAAGAGACCTTGGACGTAAAGTTTAAAAATAAAAGTGTTTTTGAAATATTGGAAATGACGGTCGAAGAAGCTGAAAAGTTTTTCTATGAAATCCCTTCCATTTACGATAGGCTGCACACCATGATGCAAGTTGGTTTGAGCTATCTTAAACTCGGTCAAGCCGCAACAACGCTTTCTGGGGGTGAGGCTCAGCGAGTTAAAATTTCTAGCGAGTTGTATCGACCACATACTGAGAGAACTATTTATCTATTAGACGAACCAACAGTTGGCCTCCATTTTGAAGATGTACGAAAGCTAATTGATATTTTAAATAAATTGGTAGATAAAGGAAATAGTGTAATGGTGATAGAACATAATTTGGACTTGATAAAGTGTGCCGACTGGGTTATAGACATTGGTCCAGAAGGGGGAATTGGAGGTGGGAATATTGTAGCCCAAGGAACACCCGAACATGTGGCAACAGTGGAAAAATCGCACACAGGTAGATACTTGAAAAAAGTTTTAAAAAGAGACAGACAAAAATAAAAAACAAATTTTAAATGTCTAAAAGAACCAAGTCTCACACTACATTTATTGATAGTAAAATACTTTTAAAGTTTTTGGATTATTTTGAAAAATCTGAAAATGTAAAAAGTTACACGGCGGGCATAATTATTCCTAAAAAAAAACATGCCAAGTCCGAGTCGCCTGTAAAAGTTGTTTTGACCGAAAACTCAATACTCTTAAAAGCCAATACCAAAAGTGCTAGTCAAGAGGTAAGGGTGTATGGCAATGGTCTGGAGGAGGTAGTTAAAGCTCTAGAAAAGTTAAACAAATAAAAAGAATATTAATTTAACACTTTTAAACATATAAGTCAAGAAGAATATTTGTAAAATTTGTAGTAAAATGAGTTAATATATGAAACACACAAATTTATTTCTTAAAACAAAAAAAGAAGTACCAAGTGATGAAACAACTAAAAACGCAACTTTACTAATAAAGGCAGGCTTTGTGTATAAAGAAATGGCTGGGGTTTACGCCTACTTGCCGATGGGTATACGTGTGGTAGAAAAAATAAAACAAATAGCGCGTGAAGAGGTGAATAATTTTGGTGGCAATGAACTAATAATGACAAATTTGCAAAGAAAAGAATTGTGGGAAAAGACAGACAGGTGGAGAGATGATAAAGTGGATGTGTGGTTTAAAACTAAATTAAAAAATGATACAGAAATTGGATTGGCTTGGAGTCACGAAGAACAGATAACCAATATGATGACTCAGTATGTACAAAGCTATAAAGATTTACCACTTTATGTTTTTCAATTTCAAACTAAACTTCGAAATGAAGTAAGAGCCAAGTCTGGCATAATGCGAGGAAGAGAGTTTGTGATGAAAGATTTGTATTCGTACACTGTTAGTGATGAAGCTCACGAGAAGTTTTACAATTCTATGATACAAGCGTATAAAAATTTTTATCATAGAGTTGGGGTAGGCTCAGAGACGTTTCTTGTTGCAGCATCAGGAGGTGCTTTTACTTCAAACATTTCTCATGAATTTCAAACTATAACCGATGCTGGCGAAGATATAATTTATGTAGATAGAAAAACCATGACAGGGGTAAATAGTGAGGTAATAGAGAACGTATTGGCATTGGCAAAAGCAGGGCTAGTAAAAGAAAATTTAGAGCAAGTGAAAACTTCTGAAGTGGGAAATATATTTTCATTTGGCTCTGAAAAATCTGAAAAGTTGGACTTGTACTTTACAGATAAAGATGGACAGAAAAAGCCGGTAATACTTGGTTCATATGGTATTGGTATCACCAGAATTATGGGTGTTTTAGTGGAAAAATTTGGTGACGATAAAGGTTTGGTGTGGCCTAAAGCTGTGGCTCCTTTTGATATTGGTATAGTTTCTTTGCATAAAGAACAAGGCGACAATGTGTTTAAAAAAGCTGAAAGTATTTATGCCCTACTTTCAAGTATGAATGTACTGTTTGACGATAGAAATGTAGGGGTTGGACAAAAACTTACAGACGCCGACCTGTACGGCATACCAATGCAAATAATTATTGGACAAAAAAACCTAGATAAAAAAGTGGTTGAGGTTAAGTTTAGAAAGTCTGGAGAAGTCTTTGAAATTTCAACTGACCGCTCAGATGAAGAATTAAAAAATGAAATAAATAATTTATGGGAAAAGGTGTTTTAGGTAAAATGTGGTAAAATGTAGGGAATGAAAACCAGATCTAGAAACTCGTTATATATAGACGCTGCAAACCTCATAATGACTTGTCGTGATTTGGGAATTGTCTATGATTTACAGTTCTTGTTGCAGTATTTAAAAGATAGATACAGAATAAAACAATGTGTTTATTTTACGGCTAAATTGCAAAATTTAAGACAAGATTATGATTTGTTACAAAAGATGGGGGTTGAAACTGTGTTCAAAAAAATATATTTTGAAGGTAATAAAATAAAAGCAAATTGCGATGTGCAAATTGCAAACAGAATAACGCAAGATGTTTTAGAAAATAAAATTGACAACGTTTTCCTGTTAAGTGGTGATGGAGATTTTGCCTCCCTTTTGGATTTCGTAAAAGAGAAAAATAAACAAGCTTATAGTATTGGCGTTGTGTCAAACAAAACATCAAAGTTACTCAAAGAAAAGAGAAAATTTAATGTTACATTTTTGGAAGAATTTTTGAAAAGAAAAGGCCCCACAGGGCACGTAGCTTCTGCAGGGGTTCTTTTCGATAATGTGAGTATAGCAAGTGAGACGAAAATGTCAAGTAAAGGTGGATTGTTTAACCCTGAAGTACTGATTGGTGTCAAAGATTTGAATAAGTCTAAGGTTTTCTTTGAAAATGTTTTCGGTTTAGTTTTTTTAGAATTTCGCCCACCTTATGCTCATGCAAAATTGGGGGCCTTAGATTTTAACATAGAAGAAGACACAAATTACCGAGAAGTGGGTTGGGTTGTAAAAAATATTGGTACAAGAAAAAACCTGTCTTTTAAAATTTTGGACATAGAAAATTTTAAGAAAATAGTCTTGAATAATGGTGGAAAAATTTATGCAGACATTGCTTTGAAAAATTGGGGGTATAAAGAGTTGATAATTCAAGATTTAGACGATAATGAATTTATAATTGAAGAAAAAGTTTTAGACTTTGAAATTAATTATGAATTTGAGGCAGGAGAGTATAAACATTTCACTGACAATCTTGACTATCCCTTGAAAGGGGTAACTTTCCCTACTAAATATGGTTGTGTAAAAGGTTATTTAGGGGAAGATGGAGACGACTTGGACGTTTTTGTGGGAACAGGAAATTTATTTGGATATATAAAAGTTTCGAGGTTAGATGTGAAAGTGGAAACTAAATTCTGTGTTAATTTGACAGAAGATGAATTTAAAAAAGTAGTAGAGGTTTATAAACCTGTTTTGGTTGAAAATAAGAATCTCTCACAAGATGAATTTATTAGAGAGGTTTTAAAATTTAAGAAAATATAAAATATATGAAAAGTTTATTAGACAGACTGGGAAATGATATAGGAATAGATTTGGGCACAGCCAACACTCTAGTTTATCTAGGAGGTAAAGGTATAGTTGTAAATGAGCCAAGTGTGGTTGCCGTAAATACTAAAACCAACTCAGTTGTAGCTGTAGGTAAAGTCGCAAAGGATATGCTTGGGAAAACCCCAGCTCATATAAAGGCAATACGACCGGTTTTAGATGGGGTAATTTCTGATTTTGAAATCACAGAAGAGATGTTGGCGTATCATATAAAGAAGGCCAACTCAATGTCAACTAAGATTTTGGGACCACGAGTAGTCGTTGGTGTTCCAAGTGAGATAACTGCTGTAGAGTTGAAGGCTGTAAAAGATGCTTGTATTTCAGCTGGTGCTAGAAAAGTATATGTTGTAGAAGAGCCTATGGCCTCGGCTATCGGCCTCTCGCTACCCATCAATGACTCCGTAGGTTCAATGGTGATTGACATTGGCGGTGGAACTACTGACATTGCGGTTATTGCTTTGTTTGGGGTTGTAAATTCTAAAAGTCTCAAAGTTGCCGGAGACAAATTTAACTCCGACATTATAACTTATCTTAAAGAGCATTATAAAATTATTGTAGGGGAAAGAACTGCAGAAGAGATAAAAATATTGGTTGGCACTGTTAAACCAAAAGGAGATTTGTCAACTCAAGTTCGAGGTCGGGATATGACAACTGGCTTGCCCAAAGAGATAACTGTGACAAGTTTTGATATTGCAAAAGCTATTTACAACTCTGTTTCACTTTTGATCGAGGGTGTAAGAGAGGTAATACAAAATACTCCACCAGAAGTTTTGTCGGACATTGTTCACTCTGGTGTATACTTGACAGGAGGAGGTGCATACTTGCGAGGTTTGGCAGAGCTGATTGGTGATGAGCTAAAAATTCCCGTTGTGGTGCCAGAAGATCCGATGTCTTTGGTGGCAAAAGGATGTGGTAAGATTTTAGAGAATTTGGATTATTTCAAGGAAGTTCTAAAAGATAATTAATAACTTTAAATTTTTAATTAAATGTACAATAAAAAAGAAAATAATAAAAAAACTACTTTGAAAATAATTCTGAGTATTTTTATTTTTTCTATAATATTTGTATTTAAGAATAAATTTTCAGAAAAATTTATCTATTTTAAAAACGAGTTTTTTTCTTTTTATAGAACTAGTCAAGAAATCTCCCAAACCGAAAAAGACGAGTTGTCTAGTTTAAGATTGAAAAACAACGTGCTCGAGATTGAAAATAGAAAATTACACGAAACATTTTTGGCAGACAACTCGGTGATAAAACCATCCTTTGTCAAATTTTTATTAGGACCTTCTACCCTCTATGGTGATTTTTATGTTAGTCTTCCAGACAGTAAAACTGTATATGTGGGGATGAATCTATACACAAGCAATAATATAGTTGTTGCTCAGGTTGATAACATATTTCCAAATTCTTTGCGGGCAACTTACTTGGGACAAAACAAAAGTTTTATAGCTACAGCGCAAGAGAGTGGAGAAAGTCTTGAGCTGCGTTCGCTTGGTTCTGGGCTTTATTTTGCAAAAACCCCAAGCACAAACTCTGTTAATGTGGGAGAACCTGTAGTGCTAAAAGGCTTTCCAAAGGCTATTGTAGGTGAGGTTGTAGAAATAAAAAAAGGGGAAGACTCAATCTCTAATGTATTTGTAAGGTCGCCGCAGGATTTATCTAAAGTGGAAATATTTTATGTTTCTCAATAAAACATTCTTTTTAAAATATTTGGAAAACCTTGCGTTAACGGCTGTGTCTATTTCAGTTTTCTCGAACTACTCGGTCTATTTTATTAGTTTTTTATTTGCTTACTCTGTATTTAGGGGTAAGTATTTTTTGCTTTTCCTGACCACATTCTTTTATGACATTTTGTTCTCAAACTATCAGTTCCACCTTCCTATTTTGACAATTTCAGTAATCTTTTTTTATATTATTTTAGTTTTTTTTAAAAAAATAATTTCTTCAAATATAAGAACTCATTTATTCGTAAGCAAAATTTAATTATGTTTTTTAAAAAAAAAAAAAATTTTGACTTTGAAGAAGTTCTCCAGGACTTAAATTTTAAAAACTACTCTACTAAAGAAAGATTGGAGAACAAGATAGAACAGAGAATAACCTTGGGAGGAGTTTATTTTATAACTTCACTGGTTTCAGTTTTCTTCTTGGTGTTTGCGCTTTATTGTTTTAAATTGCAATATCTAGAGTATGATAAGTATTTGGCAAAGTCTAATGGAAATCAATTTGGTTCAGTTCCAATTTTACCAAACAGAGGAAGTATCACAGATAGAAACGGAGAAGTCTTGGTAAAATCTGTAAAATTAAAGGCTGAAGAGAATGGTTTTGAAAGAGTCTACACTGAAAGGGTTGGTTTCGGACATTTGTTGGGCTATGTCAATTATCCACAAAAAGATTCGAGTGGCGTTTATTGGCAAAACAATTTTCAAGGCGTGTCAGGATTGGAAAGTTACTATGACCAACTTTTGTCTGGAAGGGTAGGTAAAAGAGTTTATGAAAAAAACACAGCAAACAGTGTTGCTGCAAATTTTGTAGTTGAAAACCCCATTGAGGGAAAAGATATAAAACTTAGCATTGATGCTGATCTTCAAGAATACACTTACAAAAAATTAAAAGATTTTGTAATTGAAAAAAGATTTGAAACAGGATCTGTAATTATTTTAGATATAGATACGGGGCAAATTTTGACTATGACAAATTACCCAGAATATGACCCCAAAAAAATGATACCAAAAATTGGCACTACCACTCTGCAGGAGACAAAAGAAAGGACAGAGTATATTAGAACAATTAACGCAGATAAAAATAAGCCCCTTTTAAATCGCGCAATTGCTGGAACTTTTGCCCCAGGCTCTACAATGAAGCCGGTCTTTGCTCTGGCGGCTTTACAACTAGGACTAATCGATCCTGTCACTTCTATATTTTCTAGTGGAAGAATAGAGGTTCCAAATACGAGTGACCCGACAATAAAAACAATTTTTCGAGATTGGAAAGCTCATGGTTGGGTAAATGTTAGGACAGCTTTGGCCAACTCATCTGATGTGTTTTTTTATGCAATTGGAGGAGGTTATGAAAAACAAAAGGGATTAGGTATAGGTAGAATAGATGACTGGTCGAAAGCCTTTGGTGTTGATAGTTTGACAGGAATAGATTTAGGTGGTGAAGTAACAGGTAATGTGCCAACACCAGATTGGAAACAGCGAGTTTTTAAAGAGGGGTGGAGACTCGGGGATACATACAACAGCTCTATCGGTCAGTTTGGTTTTTTGGTTACACCGATAGGTATCTTAAGATTAACCACAGCCATCGCAACAAACGGTATTTTAGTGACACCAAAACTGCGAGTTGATGATAGTGTACCTATAGTAAAAAAAGTGAAGGAAAATGCAGATGCCCAGTGGTATAAAGTTGTGCAAGACGGTATGAGAATGGTGGTCACAGATGGGACAGCAAAACATTTAAACTCTGATTATTTTGAAATTTCTGGCAAATCTGGAACAGCTGAAGTTGGGGTAAAGAAGGATAAAATCCAGTCTTGGATAGTGGGCTACTTTCCTTCAAAAAAACCAAAATATGCCTTTGTTTTTCTTTGTTCCATGGGAATCAGAGACGTGTCGCCTACTCCAAATGTTTTAGCTCGTCAGGTGATAGAGTACATGTACGAAACAAAGCCCGAACTTTTTGAAGGTGTAAGTCTGGAGGCAAGATAATTGCTGGATTTTTAGACTTAAATGTGCTATAATTTAAGGTAATAAAAAAATATGTCGAGTGAATATATAAGTACAGAAAAATTTGAAGCCCTGAAAAATGAGCTAGAAATTCTCAAGACAACAAAGCGAAAAGAGTTAGCTGAAAATCTGCAGCGTGCTCGAGCCTTGGGGGATTTGTCCGAAAATGCAGAGTATCACTCTGCCAGAGAAGAGCAAGGTTTCGCAGAGGATAGGATAAAAGAAGTTGAGTACATTTTGAAAACTGCAAAGGTTATTTCTTCTGTCAAAAGTAATGGTGTAGTCCAAGTTGGGTCAATGGTAGAAATAAAAAAGAAAGGTGAAAGGACTTCCAAAAAAATAGAGATTGTAGGAGGGGAAGAGTCGGACATGATGACTGGCAAGATTTCTTATAAATCTCCACTTGGAGAGTCTTTGATGGGTCAAAGAGAAAATGTAGAAATAAATGTAAAAACCCCAAAAGGAGAAATTTCTTATAAAATAATTTCAGTGAATTAATTTTCCTGCTATTTCCTAGTGGGTATATTTAAACCTTTATTGTTTGGGTCTATAAAGTCATAGTTCTGGCAACCTTTTTGGTCTTTCGGCACAGGTCTGTATCTTACGGGAAAATTATTCCCCCAGCCGCCGAGTAAAAGTTTTACTGATTTTGTTAAGTCTATAGCTCCGCCAACTTGGTTTTTGTTTGCCCCCTCACCTCTTCCAGGTCCTGTCTCCCAGAGTGGTACCACAGTACATCTGTTATTTGATAAATTTACAACTTCAATAGGTGTACCAGCTGCAATTTTATAAAGTGGGGCAAGTGGTAAATTACCAAAAAAATAACGCTGTATTTCCTGAGGGATGCCAACTAAAAACAAATTACAATCTGTATTTATTGGTAAACTTTCACCCTTAGAAAGGTGTCCCATGGATGTGTTATTGCAACTACCTTGACTACTGCCTGCAAAGTGTGAACATGCATATGTGTCGTTGCAACCAAAATTTGTGGCTTTATTACCTGTTACCCAGCCGTCAGATTCGTATTGCACCCCAGGTCTTGGGGTTTGTGTGCCTTTGGCCCCATCAAAATTTCCTGATCCTACACTTCCTCCTGAAAAAGTTTGTGAACTTTGAAAGCCTGGAGGTGCCACTGGTCCAGCTTGCATACCATTTGCAAATGAATCTGAAAATGGGGTTTGTAAATATGGATTTGAGTTTTGATAAACAGGACTTTGTTGAGCGTAATCAGACTGAGAAGGCTGTGGCGGCTGTGTATTGTTGGGGTTACTAGAATACACACCTGTCTGTGGGTTTAAATATGGCGTTTTTGAAGAGTAATTGTTCGAGTACGAATCCTGGTTTTGCAAGATTGTATTCGTAGTGACTGGGCTTTTGTTAGAGAAAAGTCCTACGTATTTGTCAAAAATACTATTTAATAGAGTTTTTTTGTCATTAGAATTATCTGTGTTTGAAGTTTCTTTAATCTCTGGTTTAATTTGCGTAAGAGGTACATTTTTTTTAATTTCAATTGTAGTCTTTGGTTTATTAAAGTTGTCAACGTAAGTGTTTAAAGACTTAAAAGTTGCAAGGTCAACTTTGCCTGTAACTTCCAATTTATTTTTACTTTGAAAATTTTCTAATGCTTGTAAAGTTAAATTACCAAAAAACCACCCCTCTTTTCCAGGACTACCTACACCCTTGTCAACTATCAGTGTGTCTGGGTCAGAGTTTAAAATTCCCTGTAAAATTTTCACTTCTTTTTGGTTGTCACCAATTCTCAAGTAAGAATTTGGCGGAAGTTTGCTAAGTGCCTGCGAGAGGGAAGTGTTGATAAAAAATAAATAGATTAAAAAAAGAATTTTTATTGGAAAAAAAGTTTTCTGCATTGAAAACCAGTATACATTATTTTAATTTTTTTTTAAGTTATTTTTTGCTAGCCGTATTCTCTAAATATCTTTGTATATGCCTTTTGGCCATAGAAGTTTTCACAACTTCTAACCATTTTTCAGTCGGCTTTCCATTTTTACTGGTTACAATTTCTACCACATCTCCTCTTTTTAAAATAGTTTCTAGAGAAGACATTTTCCCGTTTATTTTGGCATGTGAAAGTTTGTCGCCGATTTTAGAGTGAATAGTGTATGCAAAGTCTATAGGTGTTGCGCCTTCCGGCAGGTCCACTACATCCCCCTTTGGGGTGAAAACGAAAACTCGGGTTTGAAAAAAGTCTGTTTTAAGCGTGTGCATAAATTCATCTTTGTCCTCAATGTTTTTTTGCAGCTCCAATAAGTCTTTGGTCCAACTAGTCTTTTTCTTAATCTCGTCCTGACTTTTATTTTTACCGATTTCTTTATAATGCAAATGACTTGCAATACCAAACTCAGCTTCGTCATGCATTTCTTGGGTGCGTATTTGTATCTCTGCGCTGTTGCCGTCACGAGTCAAAATGGTGGTGTGTAAAGACTTATAACCATTTAGCTTTGGAACTGCAATATAGTCTTTTATTCTGCCGGGCATGGGTTTGTACTCGGCGTGGATAACTCCGAGGGCTTTGTAACAACTTGAAATGTCTGGCACTATTATCCTCAAAGCAATAACGTCATAAATTTTTGAAATATCTAAATCGTACTTTTTAAGCTTCAAGTAAAGCGAGTAAAGGTGTTTAACTCGGGAATCTATACGTAAAACTTTTACACTTTCCAACTCGAGCGAGTCTTTTATAGAGTTTGAAACATCTTGGATTTTGTTGAGCGAGTCATTGGTTGCTACTTCAGAAATTTCTTTTATTTTTTTGTATTCAGTAGGTAAGGCAAAGGGAAATGCCTTGTCCTCTAACTCGGCCTTTAGGGCACCCATACCAAGCCTATCCGCCAATCGAGCATGTATCTCTAAAGTCTCTAAGGCAATTCGCTGTTGCTTTTCCTTTTTTACAAACTCTAAAGTGTTGATATTATGTAGTCGGTCGGCGAGTTTTATAATCACAACACGGATATCCTCCGCCATGGCTACAAAAAATTTACGCAAGCTTTCCACATGTCTTTCAACTCCTGTGTATTTTAATTTTGAAAGTTTGGAAACACCCATAACCAAAAAGGCCACTTCTTTGCCAAACCCTAAAGTTAACTCGTCTTCTGTAGTTTCAGTATCCTCGATTGTGTCATGCAATATCCCAGCCACAATTGTAGTAGTGTCCATTCCTAGATGAGCTAAGTTTTTGCCAGTTAAAATAACATGGTTCACATAAGGTCCTCCTTCATTTCTAGTCTGTCCAATATGTTTTTTGGTAGCAAAATTTATAGCTTTTTCAATGATAAGCATTTCGTCGGGCGTCCAGCCTGGACGCTCACTCAAAATTACACTTATAGACAAAACATTATCCAAATTGACGTTACTCTCTTTCATAAGAATATAATAACACAATTCTGGCTTTGTAAAAACTAAATTTTACAAATTTTTTTCGAAAAAAAACTTCGAGCTTCTCGTAAAACTAAATAAAAAAAAGTCAAAATAAAAATAGGTAAATAGGCAAACATGAAAAAAGGGAAAGACATTTTTTTGAAAATACATCGCAAAGCTTTTCCGTATCTGTAAGTTACATTATTTTCTAAAACGACAATGGTTTTCTCTATTTCAGAGCTAAAAATAGAGCTATTCATGTCTAAAAATTCTAGCTTTTCACCCCACACTTCCCGGTAGTGTGCAGTAACAAAGTTTTTGCATTTGTTGCAAATCCCGCAATCGGCATCATAATATATTTTCATACTTTCTGTACTTTAAATTATATCAGAAAAATGGTATATTTACCTTGCCAAAGTGGCAAAACTACTCGAAAAGGAAAGTTCATGGTAAATCTCTTGCTCAACAAGCAAATATATGGCAGGCAATTGGTAGCCCAAGTGCCTCCAAATGTTTTGCCGAAGCCGGTAAAGCCACCTGCTCCAGTTTCAAACAGTGCTGGGGTCGTCACTTCGGCAAAGAAAAAAAAGCTAAAACTCCCACCCAAACCTCAGCCACCAAAAGTGGTAGACAAGAGGGTTTGGCGACAAAATGCATTTGATGGTAAGCCTCAATACAAAGTTTGGGTGCGTATAACCGATCGGCGAACAGGATTTGGTTTTGGAAAAACTGCCGAAGAAGCTGAGTCAAATGCCTTTAAGAAGGCTTTAGCTTCTTCCAAGTAAAACCAAAATTTAAGCAAATAACTTAGACAGTTGCACAGACAAAGTGCAACTTTTTTACTTGAAACATTGTTTTAAAAAAGTTAAACTTTAAATTCTATGATAGAATCTTTCGCTCGACCAAAAAAAGAAGTAAAAAAAACTGAGGAAATAAGTAATTTTACTGATTTAATCAAACTTGTTTCAAATAAATTTCCTCAGTTAGCAAGTTTTTTTGAAAAAAAAATTACACCTGAAATTCTAGAAAAAATAAATAATTATTTTAAAAGTAGTGAAAGTAAAGTGAAGGATTTACTCCTGAAGAGAATGAGTAAGGCTGAGTCAATTATGGATTTTATAAGAGTATCCACAATGGTTATAAATTTGGGAACAGCAATGTTGCCTGACAGTAAAATAGAGTTTAACGATACTGGTGAGAATACTTCCATTTCTGTTTCTTATGAAGAAGCAAAATCTTTGGATACTCCTGTAAGTGGAGGTGAACCAGAACCAGTGCCCGAGTCCCTGTCACCTGAAGATCTTGAAGAGGAGGGTGATGGGGAGGATAAGAGAAAAAGTGATTTTCTAGAAAAAGTTTCAGAAATTACAGAAACGCTTAAACTTAAAATGGGTGAAATGTATGAAACGTCTGAGGGTAAAAGGGCAAGAGCTTTACTGTTTGGAGATATGTTTGTACCAACTGGAAACGATATGGGAGAAATGTGGGAAGATGAAGAGTTTTTGGAAAAGTTAAAGACCACTTCTGGCTTACCTTTAGATTTTGACGAAGAATTTGACCCGAAAGAAGCTTTTGAAGAGGATGACAAAAATAATGATTACAACCCAGCGTATTTTCTGCAAACTTTAAATGCGATAAAGACAATTTTTTGTAATAACGATGTTGTTGATTTAGTGAAAGATTTTAGGGAAAACACCCTTAAAGATGAAAATGTTTTTTATGAAATGGATTTATTAGAAATTCGGCATCAAATTATAAATCAACTCCGAAAAATAGTAAAATTTAAACCAGAATTTGGACTTACTGAGGATCAGGTTTCTCAAATTGCAGATGAAGCTTTAGGTCGAAAAAATGTCGAAGACGCAGTTGAGTTGCTAAAAAATAATTTACCGCTAGCTTTTGAATCGGCCATGCATATGTACTCTTCTGATAAATTGCACGAATATGGAGAAAGCGTATCCCTTGCGGATAATACTTTTAACAAATTAAATGGATAATTTTTTACTTACCAGTAGTTTCTTCCAGCTTGTGTGGATTGTGCATCGGGCAAGTTTTTTGGGAACACCTTTCAGGGATAGTTTTGGTGCCTGCCATCATTAGTGATTTACAAAGCTTACATAAATTTCCGGTTGGTTTGGTCTTGATAGCATTTTTGCAGTCTGGATAGTTTGAACAGGAGTAGAAAATGCCAAATCGCCCACGACGCTCTTCCATATATCCACCCTTACAGCCTGGGCAGTCAACCGCGTCACTTGGTTTTATTTTCTCACCTTGCTCAACATATTTACACTTTGGATAGCCACTGCAAGCTACAAATTTTCCAAATTTTCCTTCGCGTTCAATTAAATTGTTGGTCTCGCATTTTGGACATTTTTTACCCAGATCTTTTGGTCCTTCCATTTCTTTTCCTTCAAGAGTTAGAGCGCCCAAACAATTTGGAAAGTCTGAGCAAGAGTAAAATTTACCATTTCTTGCGAGCTTAATAACCATTTTCTTACTACATTTGGGGCATTTTATATTTTCAGGAGCTTCGCCCAAGTCGGTGGCTTTGTCACCTTCACTTTTTTCCTTAACTAATTTTAAAAATGGCCCATAAAAATCTTTCATAACTTTCAAGTATTTCTTTTTTCCTTCAGCAATTTCATCTAAACTATTTTCCATTTCGGCTGTAAAGTCGTCAGAAATATAATTCATAAAATTGTTTTCCAAATATTCGGAAACTACCATACCTGTGTCAGTCGGTTTCAAAGCTTTGTTTTCTAAAATTACGTATTCACGAGTTTGAATGGTGGTAATAATAGAAGCGTAAGTAGAAGGGCGGCCGATTCCTCTTTTTTCCAATTCTTTGATTAGCCCTGCCTCAGAAAAACGGTTTGGGGGTTGAGTCTCTTTGGAAATGATTTCCATTTTTTGTAGTTCCATCCGGTCACCAATTTCAATAGCTGGCAAGATGACATCATCTCCTGCACCATCTGGGTCGGCTTTTAGCCAGCCTTCAAAAACTATTCTCTGTCCATTTAAAAAAAGTTTATGAGAAAGTTTGTCAGAGCCAATTTCAATATTTGTTCTCTCGACTTTTGCATCAGACATCTGTGATGAAGTGGCACGAGCATGAATAAGATCATAAAGTCTGGCTTCGTCACCCCCAACTTTTAAACTGGTATTTTCTATGTGAGTGGGACGTATTGCCTCATGCGCCTCCTGGGCATTTTTACTTTTGGTTTTGTAGCTCTTGGCTTCGGCGTATTTCTCACCATAAATTTTTGTTACAAAATTTAAAATATTTTTCTGAGCATCTGGTGAAAGGCTGGTCGAGTCGGTACGCATGTAGGTTATGTGTCCAAGCTCATAAAGTTTCTGAGCCGCGCGCATGGTTCTTTGTGGGGCCATACCTAAACGACTAGACGCTGTTTGTTGTAAAGTTGAAGTGGTAAACGGCGCGCGCGAAGCCCTGTTTACAATGGAAACTTTTTTATCTCGCACTAGAAAGTCTGTACTCTCGCTCGCTCTAACCTCTTTATTTAAATCTTCAAATTTAATATCAAAAATATCCTTTGACTCGGCTTCAATTTTATTTTTACCATTATGTAGAAATTTTCCATTTAATACGAAATAGGGAATGGGTGTAAAAGCTAAAATTTCTCTTTCTCGCTCAACAATGATGCGTAAGGCTGGAGATTGCACACGCCCGGCAGACAAGCCGTAACGAACTTTTTTCCAGATAACTCCCGACAAATCGTAACCAACAAGTCTGTCCAAAACCCGCCTCGCTTCTTGGGCCTCTTTCAAATTCATGTCTATTTTTCTGGGATGCGTAAGAGCCTCAAGTACAGCCGCTTTAGTGATTTCATGATAAGTAACGCGCACATAATTTTTAAACTTACACTCGTCGAGCAAATGCCAAGCAATGGCCTCACCTTCTCGGTCGGGGTCGGTAGCAATGATGACTTCTTCTGCTTTTTTAGCATAATCTTTCAGCTCTTTAATTACATTTATTTTTTTAGGATCCACTTCATAATGCGGCACAAAGCCAGCTTCTATGTCTATAGCTTTTTTATTTGACTTTGGTAAGTCGCGAACATGGCCAACTGAGCTCTTTACTACAAACTCATCCCCTAAATATTTGGAAATTGTTTTAGCTTTTGAAGGAGACTCTACGATAAATAATTTCATACAACTTTTATTCTACACAATAACACAGACTTGATTATTTTCAAAATAAAAATAAGTTATGCACATATTTTATTTGTGCCGGTTTGACTTTAAATCTACATTTTCTATACTACTAAACATATGAAAAATAAAATGTCTAAAATGTCAGGTTTTACTTTAATTGAGCTTTTAGTTGTTATAACCATTATTGGTATCTTGGCAAGTATTGTGGTTGTAAATCTAAACTCGGCTCGTGGTAAAGGTCAAGATGCTGCCATCAAAGAACAAATGGCACAACTTCGTGCCCAGGCTGCACTCTATTATGATGACAAATTTGGCTATACAGCCGGCAATGGCTCAAGCGCCATTAGTGGTACAACCTGCGCTGGGAACACGTCCGGTGCAAATATAGACAATTCTAATGTTTTTAATACCTTAGATTTTCAAAGGTCTTTAATTGCACTTAGAAATAATTCTGGCGTAAGCCCAACTTGCTATCTCGCAGCAGGAACAACAGATGCACCATCACAAAGTTGGGCCTTAACTGTCAAGTTACGTGCACCTAAAAATGTAGGGACTGGAATGTGGTGTGTGGACTCTGGTGGAAACTCAATAGAGGTTACAACAGCACCTACAATTGTAGCTGGAAATTACCTTTGTCAATAATTAGGAAACTACACAATAAAACTCTGTAAAAAGAGTTTTTTTGTGTTATAATAGCAAACAAATATGTCAAAAAATAAAAAAACAGTTTTAAAAAAAGTAAAGGCTGTAGCATCAAAAGTAAAACTTGTTGTTAAAAAAGTTTTGAAAGTTGAAAAAAAAGCTGACAAAAAAACAGTTAAGGTTGTAGAAAAAAAGGCAGATAAAAAAACTAAGCTTTTAAAAAAAGCTGAGATCAACAAAAAAGTAGCGGATAGAAAAAAAGCTTCTTCTGACAAAAAGCAAAGTTGGGGCAATGAAAAGTTTTCTGGTTTGGAGGAAAAGAAAAAGGTAAAACCAAAAGCTTTGACCATTTCTCACAAGGTTCGAGACGTAAATAAAAAAGATACTTCAAAAGAAGTGGAGGAGGCAGCGGTAGTTGACTTGATAAATAAAGGTAAACAAAGAGGTTTCATTACCAATGATGAGATATTGAAGATATTCCCAAATGCTGAAGACAATATCAAAAAGATAGATGCTTTTTATAAACGCGTTGAAGATGCGAGTGTAAACGTATTGGAAAGCGGAAATTTGCTCGACATGAACAACGAGATATCGCATTTGAAAAACGAATACTCTAACAATGATTCTATCCAAGTTTATTTAAAAGAAATTGGTCAATATTCTCTTATTTCTTCAGAGCAAGAAGTGGCTCTAGCTAAAAGAATTTTAAAAGGTGACAAAGAGGCGAAAGAGATTCTAATGAAGGCCAACTTGCGTTTAGTGGTTTCTACAGCTAAAAAGTATGCAATGCGGTCCCAAGACCTGACTCTTTTAGATTTAATTCAAGAGGGAAATGTCGGTCTGCACAAAGCTGTTGAAAAGTTTGACCACACTAAAGGTTTCAAGTTTTCTACATATGCCACATGGTGGATACGTCAGGCTATAACTCGTGCCTTGGCCGACCAGTCTAGAACTATTCGTATTCCGGTACATATGGTTGAGACTATTGCCAAGTATAAACAAGTATATCGTAGGCTAGCTCAAGACATTGGTCGCGAGCCAACTGCCGACGAAATAGCAAGTGAAATGGGTATTGAGGTAGAAAAAGTAAGAATGGTTGAAAGTATTAACCAAGATACTGTGTCGCTCGAAAAGCCAGTTGGCGACAGTGATGAAAGTGACCGCTCAACTTTGGGAGATTTTATTGCCGACGATAAAATTTTATCACCCCAACAAGAGGCTTCACGCCGAATTTTACAAGACCAGATCAAAGAAATTTTGAATGATTTGTCAGAAAAGGAAAGACAAATAATAGTTATGCGAAATGGTCTTGATGGCGGCACACCACATACGTTAGAAGAAGTGGGGGCACATTTTCAAGTCACTCGCGAGCGTATCCGACAGATCGAAAGCAAGGTGCATGAGAAAATTCGTAATCATCCAAAAATAGGGCAGTTGAGAAACTACGTAGATTAAAAAAAGCTCTGGACAGATTGCCCAGAGCTTTCTGCTTGCAAAAGTCTTACCAAGTGCAAACAAGTTGAATTTCTGTCACCAACTCTAGCTGGGCCATAGTCAAGTTTCTTCTTTTGGCCAGCA
This sequence comes from bacterium, assembly GCA_043719155.1. Lineage (GTDB taxonomy): Bacteria > Patescibacteriota > Minisyncoccia > Phycocordibacterales > UBA5272 > JBBQKQ01. Next base: position 2,142 of record JAYSUJ010000015.1, on the reverse strand, counting down.
AATGAGACATGATTTCGGTTGTGTCTTTCTTCATCTGTTCAGATGGTTTGTCAGACACATTGTGGAGTCGGTCACAAAGCTTTATTAGGAGGGCGTAGCTGCTCATATGAGTCAGTTTAGCTTTATGATATTCTTTCTTGCCGATTCGGGCAATCTCAGCTTCGTCGTTGGTCAGTTCGAGAACTAAGCCAGCAACAAACGGACCAAATTTTTTGCAGATCATGTCAAAGGTTACTTTCGTATCCTCAAGCACGTCGTGTAAAACTGCTGCTATTACCAACTCGGTCAAACGGTGACTTCTTTTGAATGATAGCAACATCAAGGAAACTGCTATTGGGTGAAAATAGTAGGGTTCATTTGTACCTCTTCTAGTTTGCCCTTTGTGAGCTTTCTCTGCGAAGGTGTAGGCCTCTAAAACACGTCGAGTATCTAGAGCGTATCTCACTTTTTTCTCCAATCTTTGGGTTGTAGGAAGTGGTGTGCTAGTCTAGCTGTGCGATTATAGCATATTGGACTTTTGTTGTATAATTAATATATGATATATATAAATACAAAAAAAATTATCTTTACTCTTGCAACTGTAATACTTGCTACAACCTTAACTATGGCTCAAAGTAATAGTACAACTTCTGTCGCCACGACAACTGCACCGGTAGCTACAACAACCATCGCAACTAGTACGGCAACAACAACTGTATTAACTTATAAAGCACAGCTTGAAATATTGCAAAAAACTTTAAATGCAGACATTAAGGTTCTCAAAGATGCTAGAACAGTTTTAAATACTGCATTCAAATCAAAAGACCAAACAATAATAGCTGCGGCAAAAGAAAAGGTGGAGATGGTGAGGAAAACAGTGAAAATTGATATAAAAGCGTTAGAAAATTTGAAAATTGCCAGAGCGAAAGAGTTGGTAAAAATGAAGAAAGACAAAATGAAAGAGGAGGCAGATAAAAGAGAAATGCTTAGAAAGGAGGCTAAGGAGGCAAGAGGGTAGTTGTGAAATATTGGCTATTAAAAAGTGAATCTGAAACTTTCTCTATCGATGATTTGGAAAAAGTAAAAGTAGAGCCTTGGACGGGAGTAAGAAATTATCAGGCAAGAAATATTCTGCGAGACGACATGCAGGTTGGAGACTTGTGTTTCTTCTATCGTTCTAGTTGCAAAGTGCCAGCTATTGTCGGTTTGTGTGAAGTTGTAAAAGCTGGATATGTTGAGGTAGATAAATGGTTTTGTGTTGATGTAAAATTTGTAGAAAAATTTAAAAAAGAAATTACTTTAGAAGAAATTAAAAAAATAAAAAGTTTAGAAAAAATGAAATTGTTACAAAAAGGGTCAAGACTTTCAGTACAGGCAGTAACTAGTCAAGAGTTTGCTACTATTGCCAAAATAGTAGAATAGTTGTATAGTATGGACTCACGCAACAACCCAAGAAAGTGGAAAACGTGAGTTTACTTCAACAGTTACAGACTTTTGTGGATCTTAGTGACTCACAAATGCGCTGGTTGGCTGCAGGCTTGGCCATGTGCACTGCCTCGGGTGGGGCACTTGGCTATCTTTGGGGCTGGTCCAAAGGAAAATTTGACCATATGCGACGTGTTGACAGGGACAGTTGTCCTTTCTTCACTATCGTTTTGGAAAAACTCCCAAATGGACGTATAAGTCTGGACATGATAACCGACGACAAACTTCGGTCTTTGCATGAGATCTTTGGTGACACAAACATCGAGGGTGCTGTAAAGGCAGCGGTTACTAAGTCGAAATCAGGGAAAAGACTTTTAAAATCTGGGCATATTCATGGCAGTGCCATGGATCGTATCTCTATTCCTTTGACAGGCCGAGACGCCGCCGCCACTATGGCAGTCGCCAATGGTCGAACCAAGGATTATCGTGAGGATAAAATGGCATTCTTTCTCACCTCGAGTAAAGGTGACGACGGAACCAAAATGCCACGCGTGTTGGAGGCACCCCCAGACCGCCTCAAGTGGGCCTTGCACGAGGATTTTGCCCTTTTGGTTGACCCCAAGAGGCAAACCTTCCGTCGTTACATTCCTTTGATTCAGGAGATGGCTGAAGAGGCGAAAGTTTCTGAAGCAATCTTTGCAAACGCAAAGGATGAAGAGGCGGCAGGGAGGTTGGCAG
>JAYSUJ010000014.1:0-11815 GCA_043719155.1 bacterium | reverse complement strand
GCTGGTCTTTGGAACTATCATCTGGATTTTGCAAATTAAATTGAAAACGGAATTTGGGAGTGGTTTTTAAATTCTTAAAAGGGAGCGGGTCTAATTATCCTGTGTTACAAATTCCGTAACCTTTTCTTGTATATAAGCTCTAACTCTTTCTTTTTCTAAATCATCACTATCTTTTAGTTTATTGCCACCAGCCTCAAACCACAGTCTATCGATTTGTAAGTATGGTATTTTAAATTTGTCACTAATTTTCTTTGCCAAAGTACTTTTCCCACTCCCAGGCCCACCAACTATTGTTATTTTCACTTGTTTGTTAATTTATAAAATTAAAGGTAAATTTTTCTTGTACATATTTTTTTCATAGAGACGTTTAACAAATTCAAAATCTTTTTGTTCACCTTCATTTTCTGCATTTTCTATTGTTTTATTTTGCAGCAAAAGGTTTAAATATTGATCTATTTTCTCAAGTCCGATTTTAGTATAGTCTTCGTAGCGGCCACAGTTTGGGTCTGGTGCGCGGCTTCCGTCGATCATTTCTTTTGGACAACCAACAAATTCACATATTTCCAGAACTTCACTTTTGTAAAGCGAAACTATGGGAAGTTGGTAAGAAATTCTCGAAGCGTGACTAAAAGTACCAAGTTCATGTTCGGTTTTGTTTCTCGTACCAACTATTATCGCATTATCACGGATAGACATTTCTAATAGTTTCGCCCATCTTGCTATCTCTTTATCATAAGTGTCCCAACGTAACTCTTTTATGATTTTACCTTGGTCCGAAAACCAATTTTCGAAAGGTAGTTCTTCACCAAAGTGCACACCTATAGTTCTTGTTGGAAAAAGCTGTGTGTAAATGTAAAATGTTAGGGCACTATCTGTTCCACCACTGATAGGTATGTAGAAAATATGATCTGAAGTATTCTGGCTTTTCGCAGACTCATAGATAGTAGAGAGTTTCTTGCTAGTTGTTTCGTTTAAAGTTAACATTTTAGTATGTTATTATGTATTTGAAATATATGCAAGGAAAAGACGATATTTTAAATTTTTGGTTTAGAGAACATGGTAATGCTGACTGGTTTAAAAAAGATAAAAACTTTGATTTGAAAATAAAAGAAAAATTCTTAAAAGTATGGTTAGACCTAAGTACTAAGAAAATAGATTTTGAACAAAACCCTCAAGACTTGTTAGCCGAGGTTATTTTGTTTGACCAGTTTTCTAGAAACATTTTCCGAGGTGACAGCCGAGCTTACTCCCAAGACTCTAGAGCCTTGGAAATTTCAAACTACATTTTAAAAAACAAACATGACAGTCAATTTTCAAATGATGAAAAAGTTTTTTTGTATTTGCCTTTTATGCATAGTGAAAATATTGAAAATCAGAAAATCTCAGTCAAACTTTTTGCAGAATTGAATTATTTTAATTACTCAAAATATGCACAAGAACATTATCAAGAAATAGAAAAATTTGACAAGTTCAGATCTAGATACACTGTTAACGAAATAACCATTGCTGGCTTTGGTTTTTCTGGGCTTTCATTTTTTGTAAAATATTTAGACTACTGTCTTGCAAATAATTTAAAAAATGTAAAAATTGAGATTTATAGTAAGAACAAATTTGCCAAAGGTGAAGCCTATGCTACAAGCAATGAAACAGATCTTTTAAATGTTGTGAAAGGGAACATGACTCTTAAAAATGATTTGGGAATGACTTTCACAGATTGGCTAGAATATAAATACAAAAGTAAATACAGAGAAGAAATATTCTTACCGAGAAAAGTTTTTGGACAATATCTGATTTATATCTACAATTTATACTTTGAAAAAGCAAAAGAAGCTGGAGTAAAAGTAAAAATATACAATCGAGAAGTGGGGACTTTAAAAACCAAAGATTTGAATACTCTAAACAAAAAAATATTTATTTGTATTGGTTCAATAAAGAAGGGTTCATTTGAAATGAAAAACAATGGCAATGGTAAGAATGTTTTAATTGTTGGAACAGGGCTGAGTGCAATTGACAAGTTTATACAACTATCCCAGACTAAAAGTACATTTGGGAAAGTTACAATGTATTCCAGATCTGGTGTCTTACCAAAAGTTTCATCAAAATACAACAAATTGTCTTTAAAATTTTTAAATCTCGAATCCCTTAAGAGTGAAAAAATCAACCTATCATACCTCTACAAAAGCTTTCTGCAAGAGCTTGGAGAGCATGTAGACAACCCTGGAGAATACCTCTCAAAAGAACTCAATTCTAGAAATATTTTAGACTTTGAAATTGGCAAGGTTGATCTGATTTTAAAATCCCTAGATCTAGACTTTGTAAAGTATATTTGGTTACAATTAAGTACAGATGAAAAACTTTATTTAATTAGGAACTACTTTTCATTTTGGCAAAAAATAACATCCCCGTTTCCACTTAAAAATGCAAAAATTATAGAGAAACATATACTTAGTAAATCATTAATCATAACTAACCAAGAGCCTAACTATAGGAAGTTTGACCAAATTTATGATTGTACTGGCTACAAGAAAAATTCAGAATGTAGCTTGGTTATAAAAATGATTGACAGAGGACTGGCCGAAAGAAACTTGTTTGGCGGCATAAATTCTATGAGTAAAAATCTCTACATAATTGGCGACTTATCATTTGGTGAAAATATATTTTTAAATACAGCCAATTTTATAGATGGCCAAATCATTGATGTTTTTAAGGAAATACTAAATTAGATGTTACACTCTGTATAATCAAAATATGTTAGGAAATGGAATTCAGAGTTTAAAAAACTATGCAGTCCAAAGCATGGAAGACCAAAAGGCTAAAGGCAAATTAAATGCACTTGGCTTCAATTTTTTATGTTCAAAAAAAGCTACAATTAAAATGATGGAGGAGTATGATTTTTTAAAAAGATACTGCGGCTCAATATATTCAGATAATGAAAGTTTTGAGGTGAGCACTATGCAGAGATTTTTTTTACAAAAAGCTGGACAGGAATTTTTAGAGTCAATTAATGAATATCAAAATAGTCCGGAAAGACCAGATTCAAACATTTCAAATTTAGACATTTTTGCCATAACTGTGGAAAAAGTTTTGGACCAGTTGCGGCTAAATAAGTATCAAGAGGGAGAGATTTTACTTATATTCAAAAAAAGTTTTGCAAGTGTTAAAAAAATGCTTTCTCTACCTGGGAATAAGGAGTTGGATGTTGAAAAACTTAGGCTAAAGGTAGGTGATTGGTTTTCAGTTTTGAATCCTCAAAATACTAGAATTTCGTTCGACCGTCATTGTTTTTTAACAGATGAGCTGTCAAAAATGATGAGCTCTGATATAAAAAACTTAAACGTTCATCAGGTTTCAGGCTTTTTTGGCCTGAAAGATCCGAGTGGTAGATATAAATATCTTATTGATAAATACGGGTCTAGGTTTTATTTTGAAAAGGAACAACTTCACAATAGGCTCTCTGTTCTAATTTCTTATCTTGCTGGCAGATTTAACTTGAGCGACGAGAATTTTCCCGATTTGGAGAAAATGTTAGACAGTCTGTTAATAGAACCCACAGAGTTTAGAGTAGATTTCTTTCAAAATATTTTACAAAACACACCATATACCCACATGAGACAAGGAATAACTGACACACTTTTTGACGCTATTAATTTGACAGACAGTATCTGCAATCTGATTACTATTCGTTTCGGAAAAGTAGTAACAGATGAACAAAAATATGAATACCTAAATTTAACTAGAATCTTTTTTAATTTATATTTGTTTGTGAGACCTGAACACGTGAAGAGAGAACTTATGTTTTTTGGATTATATGACCAAGGAAAAATTTTTGGAGACAAAGCAGACTACTCTGATATGAGGACCAGATTAATAGATTTTATTGTTTTGTTTGCTGGCAAGAAAACTTTAGTAGAAGGTTTGCTAGCTATATCTAAAAGTGTACACATTACAGACATCATTAAAGGTCCAGACTTTATAAAAAAAGCTCTCCGTTACTTAGAAATTTTTGATAGTACTCCGATGGGCATGTATGTATTAACAAAATTGAAAATTGCAGACTTTAGAAACTGGGTAGGAGTAGAGGAGAATGCAAAAAAATTTATGTCTGGTATTGGAAACTCTCGAGACAGAACAAGAACTGTAGTGTTAGCATTAGACTCTGCAATAGCAGATCTTGGAGTAGAAACTCTGAGTTATATCTTTAAAGCAAGCACTGCAGACTTAGTTACTTTTTTAAAATATTACAGACTTCTAAAGGCATCGGACTCTATGGCGAATGCTAGGATATTCAAATATATTAAAAGTGTTGCAAATCTGAACCCAGAAGAAATGTTAAAGCAATATATTACATTTTCCAAAAAAACAAAAGGACTTACAAGTCCAGAGAAATTTGCAGAATTGCAGGCAAAGGCAAGTGATCCAAAAAACAGCAAACAGGTACAGCTCACAGCAACTCAAACCCTACAGCAAACATTTATTAAAGCGGTGATGCCTCATTTCTTAAGAATATGTAAAAATAGACTGTCTGCAAACTTCAAGAAAAATTTTTCTACCTCACATAAATTAGAAATTTTCTTTGAAGATGAGCAATTTGTAAATGCCTATCACATGTACTTGAGGTTAGTACAAGAAAACAAAGCAGCTAATTCTCCAGACGGTAAAACTAACGGAAGGAAATTTACAAGCAAATTTATCTTAAACGCTAAAAAAATATTGCAATCACATATAAACGTTGAAGGCGACGTACGACTTTCATATATTCAAAATCGTGTATGGCTTTTATCGAAAATACCCTGGAGAAAAGGTAGAGAATTTCTAGGTAAAAATACCGTCGAATATGATATGGAGCATTTCATTAACGGAAACACCGATCTGGAGAAGGTTGGGGCTTTTATGCAGGTTTTTTTTCAAATATTAGAAAGAAATAAAATAAATTCTAATGATGGTACACACAGCATAGAGAATATGCAAAACATTTTTTCTGAAATTATAAACTCAGGAAAATACGAAGATTTTAGAAAAAGTGATGAATTTGTAAATCTTAAGTTGCAATATGACAGCATAATTAAGATCACAACTGCGAGTGAAAAAAATAAGACAAAAAGACTAAAACATATTAAAATTGAAAGAGTTACATCTGCAATATCTTCACTTAACATGGGCACAATAGTTGAAGGCTCTTGTTTTCACCCAGAAGGTATAAATTATTGGGGGCCATTTACCAATGCACTAGAAGTAAACAAATGTGATTTTCATATTTTAGATCAAAACAATAACGTTGTAGCAAGATTTATTTTAGCAATTGACCAGTCAAGAAAGATAGTAAAATTTAATATTTATTATAAAAATGGAACCCCAGCCCTTACTTACATTGTAGACATCTACATAAAAGATTTTGCTAAAAAATACAATCTTGAACTAAATGGGGAAATAAATGAAGTAAAGGCATTGGTTAATACCCAGGCAGAGTGGTACAAAGATCCAGTGGTTTTGATAAGATAGACGAACGAAGTATCGACGTTAAAACGAGAGATTCGGGGTAAGCTGGGGTGTATGATTTATAAAAAGTAGAAAGAGAAATAGGGGGCGAGCTTCGCTCGCCCCCTACAATTTAGTCTTCAACCTTCCAATTCAATGTCCGACCAGCCCAGAATGGAACTAGTTTCTCACCGTTACCGTATGGATATTCTTTTGGAATGATCCACGGTTTACGGTTGATGGTCATTTTGTCGGTGTTGCGAGGAACTTGATAGAAGTCAGCACCAAAGTGTGAGAGGAAGCCTTCGAGTTTCCTCAAAGCTTGGCGCTCTTCAAATGCAGTGACATACAGTTCAACAGCGTGAGGTGCAGTAAAGCATCCCGCGCAGCCACAGTCGGTTTCCTTGTCTTTTTTGGCATGCGACGCAGTGTCGGTACCTCCGAAGAACTTGGGGCTACCGCTGGTAGCTGCGTCCAGAAGAGCTTGCCGGTGAGGCTCCTCCTTCAAGATGGGCATGCATTTGTTGTGATGCGATTTGAAGACCGCATCTAGGTTTTCTACTAAGTGGTGGGCCGTTATGGTTGCCGCCACGTTAGCTGAGCATTTTGTCACGAACTCCACCGCTTGTTTGGTGGTGATGTGTTCAAAGACAATTTTCAAGTCTGGAAAGTTTTTCACCAACCAACTTGCCGTTTCGCGGATGAAGACGTATTCCCTGCGCAATTGGCCAACCTCCCATTTACAGGTTGCGTAGCCATATTTACGAGAGGTAAGCTTTTCTCCGTGGACGAGCAGAATCATGCCACAACGCATCATGGCCCAGAAAACTTTCCTGAGCTTTTTGACATTAGTGACACCACCTGCCGAGTTAGTGGTAGCATTGGCGGGGTACATCTTTGCAGCGACCACGCCGTTTGCCTTGGCTTCGTAGATATCTTCGGGCGTTGTCTTGTCCGTAAGATAAATAGTCATCATTGGCTTAAAGCGTGGGTCAGCACCTGTCTCCAGCAAGGCTAGCTTGATGCGAGTGAGGTAGCTTTCAGCTTTCTTCCAATTTGTAATCAGATTGTCCTTCAGGTTGGGCATGATGGTCGCCCGACGAAAACGGTTAGCTGTGAAGCCAATCACGGCAAGCATATCTTCTCCATCGCGGAAATGCACATGCCAGTCGTCAGGAAAGTCGATGATCAGTTGAAAGTGTTCGTCAAGGTTAGTCGTAGTCATTTTCCCATTTCCTTTTCGGGTTTTGGGAGTTTCTAATTTCAGACGTAACCGTTGCATATTAACATAATTTTTTATAAAAATGAAAATTAATTCTAAAAAGAAAAGTGGGGCTCGAATTTTCGAGTCCCACTTTATTGTTGTTTGCAGCTCTATTTTAGCTGCAAGACAAGTCAAGAAAAGCTTTGGCCGGACGAATGCTGTTGATGTAGGTATTGCCTACTTGTACTACAGCAGCACCAGCTCGCCTTAAGTCGCGTGCGTCTTGCCCAACTTGGACACCGCCGCAACCCCAGGTTTCGATGTGGCCTGCACCAAAAGCGTCCAAGGCCCGTCTCCACTGACTTACCTGGCCAAGGGCCATAGGCTTGATGCTGGGGCCAGCAAAGCCTGCCCAACCAGTACCGTCTGGAGTCTCGATCTCCGGTGTTCCGTCCTTATTGAACAACAACCCGTTCGGGAAAGTGTTCTGAGTCACGACAGCATCGAGAGCTAGAGTTGAAAAGTCTTTTGCTGTGTCCAAGATGTCCATGGGGTTAGACATGGGTGACATCTTGGCTGCAACAAAGAAATCTGTGTCGCCCTTAACCTCTGCCAAAGTTCTCAAAAGGACCTGGACCATAAGTGGTCGGTCGAATGAAAAAATTGGCTTACGGTCAGAGCTGTCGACAACGTTGGGGCAACCGAAGTTGAACTCAACACCATCAAAGCCTAGACTTTTTGCCGTCTGAGCCAGTTCAAAGAACTGGGAAACAGTAAAGCCAGCAACACTCAAGATGATGATCTTGCCTGCACTATGGGCCAGTCGAACAGCGTCTGGACCATTGACCAACAAATCTTTCAGACCCCGGTTAGGGAGTCCGAGCGAGTTGAGGGAATGGCCATTGTATGTCATACCCGGGTTACCATCTCTTGCAAAAGTTGTGATGGAACCATAAACGATAAACTCTGCAACTGAATCAGTGAGGAGTTTGACCTCTCCAACTGACTTGCATCTTCCGGCTGCTGCCCCAACTTTAAAGTCAGGGTGCATTCGCATAGATAGTGACTTTGATGACTGCTTCATTTTCTTCCTTTCGGGAAGGTTAAGGTTGAGTTACCGAAGTAACGACAATACTATAGCATTTTTAAAAACTTTTTTCATGTTAAAAAAATTGATAAAGTTAGACTTTATGTTATAATGTTTTTTATAAATGTCAGTATAGCTCAGGTAGTTAGAGCATAGCACTCATAAAGCTAAGGTCGGTAGTGCAAGTCTACCTACTGACACCATAGTGGACTCCGTGTCCAAATTCTCCAAAAAAGTCTTATGCAATAAAGACAATTCACTGGTGCAAAGACTTTTGCCATCAAAAGTAATCCCTTTCGGGAAGTTGCACCATTGTAATTTTATCTTTTGGTCTATTGTTATATTAGAATTCCAAACAGAACTAGGTTTTGTTAGATAATTTTCCGCTAATTCTAAAAGTTCTTCAAAATTATAGGTTGTATCATTTATATCTCGCATTTGTTGTTGAGATTTATAAATATCAGATTGCAAACTTTCCATTTGTCTTTTGAAGACATCGTCAGAAATAAGTCCATCAAGATTTTTGTTCACCAGTTTAGTTTCTCGTTCTTGCAACTCTTTTAATTTGTCAGAGGCTTTACCAATTGCTTTTCTCTGGTCAATTGTGGCAACATTGAACTTTGTAAATAAACTAGATTTTAATTTTGTGAAATGTTTTTTAGGTATGGCATATTCGTCCATAAACTTTGAAAATAGGTTATGTAATTCTGTGTTTAAAATTCCTGTGCTACCTTTTCCAGGGAAAGTATATTTTGGGTATCTCACATATTTGGTAGTCGTAACACCTCCTGTAATTGGTTTAGACATATCTGGCTTAAATACAAACCTGCGAAGTGGAAAATCTGGGTTATCAAGTTCTCTGGTTTTAGATTTGATACCATTGTTTTTCAAAATTTTTTGAACTTCCCAAAATAATTGTTTGTCTTTTAGAACGGTCTCAAATAGCCCTGGTCTTTCCTCTCCAAACTTTTCTATTATTCCAATATAAAGTTTATTTCGTAGTATGTCGTAAAAATGTTGTTTACAGGGTGCTTTGCCAGTATCTAGCAAAAGACCTTCCTTTATTACTTGCTGTCTAACTTCTTCCAAAGTTCCAAAACCTTTATTTGCAAGTTCAAAAATTCTAATTATATATTTTGCATTTCTTTTACAAGGAGTAATATCATTTTTTTTATCAACTACAATTCTTTCATAGCCGACAGGTGGGCGAAATGTATAGCGACCTTCTAAAATAGACTGCTTCATCCCATTCACACTTCTTTCGGTTCTAATATCATTGTCAAACTGTGCTACATTTGACATTGTGTTTTCGATAAATCTCCCAACTGGAGTATCTTCAAACTTTTCCGTTATAGAAATAATTTCCACTTCATATTTTTTCATCAAAATACGCAGTTGAGAATAGTCATCGGTATTTCTTGAAAGCCGGTCAATTTTATAAATTATTAAACCAGAGATTTCGTTTTTCTTGTTAGAGCAAAATTCTAAAAGTTTTTTAAGTTCTGTTCTGTTGGCAGTTTTTGCACTTTCCCCACGCTCAACATAAACAATTGCAACCTCTAAATTGTGTTTTTCGCAATACTCGCGACATAACCTTTCTTGAGTTACTAGACTGTTTCCGTCTTCCACTTGTTCGTGGCTAGAAACTCTAACGTAAATCACCACTCGCTTTCGCTTGTCTATTGTTATTTTCATATTTCTTTTTTGTAATATAAATATCTAATAATATGTCCGCCAATTTATTTAAAGATACATCTTCTTTTTCTTCTTGATGTTCACTAACACCCAATGAGGTGCAATCAGATAACGACGAGGCATTGCTAGACACCAAGTTTTTTACTGAATGCACCTCACTGGAAACTAATGTTTCCAGGTCATTATTATTGATGTCTAGCATAATAATTATAACATCTTTTTCATACTCAATCGACCTTTAAGTTTCTTCTCTTGAAATTCAAAATCAGCAAATGCAATCATTTTTCGGCTATAAAGTTTTTGTATTTTCTTACCTGCTTTTGTTGGTTTTCCACGGTAAGAATAATTGTGCCGTTTGCTTTCAATTTTTTCCAGTTCATCTTCAATGTCAAAAATTTCACTGAAATATGAAAACCTGCAATTTTTATTTTTCTTTCTCGAAGAGTAAGTCAGTTTAGAGCAATGACGACATCCAAAATAGTTATATGCTTGATATAATACCCCTACTCGTTTACCACAATAAATTCCGTCTGTTGTAAGTGGACATATAAACCAATATCTTTTTCCACCATAATGACAAAAAGTAAAAACAATTTGTGTTTTATAATTAAAACTTTGTTTTTCATCAGAGCCATTTCGGATTATTGAATAGTTAAATTCAATGTAGTTATTTGGCTCTACAAGGTTCACCACAATATTTATATTACCTTTCTCACCCCAACTTATATTTGTTGATTTATAACCACCAGTTTTGTGAATATTTTTGAGCAACCACCACACTTCTATTTTTTTACATCGATCTGCTTCTAATTTAGACATAAATTATTTTTCTCTACGAAATCAATAGGGAAATACCGTTTATTCAGGTAAGTTTTTACCAAACGAACCTTCCATTGAAATATCTAATACACCAGGTAAATCAACCATTTTACCTTGCTTCTTGGCTTGTATTCTTTCTAATTCGTGTAATGCCCTAAAAATACTACGCTCAATTGTTGTTTCGTAACGGAGGATATTTTCTATACTTTCATTTGATAAAGTATTTTTAACCTGTTTTCTAAAAGTTTGCTCTTTTGTTTCTTCTGTAAAAACAAATTTATCGCCTTCTAACGCATACCAGTCCATTGTATTTTTTTCAACATTTAATGCTCTTTTTAATCTCCAAAAACTACCCACAATTCTGTCCACTAATAGTTCTTCAAACATTCCAATTGGGTTAAGTTCATTGTTTAATTTTGTTTGCAAGGATAAAAACTGATTTTCATCATCGCCTTCCAGTAAAACCTCACGAGAAAGTAAGCCGTGTTTAAGAGCATTCATTTTGGAAATTGCTTTACCTGCTTCAGTTTTCACACCACCTTTATTTATTTCTGCCATAATTAAAAATTTAATTTATTTTCTTTTTCAATAATAATGTCCACATCATTCACAATATTCACATCTATATTTTCAATTCCTTTTATATCATTTTCGGTAATCCCAAACCTTTCTCTCCAAAAATTTAATTTGGTTTGATTTAATTTGAAATCCAATACATACCCACGTCTAGTTTTGTAAGTTTTTAATTGTAGTCTCGAACGCAAATACCATCCAATTTTTCTAGCAGTTAAAGTTTCCTCCCCGATTCCAATTTGATTATTAACTTCCGTAGTTATTTCTTTGACCGTAAGTGAGGGAGTAAGATTGGTATATTCTAATTTTAGAATAGCAAAAACAATATCACTTTCCCAAGAAAGACCCCTGTCGGCAACTAATTCCACATTATATTTTTTAATAAAAGTTTTTAAGTTTTCTTTTATTTTTTCATCTTTGATTATTGATAATAATGGAATGGCTATTTGATTTAATCTTGGATGTATGCCCTCTATAATTTCTGACGAGGTTTCCAGGTTCAAGAAATAGTTTTTGAAACGCCACATCAAAAGTTGATTTCTAATTTCAAGGGCATCTTGGAAAAAGTTTTCTCCAAGCGTTCTAGGAATATCTTTTCGCAAAGTTCTCACACCCATTTCTTCTACTAAAAATCTACTTTCAAGTGCCTTATCAGTGAAAGTCTCCCGAGTGGCAACAATCTTTGGACAATACACATCATATGCTTTGACCTCAAAAGTTCCTTTACCTTCTGACCTTAAAACAGACATTCCTTTTTGATATCCTGTGTTTAGAATTTTCACCATATCTGAAGACATATCTGAATGTTTGAAGTCGGCTTCATCTAATATTAAAGTCCCTTTCATTTCGTTTATAATTCTGAACATTAGACCCGCTCCCTTTTAAGAATTTAAAAACCACTCCCAAATTCCGTTTTCAATTTAATTTGCAAAATCCAGATGATAGTTCCAAAGACCAGCACT
>JAYSUJ010000013.1:0-4092 GCA_043719155.1 bacterium | reverse complement strand
GTAAACCCAAACCCTAAAACCTTAACCGAACTTAGCTTTATACACAACAACTATCTGGGAACGGGAGCTATACTTACAGACATGCAAGCTTCTACTACCCAACTAATACAAAGAGACATCTGGGGAAGTATACTCTCCAACTCTTTTGACTCTACCAAACAAATACCAACATCATATGGCTATACAGGACACAAGTATGATGAGCAATCTGAGTTAACTTACGCGCATGCACGCTCTCTAAATACTGGTACTAAGATGTGGTTATCCCAAGATGACATATCTATCAATGGGTTCTCGTCTGACGCTCTTCTTCTTAATCCACAAATGCAGAATTCCTACAGTTACTCAACTAATGATCCAGTTAACAAAGTTGACCCTGACGGAAGGCTTACGATTATTGTGCCGGGGACGTGTTATGGGAATGACTGGACGCCTGCAGCTGATAAACAAGGTATAAATGCAAGAGTAGAAAATACTTTTGGAGAAAAACCACAAATTATCTACGATACCTTTAATTGGACTGGAGGGAATATGCCTAGTGATAGAACTATGGCTGCACAATATCTTGCGGCTATTATAAATAATTATGAATTTAAAAAAGGTGAAAAACTAAATATAGTAACTCATTCACACGGTGGAAACGTTGCTAAAGAGGCAATTGGTTTACTTAAAGAGGGAATTGTTGTAGATAACTTTGTTGCCCTAGGTGCCCCTATTCGAGCTGATTATAAAACTGATATGAGTAGAGTTAAAAATATGATAGAAGTATATTCCGAAAAAGACTCAGTGCAAGCAAATGGTGGAGGAAAATATGTGTTAAATAATGTTTTAGGTTACTATCTAAATAAAGGTCGGACGAATTTTGAATTTAAATTTAAAGGATACTTTGAGTATGGACCAGCTGGAAGATACGAAAATGAGAAAAATTCTATAAACGTGAGTAATCTTACCAGTAAGTCCCTTACAGGAACAAAAGCACACGGAGAGTTGTGGACAGTAACAAATGTCTGGCAGCTAGTTGATAATAAAATAAATGGTAAATAATATGAAAAACATAAACGTTATTTTGGATACTTTTACTGCACTTTTCTTGGGGTGCATTACAGGTAATTTTCTTGATGAAGTATTTTTAAATGGGAGCATTTCTGAATACTATCAGATACCATTGTTTTTTACTTTGTGTCTCTATATTGTCACTCTAACTGTTAGGTACGTGTTTGTAAAATTTTTAAATTTAAATAATTTAGGAAATCATAAGAAGATGAAAATATTCTACTTATCTATTTTCGTAATTATGTTAATTTTAGGATTCAACTCTACATTTTTTACACTAATCTGATATTTAATTTCAAGTCACTAATTAAAGTCTATAAATGCTTGCCACAAGCATTTAGCCTATCTTTCATTCTAAAAAATGGCACTTAGAAATTGAACTGGCGGTTAGTATAAAAAAAGCAAAAAATGCTATAATTATTCCATGTTAACTTTAACAAGTTTAAATTCTGATACTAAATCAAAAAGATATGTAAATGATCTCTTTTCTACTTTTGAGCCAGTAAACAATAAAAAACATTCCTTTACCTTTATTGATCTTTTTGCTGGGATAGGTGGCATAAGAATGGGATTTGAGGAGGCTGGTGGTGAGTGTGTATTTACTTCAGAATGGGACGAACCTGCACAAAAAACTTATCAAGCCAACTTCGGGGAAATACCTTATGGGGACATAACAAAAATAGCACCACAAGAGATACCACCTTTTGATGTCCTACTTGCTGGTTTTCCTTGTCAGCCATTTTCGATGGCAGGTCTAAAAAAAGGTTTTGGAGACACGAGAGGTACACTTTTTTTTGACGTAGCAAGAATCATTGAATTCCATAAGCCGCGCGTAGTTTTTCTTGAAAATGTAAGAAATTTAGCGACTCACGACAAGGGCAATACTTTAAAAGTTATAGTTAAAACTCTTGAAGACATGCAATACAAAGTGAAATATAGACTTTATAATGCAAAAGAATTCGGTGTACCTCAAAATAGAGTTCGTATATATATTATCGCATTTAGAGACGAAACAGACTTTATATTTCCGGAGCCACCAAAAATAAAAGTTAAATTAGGTGATATTTTAGAAAGTGAGGTTGACCCAAAATACACGATTTCAGATAAATTATGGGCAGGACACCAAAGAAGAAAATTAGAGCATAGGGAAAAAGGAAACGGCTTTGGGTACTCACTTTTTAATGAAAGTTCAGAGTATACAAGTACAATTTCAGCAAGATATTACAAAGACGGTTCAGAAATTTTGATTGAACAAAAAGGCAAAAATCCAAGAAAATTAACACCGAGGGAAGCTTGCAGGCTACAAGGCTTTCCGGATACTTTTATTTTACCAAATAGTGATATGCAAATGTACAAACAATTTGGGAATAGTGTTGCGGTGCCTGTAATAAAAATGTTAGCAAAACAAATCGTAAAAGCCCTTAAGTTATCCCAAGGTTATTAAAAATATGAAAATAAATAAAATCAAAATTAGAAAAGATAAATTAGACACTAACTTTAATCTATACTTTTTTCTTAAGGAATTAAATGGTACTTCTAGAATATCTGAAAAAGAAATAGTAAGCTTGCTCGAAATTTACTATGCAAATAAAAAACGGTCTTATGATAAATTAAAGTCAATGTTCTTAAATTACGCAGAAAAACTTACTGACAGTAAACGTTTTAATTTCGAATCATTAATTCATTATATACATAATCAGTTAGATTTAAGTATTTTTATATTCTCACTAAAACTTATTCAAATAAAACCACTGCTTCTTGAAGAGGCTAAATTAGCTCATATTGAAGATTTGGTACCTTTGGAAAATATTAATCAACTCTCGTTAAAGTATGATACGATTTCAAAAAGTAAGCCATATCTAACCAGAGTAAATGGAGCTTTGATTTCATTATTATTTTTCTCAAAACTAGAAGAAAAAGAAAGTAATTTTATTACTGAAAATAGTGTAGATTATATTAACTCAATTTTCAATGATTATGATTATTTGAAATCCAAAGGTCTCGAAGCCAACCAGATGTTTATGCTTATGTTTTCTGAAAGTATTAACCAGTCTATAAAGTCAGATGCTGGGTCTGACTATGAAGATAGAATTTTTAATATACTTATTGGTCTTGGGATAAAATCCGACTCTATACAAAAAATTCATGACAAAGCAGACTCTTCAACCGAGTTCGACTTCTTTTTTGAATATAATGGTAAAACATTTGGTATCGGTGCAAAAAGGACATTGCGAGAACGTTATAAGCAATTTATTAAGACTGGTTTTATGAGCGAATTAGATGTGATGATACAAATAACTCTTGGATTAGATTTAACGGAAGAAAAAGCAAAATCCATAACTAAACATGGAGTTATTACTGTGGTGAGTGACGAAATATATGCCTCAAGAACATATTTACAGAATATGTCTGAAGTTTATTCTGCTAGTGAACTTAGTTTAAAGTTGTTTGACAATCTTTCAAAGAAAAAGAAAAGCTAAAACTGCTGTAAAATAGGCCCCCTACGACGGCTGGTGGGGGCTCTACGGACTAAAAAGTCCAGAGATAGACCTAGTCTGGAAAAAACAACTTCCTCCTGACCCTTATGAAGGAATGCCTACCAACGACCAAAACCTCTACTACGACCAAACCCTAGTCTCCCCACTTTCCACCCTAGAAACTAAATACAACATCGAGAGTGGTATAACCCCCATCCTCCTACCTCAAGGACAAGAAAACAAAACTATTTCTTTCTTTACTCCTACCGAAGAACAAATTAAAACCCAAAGTGTGGAAACTACTACACCAGAAACTCCTACACCTCTCGCTACTACAAAAAGCTCAACCACCCCAGCTACTATTCCAACAATTCAAATCCAAATCTCCCCCGACACCTACACCAAACTCAACCCCCTCTCCTACGCCTACATCATCACCTCTCCCACCTCCATCGACATCCAATTAATGGAAAAGTAGTAGCTACACTTAAATATGTAAGGGAGCGTAGCGAACACTTATCCCAGAATGGGGCCAATCTACCCGTAACCACAGTAAACCCAA
>JAYSUJ010000012.1:0-13276 GCA_043719155.1 bacterium | reverse complement strand
TGCTGGTCTTTGGAACTATCATCTGGATTTTGCAAATTAAATTGAAAACGGAATTTGGGAGTGGTTTTTAAATTCTTAAAAGGGAGCGGGTCTATTACCTCCTAAATAAGTGTATAGATTTTTGTAAACTAAAAGTATCCCTCCAAAGCGAATTACAAAAACAATAAAATCCGTAAAAACTTCTTTTCCAGAAGTGGTTACATCCTTAATTGTTAAAGATACTAAGGCTGATATATTATCTTAACTCACTTGAAATATTATTTAGTAGATGCATAAATTTCTCTGATAACCGTTTCCAGATCCACATCAAAAACATTTACATCTTGAACTGGAAAGATATCTAAAAGCTTTTTCATAGCCTCTCGCAGCTCTATTTTCTTTGTATCAACAATTAAAGAAATTTTCAAACCCTCACTCCTGTCTTTATAAAAGACACCATCAGGCAAATCTTTTTTTTCAGTATTGCTTTCCAAAATCAAATCCACATATTTTTCATGTACATAGTTCTTTGTCAATTCTTCAGTTGGTAAGTCTTTTACAATTTGTCCATGATTTACAATAATAGTCCTTTCACACAAAGCTTCTATGTCACCCACATCATGGGATGTCAAGAAAATAGTAGTACCCTCTTCATTATTAAGTTTAAGTAAAAGTTCGCGCAGACTCTTTTTTGCTACCACATCAAGTCCAATTGTAGGCTCGTCCAGAAAAATTATTTCTGGTTTGTGCATCAAAGCACAGGCAACCTCAGCCCGCATACGCTGCCCTAGTGACAACTTTCTAACTGGTTGATTTGCAAATTCCTGCAAGTCAAAAATTTCAGTTAAGTATTTAATCCTTTTCTGGATTTCGTTTTTTTTCATGTCAAACATAATTCCAAAAAAATACATACTTTCAGATATAGGTAAATTCGGAAAAAGTTGGCTGCGTTGACCGAAAACCGTGCCAACTTTATAGGCAAGTTTTTTTCTATTGTCTTGGGGCGACAACCCCAAAACCGAAACTTTTCCAGAAGTTGGAAACAATATCCCAGTTAGCATCTTTATGGTTGTAGATTTACCAGCTCCATTTGGACCGATAAAAGCGAGTCTTTCTCCTCGTCTGACTTCAAAAGAAACATTTTGTACAGCTTGCACTTTTTTATATTTTGGAAAAAACAAATTTTTAAGGAAACCGGACTTTTCATCTTTAACTGCAAACTCAAATTCTTTATTTAAATTTTCTACAAATATTGCCAAATCTTTTTTTTTCATATTTTTATGATACATCATTTCTTTACCACTTCCAAATTTCTCCACCACACATAAAAATCTTGCTTTTTCTCTTCCCACCAAAACATCTTTCTAGTTTCCTCAGTAGTAACTTTTTTTTCTACATCATCTCCGTACAAAATTATCAGATGCTCACCTTCATCTAAACTATTAAACAAATCTTTTTCGTAGCGCCTCTTACCAATGTCGCTTTCTTGGGCTAGTTTTTTTTCATTCCTCTCCCTGTTTGCATCAATATTTTTCCGGTATTTGATTTCGGTTTCGGACGCACTGTCTCTTATTGAAAGCCAGACTGGCAACAGAACAATGCATTTATAGGCAAAAAGAATAGTCAGGGCAAAGTACAGAAAAGCCATATACTTTGAAAAAAGAACAGATCTGACTGTGATATTGTGTTGATGTATCCTCATTTAACATGAGTTTAACACGGGATAAAAAATATGCTATAATTTTATAATAAAAAATTTATGTTTGACAAAGCACACAAAAACAAAAGAGAACTGCTCTTACGTGTTGTAGCAATACTTATGATTATTTCATTTGTAGGTTTTGCTGTAGCGCCAGCATTTTTACGTTAAAAATTATAAAATAAAAAAGACGCACTTATTTTGGGTGGCGTCTTTTATTTTACCCATACCTATCGTGAGCAATCACTTCTTTAGCCTCACAACCTTATTGGTTTTAAGATCTATGTTTGCAACCTTCTTAAATGTCCCATTTTCAGGTGACAATTCAAAGATGGCTGCATCCTGCACCCTACCCAATCCTGCTAGGCGAAGAATAAAGAAGAAGGCTTGCTCAGCTTGGTCATCTGACAAAAATGGTCCCTCCCGAATCGTGTCGACACTTGTAATAATGTCGAGAAAGAGTCTCGGGCTAGGTTTTACACCTTCATTCACAGGACTTTTCAACTTAAGTTTTGGTTTCATTTCTGCTCCTAAACTGTGGTTGAGCTTTACTGAACTTTTGCTCAGCACTATTCATTGTAGCAAAAATAAAACCCTTCATGCAACCTCTTTCAAAGTTGCACGAAAGGTTTGTAATGAAATCCGAGATTTCAAAACATCAGACTCGGTGTCGGCAAGGCTCCTAACTTTTGCAAAGCCAAGACTAACCAGACACAAGCACAGGCCCCTGCCCAAAAAGCCCCTTTTCTGTCTCCGTTGGACCAATGGGCTACTACAAAGACGTAAAGGTAAAGGCAAGTTGGCAAGCTACTGACAAACGGTGGCTTGTCCACCGAAAAGACAGACGGCAAGAGGACTAGTGTGAAAACAATTCCCCCTGAGCCAAACACCCAGTCCTTCCACTTGTCGTGAAAGCGAGCATTTAAGCTTGCCACTATCCAGTCCAAGAAATTACGCACGTTACTCTCCTGTTTTAGGTTGAGGCTTGGAAATTATATAAAAATATTCAAAAGAAGTCCACCTTGTGCCAAAACATATCACCCAAAATCTTTCAGAGTTAAACCATGCAACTTATTTGTTTTCTTTATATAACTCTGTATATTTTTTTTAAAATAAGGTTTATTATTGCTTTGAATTTTACCAATCAAGTAGTAAGTTAGACACATAAAAAAAGCGTAGTCTGCATTTCTAGGAATATCAATATGCAGCCTTTTTTTACCATAATGTATATTTTCTTTCTCAAAACTTATAAACAGTTCATTTCCAGGAACAACAGTAGTGGCATGCAACATATAGTCCTCGGTTTCAATATCTCTACAAAAATTGCGACCAAACAACTCTATAAATTTTACATTTAGCATTCTAGACATGAGAGAAAATCTGTTCGGCAAAATAAAAAAAAAGTTTTTCTGGTTTTTAAAAAGGTTTTCATTGATCACTAGTTTATTTTCAAGAAAATCTAATATATCTGAAATATTGTCAGCTGTATGAGGCAAGATCATAGCCAAGTAAGTAGAAAAGTTGTAAGTATACATCTCGGCAAGCTTAGGATAAATTGTTATTTTAGATTTTTTATAAGTGTTTAACAAAGATTCGCTTTGACTATTTTTAGTAGAAGTCAGCAAGACTATTTTTTTATTTTTTTTCATCAAGTACCGAATAATTTGTGGGGCGTGTTTACCCCCAGAAGCAGATATGACAACAACAAGCTCAATGTCATTGTGAACCTTTAAGACATCTATATAATTACTCTCTGTTGCATAAATTGCTTTATGATTTCTAAAAATAATACTACCAGCAACATGGGCATTGCCAGAGCCAACAACTAATATTTTTACTTTTTTTGAAATCTGTACTTTTTTAAGTTTCTGTGTTTTTAGAAAACTTAATCCGTCTAACACAGTTTGGTCCAAGGTTTTAAAATACTTCATAATAATGATACAGTGAAAAACCGTATTTATTCCAAGATTTACTTTTCGAAAAACTTTAGTCTCTCCTTTCTGTAGCTGGCCCAGATTTCATCATTGCCATAAAAGTATCCTGAGATACATTTACTTTAGCAAAACCTTGCATTTTCTTTTTACCTTTCTTCTGTTTATCTAAAAGTTTATTTTTTCTAGTAATGTCTCCCCCGTACAAATAGCCGGTTACATCTTTTTTTACTGCTGAAATAGTTCTAGACGAAACTATTTTCCCATTGGTTCTAGCTTGGATTTTAATATTAAAAAGTTCACGTGGTAAAATGTTGAAAAGTTTTTCTACCATCTCATCAGCTTCTATCTGTACTCGTCTAGCACCCACCACCCTAGTGAAAGCCGGCTGCACCTCTTCTGCCAACAGCACTTCCAGCTTTCGCACATCGGCTGTTTGGTAACCAACAGGCTCATAGGAAATTGAAGCATAGCCACTGGACACACTTTTCAGTTCGTCAAAAAAGTTTCGCATCAACTCTCGCAGCGGCATGTTTACATGCATAGAAAATCTGTCTCCAGAAAAAACATCTGTCTCTTCTGTAATTCCCTCGTGGTCATACAAAATTTTTGTTACCTGTGAAATATAATCCGGAGGGCAAATAATGTTTAGCTTGACCATTGGCTCTTGGCAGTCCACATAAAAACCATGCTCGGGAAAATGCGCAGGGTTGTAAATCTCTTCCTCCACAATCTCGGCACCTTTTTTAACCATTACTCGATAAGGAATAGACGGAGTTGTAATGACCAGCTCCAAATTGTGTTCGCGACGCAGTCTTTCCGTAATAATCTCTAGGTGAAGCATACCCAAAAACCCACACCTAAAGCCTCGTCCTAAAATACCAGATGCCTCTTCTTCAAAAGAAAGCGAAGAGTCTGAAAGTTTCAATTTTAGAAGTGCAAAACGGAGATCGTGAAAATTGTCCTGCTCTTCTGGATAAATAGATGCAAAAACTAGCGGTCTTGCGTCTGCATAACCGGGTATAGCTGGCAACCGGTCGCGCACCGACAAAATAGTGTCGCCAACTTTTGTTATTCCAGGTTCTTTTATTCCTGTTACAATATAGCCAATTTCTCCGGCTTCTAAAAAATCTTTTTTAACTTTCTGAGGTTTAAAAACTCCACACTCGCTGACTACAAATTTTTTGTCAGGATTATTAAAAACTAGCTCGTCACCCACATTTATTTTCCCATCAAAAACCCGCACAAATACAATCACCCCCTGATGATTTGAATACCCAAAATCAAAAATCAAAGCCCTACTACCTTTCTTTCCTCCCTCCTCCCCAACATTTTTTGGTGCTGGCACTCTGTCGTAAATTTTCTGCAAAAGCCCCTCTACCCCTTCTCCAGTTTTTCCTGATACATAAGAAATGTCTTCTTTTGTGCAATTTAAAAGTTCATACAGCTCAGCTTCTACTTTTGCTAAGTCCGCCAGTGGCGAGTCAATTTTGGAAATCGCTGGCAAAATAGTTAAGCCTGCATCTTTAGCCATCTGCAAAACCGTCATAGTCTGAGCTTGCACACCTTGAGTTGCGTCTACCAACATCAACGCCCCCTCAACTGCCCGCAGACTTCTAGATACTTCATAAGAAAAATCAATATGCCCAGGGGTATCTATCAAATTAAAAATCACCTTTTCACCATCTATATCGTATTCCATTCTTACGGGCTGCATTTTGATAGTAATACCTCTTTCTTTTTCCAACTCCATATTGTCCAAAACCTGGTCAGTCATGTTTCTTTTTTCAATAGTTTTAGTTATTTCTAAAAAGCGGTCTGAAAGTGTAGACTTGCCGTGGTCAATGTGGGCGATGATTGAAAAATTTCGTATTTGCATGTTTACTTCTTAATTATTGATGACATTATATCACAGTAAGCATTTTTAATTTTGTAAAAAATTGATCACAAGTTTTGCCAGCTCTTCGTTACCTTTTTTATCCAAATGAATACCATCAACACTTGAAATTTTTATTTTACTTGCATCCAAATAATCCCAACCCAATTTTACTGCGATTTTATCATACTCAGCACTCATATCATTTGAAACTTCTTGAGCATTTTCAATACCCCAGCCAAATGGTATTAAGCTTTGATTAATAATAGGTGGTGCAACCAAAACCACTTTTAAAGGAAACTCTACATTAAGTCTTGGTTTTTCTTTCCAAATATCTATAATCTTTTTAATTTTACTATATTTATTAGCAATGGTTTCTGCATCAGTTCTGAATCTGTCCTTCAGCTCATTAGTACCTAACATTATAAAAATAATATCAACATAATAATGTGAGTAAAGTACTTGTGTAAATGCCTTAACCCCATTCCTCCCCTCCACTTTATCATCATTATCAACGGTTCTCCCGCCCTGACCTTCTATAATAAATCTATATCTCTCAGCTAATTGTTCTTCCACAATACTCGTCCACCTTTCCTCGAAAATAGTCCTGTCGCGAGTTGCTGCATCGTAACAGAAAGTAAGTGAATCACCAAAAAATAAAACAGTTTTTTTATACCGTGACAACCTTGACAAGCTTTCAACTTGAGTTATACTGTTCTTATCGAAAAGAAGACTCGTAGGGACTCCAAGCCCTATGAGTCCTTTTCTTTTGACTGAGATATTTTTCACCAACTCAGACACAAAAGAAAGACTGAATTTATTTCCATTTCTGTACAATTTAGATGTTGTATGTGGGTAAACCCCCAACAACTTTACATCAACTTTTTCTCTTTCAACAAACTCCAACAAAGAATAAAAGTCTCCATCCCCTGAAATTAGCACTACTTCGTCAACCAATTTATTCAAAACGTCAACTGTTATTCTATGTGAAATTTCTACATCGCAATTTGCCTTTGTTTTACCAAAATCATCATATATCTTTTTGAAAATAATTTCTACCCCCATTTTTTCTAGCAATTCATAATCTGTACTCAGTGCTAATATTTTACCAGTAAAATAGACACATTTTTTAACATTATATTTATATTTCAGGACAGAAAGTAGCTCAAAGATTTCAAAACCGATGTTCATACTTTTAGCAGAAAGTATCAAATTTGCTGCGTCAATATATAACGTTACTCTTTTACTTTTTATATTTTTTCTCATATTTTAGAATCACTTTGAATATACCTTATTCACCTGTCGACCTAGAACTTTATAAAAAAGAAGTTCTGACAAACTTTCATCATCTGGCATTACCCACCTCACGTTACAATGTTCATGACTAAGTCGCAAATTATTTAGCGAGTCAACCTTTACTTTATAAAGTACAGCAAAAGTGTGTCCACCTTTCGAGATTTGACATGCCACCACACCCAAATTTTCAAGCAAAGTTAAGCCTAGCTCTTCGTGAATCTCTCTGGCTAAGGCAATATTTAAATCTGTTTCAACAGCATCCATTCTGCCACCCGGGAAAAGCCATTGTTTTTGGTCAGTAGAGCTTTGTAAAATTAAAACTTCACCATTTTCATTGAAAATAAGGGCCTGCAAACTTAGCTTGAAACTTTTGTGTATATCTTGGAAATTATCTGCCATATTTAGGCAAATTATAGCATGAAAAAAGAGTGGTTTCGCTGTTGCGAAACCACTCCCGATAAGCCGACAAGCAGTGTTCACACGTAGCCGATGAATCTCGCGATCCAGTCGGTACCGTGGTAGCCCGCCAAGACAAGCAGCGCGAGCGCGGCTGGAATAATCAGCTTCTTTGCAGCCCACAGAGCCCAACCCAGTGCACAAATAGCTCCGTAGAGCCCAAGTGCAACAGCGTAAAAAAGAAACGCCGGGATTAGGCAAAAAGTTTGAGTCCAAGTTAAGTTTTGGCTCATTTTAAACCTTTCTGTTGGTTTGTGGGATACATAATATACAATATTTCTGTTCAGTTTGTCAAGTAGTATGTCCAGCACTCATTTTTATGTTAAAATAACAAAACCTAAAGACACAAAGTCTTGGGAAAACAAGGAGCTTCTAAGATGGCACTCTCACAAGAAAAGAAAGACCATTTGACCAAACTGACCGAATGGATCTTCCGAAATTCAGACGAAGTAGGAGTCATCGACCCGGTTTTGGAGGCTAGACTGAGCAATGACCAGGCTGCCATGGCCACGGAAATTGGCGTGCCGCTCGAAATTATCAAAAGCAATGCCGACAGCTTCTTCTCTGATCCGGACCTAGAAGAGATTCTCGATTTAATGATAAGCGTCACCTTCAAGGAATTTCTCCGGGCTAACCCCGGCATAGATTTTGACAAAGTCTTAGACGCCTGACGCCAAAACTTGAGTACTACCCCATTTGCCAAAAACAAGTGGGGACTTTTTATTTATTTTTAATTACAAGACTTTTTAAGGTTTTCAAAACAGTCTTTGAAATTTCATCACCCAAAATCAAAATACTCAGGAAATATAAAACACAGAAAACAAACACTTTTAAAACTAAGCCTAAAAAGTGTCCATAACTATTTTCAAAATTTGAAATACTAAAACTAGAAAAAATAATTACTAGAAAAATAAAAGTTAGCACTGGAAGCAAAATTATTTTATAAACATTTTGCAATACTTTCTTGATGTCAAGTCTTTTTTGGAATTGTAAAAGTATCAGGACCGCAATAACTGCAAAAAGATTGGCAATTAAAATAGAGACGGAAAGATATATGAGTTTTTGGGTACCAAAAAAGCTTGGATATAAGTTTTGTATAAAAAAAGCAGCGAACATAGTCGGTAAAAAAACTAACATAATGGCTACAGAGGAGCCAATCATGTTAGTTGTGTACATATACTTTCGGGATATTTCCAAAGTATTTATGAGCGGAATAGACAGTGTAAGTAGTGCAAATACAGAACTCATCTTATGCAGATCTACATCCCTCAAGTGAGAAAAATAATAGACAATGCTAATTATTTCATAGGCAAAAAAGAAGGCACCTGTAGCAATAAAAACTGAAACTGCAAACATGTAAACTAAAGAATTCAAAAGAGTCTCTCGCAACTCGTCATGGTTTCCTTCAATATGTAGTTTTGAACTTGTAGGCATCATTGCTGTAGAAAAACTAGCACCTACTATAAAGAAAATCGCTAAATAGATATTAAAAGAGTTTTGGAAAATCGTTACTGCCCCAACTCCTGCAAGTGATGCTAATGCCAAAACCGACAACCAAAAAGTTTGGTTGAGGAGGACGGAAATAAAACGACCAAAGTTTCTTTTGAAAAAGAAAACCCAATCAGACACAGCAAAGATAAATTTAAATTGACCTAGTTTTTCACGCACCACTTTTGGGTGTATCTGCATTAAGGTAAACATGCACGAGCCTATTATGACACCATAAACGACGCCAAATATCCCAAACATGGGTGCCAAAACTATTGCAAAAAACAAGATCACAATGTTATAAACCGCACCTGCACCTGCCATCCCTAACGGTTTCTCATAAACCATACCAAGTGAACCTGCCAAAATTCCAAGAGGAAAAAAAAGTTGAGCCAAAAGCAAGGTACGAGATATTTTAGTAAGTAAAGCTAACTGCTCTACACCCCACGTCGGTGCTAAAAGCGAACTAAGATACGGCATCACCAAGTATAGTAAACAAGAAATAGAGAGTACAAATACTAAAACCATGCTTCCGACTTTTTGTATATTTTCCACCACCCCCTCGTCTCCCTTTTCATGTCTAGCCTGCGTTAGAAGCGGGATAAAAATTACTGAACCCAAGAAAACCGAATAAAAAACGTTTAAAAAATCTGGGATTTTGAAAGCCAGATAATAAGTATCTAGGATCGGACCCACACCAAAATACCTGACCAAATACAAGTCTCGCACAAGTCCAAAAACTTGGGCAAGTAAAACAAATAGCGAAAAAAGAATTGTGTGTTGTAGTAATTTTTTAGACATATTTTAAACTATTATACTATAATTATTTAACTCAAAAGAGCATATGTGTTTCACTTAGAACAGGGTAACAAACTTGTCTATCTATTTATCGAAAAGTTGTAATGGATTTGCTTTAAATTGCAACATACTTGCTGTGGGTCTACCATTATCTCCACCTTTTCTTTGCATACCAATTTGTCCTATTTTTAGGTTACCTTGTTTTGTAAACACAACATCTCCAGATGAAAATATATTTAATGCGTGATTTATTGATTTTAAAACCCATTTAGTATCATCACCTAACTTTAAAACTACCAGCATCCATCCGGCAGAGAATATACCCCTACCTTTTACCAAGTCAGATATTATAAGTATTTTGTTTTTATTAAAGAAATTTAAAATCTTATTCCTTTCTCCCTCAGTCATTTCATTAAAGAAAACCCTTCTTGGGTCCTTGAGATTTTTAATTTTACTCTTACTTTCCCCTATATAGATTTTTAGAATACTGGAAATATCTTCAGGAATTTCCCACATTTCAATATAATTCTTCACCCATCTTTTATCTATTTGATTAAATCCAGTCTTACTACTAACCAATTTTATTGAAAGATTTTCGGCTGAAATGGCTTTTTTGAGATATATAGTAATTTGAACCTGAACATCGGTTTTATACCCATGTAATTTAACTGCTTCCACTTTCTCGATTTCTTCAAATTTATAATTCATTAATCTTAACCACTCTTTCGCTTCCAAATCTTTATTCCAGTTATTAAACTTTATAACGATATCATCCTCATTGCCAAAACCTGCTTTTGCAGTTTTAGAACCTAATGCTATTAAATCTTTTTTAGTTTTCATATTTATTTATATATTCTAACAGTTTTTTACCAATCTGTTCAATTGTAGAAACTGTCATAGCGTTTCCAGTTTGAGCAAGTAAATACATATCGGAAATTGTGTCTTTCGCCTTGAGTGCTAAACTATTTGGAAAACCTTGAAGTAATAGACTTTCGTAACCTGATAGTTTTCTAAACTTTCCATTTCTCACATACAAAATACCATGTCTTCCAGTTCTTAATGTTGGAATTTTGTTTTTATAAATTCTCAAGTCTGATTGTCTTGTATCTATAACATCAAGTTCATTGCTCAGTAGGTTTTCTATTTTGTGTTGCCCTGAGTTATATTTATTTGCTAAATATTTTTTAAAGGTGGAAAAAGTTTTGCTTTTTTCGTTGAAATTTAATTCTTTTTCATCTATCAAATACTTTTTAATATCTGGGGTTTTTTGTTTATCCGGAAATCTAAATTCATCTACATACAAGTCTTTTCTTATGCCAACAAAATAAATCCTTTCCCGATGCTGTGGGACACCATAATCAATACTATTTAGTACTTTATTAAAAACTTTATAACCACTTAGGTCTAGTTCTCTTAAAATTTCCTTTAAAGAATTCCCATTATCGTGATTAACAAGACCTTTTACATTTTCCAAAATAAAATATTTTATATTTTTATCTTTTAAGATTTTAGTTAAACCATAAATCACTTGACCTCGCTTATCTGCCATACCTTTCCTTTGTCCAATTACAGAAAAAGTTTGACAAGGGAAGCCGGCAATCATAACATCAAAATCAGGTAGTTCACCTGCATTAATCTTCATTAAGTCACCATAATTTTTCTCATCCTCACCAAAAAATAATCTATAAGTTTTTTCTGAATTTTTATCAATCTCTGAAAATGCAACACATTCCATACCTAAATTATTTAAACCTAGTCTACCTGCCCCAATACCAGCACAAAAATCCATAAACTTCAAACTTTTATTTGAAACCTTTTCATCATTAATCCTATTTTTTAAATTATTATTCGGTGCAGTTGAGATATTCATACTACCCAATAATAGCATTTTTTTGATGTAAAAATAACTTTGCTAATTTACTTTTTACAATTAATATGTGGCTTGGATGCATCCAAGATCTTTACCACCTTACCTCTGAAGTACCTATCTTTGATAGCACTATAAACTTGGTCACCTTCGCTGTCTCGCATATTTGAAACCAGTATCTGTGCCTCGTCTACTACGTATTTACAACTCCCTAAAAGGGAAACCATATTTCTGTCTACCCCAAAAAAGAAATCGTTGGCATAGGACCTGTTGGTCGGCAAGATTTTAAAATCTTTATAGTCACCTTCAAAAATCTGAGTTTCGTTTAAATATATTCCTGTTGGGTAATTATCATAGTTAAACTTATCAAAAGAAAAACGTACATTTACTACTGTAGTGGTTCCATTTTCAAACTTTGGCACCTCAACTACGGGCGGAGGTAGCAAGTCTTCACAGGCGTCTTTAGCATCATTTAATTTTTGATTTTCTACACATGTTGGGGGTTCTATTTCAGCAACGATAACAGGCTCTTGTTTAACTATCGGTTTTTCAACGTATTTAATTATCTCTGTGGTACCAGTATTCACAATAGCTTTCTGAGAATTGTCTACCCTACTTTTAGAGAAGAAATATAAAAATAGAGCCGCAAAAAATATCGCAAATAAAGTGAGGCAAACTGGTAAAATAAACGGCTGAAACTTTTCCAAGGCCGTTTGCTCTACAGGTTCTGACACCAATTCATCTTCATTTTCAACCACAACATCATCTTGCGTTTCCAAATTTGTTGAAATATTTTCGACCGCAGTCTCTACATTTACTGCCGAGTCTTTTGCGGCTACAGCTGTTTTTTCTTCAGTCTTAATATTTGCAATTCTTTTTTCCAAGTCACGTATCATTTTTTCGGACTCATCCAAATTGTCGTCTGTTACTTCTAGCTCTTTGGCAACTTCAACCACCATTTCTTTTTCATCCAAGTTTAGATCTTTAAAATCTTTTTGTATATCCATAATATATTTATACTCTAAAATTAGTATAGCCCAAAAGCAAAAAACTCCAAAGGAGTTTTTTGCTTTACATGTTTATAAGCCGAATTCTGTACGGACCTGCTTTACAGCAGAACCAGACAATCATTTATCTTGTTTAATAATTACTCATTAAATCTTTGCGTCACTTCTATATTTCTACAGACACGGACTTGCTCGCGGGTAAGTATTTAGCTGTTTCACTCCGGACTAAACCGGCTCATCTCTGTTCGCAACTCGCGTGTTACCACGTGTGGGCGTTACCCACTACCTTTCTGCGGGCGAGGGCTATGCCCTCGCCCGCTCGAGTTCGGACTTTCCTCACTTCAAATTATTGCTAATCTGTACGCGCGATTGTCAAAACATGTAAAGTTGATTATACAACAAATAAATACTTTGTCTAGATTTTATTTTGCAAAAATGTTAAAATATCTAGCATCAGTAAATCAGGAAAACCCTGAACTGACAAAACGGAGTACCAAAATGCAAACGAGCAAATTGAAGTCAAAGTTCAAGCAAGTTGATTTCATAGACTTAGGCTTGAAGCTTTGTATAGGACTTGTAGTCCTAACACTGCTTTATCTTTTTTTCAAATCAGATGAGGTCAAAGGGCCAAAAGCTGGACAGCAGGTCATCAAAAACAAAAAAGTCGAATTCTACGATCCAGAACTCGACAGGATGAGCAACCATCGCTTTAATGAGGTCTGTGTCGAGGGAGTGGTCTACTTCATGCCACGTGCACGTGGCGGCTCGCTTTCAGCCAAGTGGAAAAAAGATGGAACCATCGCCACTTGTGAATAACAGGTTGCGACAACAGTTCTTTTTTCTAAAACTAAAACTGCGCTCTGGCTCCCAAGCCTGAGC
>JAYSUJ010000011.1:0-15091 GCA_043719155.1 bacterium | reverse complement strand
TTCGTACCCACCCAAAGCAGCTCGACCTCTTCCCAGCCGAGTTCCATTTAGTTCGTTGAACAACTGGGTGCTGGCAGCAAACTATCGCTGTCAGCACCCTTTTTATTTGTGAAAAATATGTTATAATATATTCATACCAAATTTAGCATAAATTATTAGAACAAACTCCCCTGTAATACTCATTAACAAAGAGAACAGGACGAGCTACTCTAAAGCAAAAAAGTTTTAAGAGTATTTTTATTTAAATTTTGGAAAATTTTAAACTATGGCAAGAAAGTCAAATAAATATGTAGAGCCAGTGGAGGCAAACAACAGTAAAATAATGTTGGACCTGACAACTGATTCAAAACAATTAAAAGTAGAAGACGTAATCGAGGGAAATGTTTTGGCAATAGACAAAGCAGCTGTTTACGTAGACGTAAAACCTCACGGAACTGGTATTATCTATGGTTATGAATTCATCCAAGCCAAAGATGTTATCAAAAAACTAAACATTGGGGACATGGTTACAGCTAAAGTAACTGAGTTGGAAAATGAAAAAGGCTACATCGAGCTTTCTCTTAAAGAGGCAAAGGCAGCTATAGTCTGGGCAGAGGCAGAAGAGATCATTAAATCTAAAAAGACTTTATCTCTAACTGTAAAAGAAGCAAACCGTGGTGGTCTTATCATAGACTGGAATGGTCTACAAGGTTTCCTTCCCTCTTCTCAACTTTCAAAAGAGAACTATCCAAAAGTTGAAGATGGTGACAAAGATAAAATCACCAAAGAACTTAAAAAACTTGTTGGTAAAAAATTAGATGTAATGATTATTGCTGCAAGCCCTAAAGAAGGAAAACTTATCTTTACAGAAAAAGGCGGATCTTCAAACTCAGCTCACACAACAAACTCTGCGAGTGCAGGAACATTTACAACTCCAAAAGCCCCAAACCAAAAGTACTCTATTGGGGATGAAGTAAACGGAACAGTGTCAGGCGTTGTTGAGTTTGGCATCTTCGTTAAGCTAGAAGATAAGGTTGAAGGCTTAGTACATATCTCAGAAATCTCTTGGTCACTAATTGAAAATCCTAAAACAATTTTCAAAGTTGGAGAGAAAATTAAAGCTAAAGTAATAGAAATCAAAGATGGTAAAATCTCTCTTTCTATCAAGGCTCTTTCAAGTAACCCATGGAGTACTGCTTCTGACCGTTACAAAAAAGGCGATAAAGTTTCAGGTGTAGTTATCAGGTTCAACAAACACGGAGCACTTGTATCTGTTGAGGAAGGTGTTTCTGGACTTCTCCATGTTTCAGAATTTGGAACAGAAGAGAATATGAAAAAGGCACTTTCACTTGGTAAAATTTGCCATTGTTACATTTCAACATTTGACCCGAAAGAAGAAAAAATGATTTTAACTCTGAAAGAAAATAAATAGTTAATTAATTTAAACTAGAAAAAAGTAAACATAAAAAAACCAGATTAAATTCTGGTTTTTTATTTATAAATTGTGTTCTTAAGAATGAGTTATTTTACTAGAGATTTTTTAAACATCTCAAAATCATCTTTTAGACCTTTAACTTTTGCATAGGCTAAATTTATTTTATTGTCTGGAGCATCGTCTTCAAACATGATCTTGATATTTTCTGGGATATGATCAAAGTCTCCTTTTAGAATTGAGTCTGTAACTGCAATAACCAATTCATTTGAACCTTCAGTCTGGGAAAGCTCAGACAGAATCAGGTCATACAACTCTTTTTCTGCCAACTCAATTTCAGTATTTAAATCCATCTCTTGTTTTTTATTTGCTATTTCCACGTCTCTTAAGTCCCATGCCTGCTCTTCCGTAGGAAGAGCAGCTTTTTTTGCAGCTAGCTCTGCTTCCCTTGCAGTGAAAGCAACGTCCTCTTGTGCTGGGCTTTGTGCCCCCATTTGTCCTGGTGTCATATATTTAATTTAAATATTACTGATGGTAATACATAAATAGTATACAAATATTTTCCCTACTTTTTTTCTTTATCCACAACAAAGAAAAAGAGAGCCTATTTGGCTCTCAGTAACATATCTATCCTTCTTTTTGCTTGTAAAAAGTGGAGTTCACACCAATTCCAGTAACTGTCTGGACTTGCCCCAGCCGAAGCTGGACAACCCATAAAGTCACAGCTTGGAT
The DNA here is from genome assembly GCA_043719155.1 of bacterium. Taxonomy (GTDB): domain Bacteria; phylum Patescibacteriota; class Minisyncoccia; order Phycocordibacterales; family UBA5272; genus JBBQKQ01. The sequence goes on along the minus strand of JAYSUJ010000011.1, from coordinate 12,948 downwards.
GACTACATTTACCCTGCTTGTTTGACAGGTATGAAGGTGGTAGCTTTTCGCCTTTTTTCATCTTGTACTCCTCTTCCTATACTAACACTAGCACATTAGCAAATTTAAATCAAACAAAAAACACAGGGAGAGTAAGACCTGTGTTATTCTGTTTTGTTTAGATTGTTTCTAGAGAAGAAATTATTTCTTCTTAGCCACTTTCTTTACAACTTTTTTAGCAACTTTCTTCGCTGCTTTTTTCTTTGCTGCCATAGAGTAATATTTTAAAATTAAAATTAATGTATTGAGCACCACGGCAGAATAAGTTTTAACGAAAGGAGAGTAATACCTTCATTAGACCTAATCGCCTACTAAATAGTATAGAGATATAAATATTTATTGCAAATATTATTTAGATAAAATGTGGATAACTTTTTATTTATGCAAATCAACTCGCATCTATGTTTATTTTCGCATATGCAAGTAGTTTGCAAATATTTTAACTTACAGTTATTTTACTTATCGTACCGCGTATCTAACATTTCTATTTCTCCTGTCTGAGCATTTAAGTATGGGACTTTATGAAAAAACTCTTCCAGATGTTTTAGCTCTACTTCGCTAAGTTTTCCTTGTGCTTTTGCCTCGTTCAAGAGTTCTACAAAATAATTTTCTCTGTCTGTACTACTAAGCTTCAACACCTCAGTCACCAGTCCATGATCACTACCAACAGCTAAGGCCACATCTTTTTTATTTCCTGTTTTTCTATATTCTCTTTTAGCTGCGAAATCTGCCTTATGCGCAATTATTAAGTTTCTAATTGCAACTCCAACTAGGGCTGTTTCCCTTTCAATTTTAGTAAGAGTGTCGCCCTTATATCCATCTGCAATTAGGAACTCCGATGCTTTTGCTCTGGCTAAATACGCACCGATACCAAGTAGACCAGCACCTATTACCTTGTCTGAAGTCTGAGGCTTTAGCATTTCCATTAATCCAAAAACTGCCGGAATTGCACCAAACACTAACCCTCTTCTTGCTTTGAAAAATTCATTATGGATTTTCTCAGTCAATCCTCCAACGTCAAAAGAGTCTGTTATATATAAACTTTCAATCTGTGAACTATTCCTCCACTCTGAAAACTGAACTGATTCATGTATAAGAATTTTAATATTTTCTATCGCAGATATTTTCTCTGGTTTGTATCCTGCCGTATAGTCATGTGCTTGGTTTTCAACACAAACTACTGTTGCTCGGCCTAATTCTGCTTTTGTATTTGGTACATCATGGTTTGAACGTATAACCCGAAATGTTGCATGTGGTGTTTCCACAATATCCACATTTCTTGGCTTTTTTTCACCAGTACCTGAGCTTAAAATTGAACCTTCTACTGACATGTAGCTAAATTATTTTTTAGGCTTTACAAGTGGAAACATTTGCACCTCGCGGATAGGTACACCTTCAAAAAGGGCAAACATTCTTTCTCCAAAACCATATCCAAAAGCTGGTGGCATGCCATGCTCTAACATTTCAACGAAAGAAAAATCTGGCATCATTGCCTCTTCATCACCCGCCTCCAACAGTTCTTTTTGCCTTTCAAAATTTACTCTTTGCACCCTGGGGTCATTTAGCTCTGAAAAACCTTTTCCGGCCTCTGCTCCAGCAATGATTGGTTGAAAAACTTGAGAAGTCATTCCGTCCAAGTTATGTTTTGAAAGGGCGGACATATAAGCAGGATGATTTACTAAAAAGGCTGGCCCTGAAATTTGCTTTCTACAATATTTCCAAAGTGTATCAGTCAACCTTTCCCTACCTTCTCCGTCCCATTTTACATTCAGTTCTATGAGCTTTTTCTTTAAAACTTCTTCACTAGAAGCAAAAACATCTACACCTGTTTTTTCCAAGATATGCCCTCTATAGTCTATTTCTTGCCACTCATTAGCCAAATCAAAGGTATGCTGCCCTATAGTAAAATTTGTTTTTCCATAAACTTCTTTAGCAATTTCTCTATACAAATCTTTTATCATTTGCATACCATCATGATAGTCAGCGTAGGCCCAGTAAAACTCGCAGTTTGTAAACTCTTGAAGATGAGTCGGAGACGAACCTTCATTTCTATAGGCCTTACCTATTTGATAAGTTTTCTCAAAACCACCAGCCAAAAGTCTTTTTTGCCACAACTCACCGATGTCGATACGCATAAAAACCTCCATATCATAATCATTATGAAAAGACTTAAATGGTCTGGCTTCTGCTCCGCCAGTAGTGGTTTCTATGGTTGGAGTTTCTACAGCTAAAAAGTTTCTAGCTTCCAAAAAGTTTCGAACTGTACTCCAAAACTTTGCCTTTCGCACAAACATTTCTCTTTTTTCTTTATTCAAGGCAAAATCCAAATATCTTTTACGCAACATTTCTTCTTCGTCTTCTAAACCATAGAAAGTAGAAGGTAACGGTAAAAGTGACTTTGAAAGAATTTGCCAGTCGCTAGCTTCCAAGCTTTTCTCTCCTCTTTTGGTAATAAATAAATTTCCAACAAAAGCTACAAAGTCACCAGCGTCAATATTTTCAAAAAATATTTTTAGCTTTTCTACTCCTAAAACATCTTCTTTTAAAACCACTTGAAATTTTCCCTGCTCATCACTTATGTCAATAAATAAAATCTTTCCTTGACCACGAACTGTCATTACCCTTCCTGCTAAAATTACCTTGTTTGATTCTTCACTTTCTACATCACCTAAATAAAACATTTTTCTTGCCTCCTCACTACTTAACCTATTCCCCAAAAGTTTTATTTTTGGTGGATAACAATTTACACCCATCACCTCTAATTTTACTAGTTTCTTGATTCTCTCGGCTTTTAATTCGTTTATATCTGCCATATTATTTCTATTGTTTTATAATATCACAAAATAATATATACTGTAAACATCAAAAATGTCTACTTTCAAAAAATATCTTCCCCAATTTGTTTATGGATCTATAGACGGCACCGTTACAACTTTTGCCGTAGTAGCCGGGGTAGCCGGCGCATCACTCTCGCCAGTTATAGTTCTAGTATTGGGTGTGGCCAACGTTTTGGCAGACGGTTTTTCCATGGCTTCGTCCAACTACCTTAGTGAAAGATCCAAACATGAAAATGACAAGACAGATGCTTTAAAGACATCAATCGCCACCTTTGTAGCATTTATAATGGTTGGGATAATTCCCATCATCCCCTACATCTTTAAACTTAATATTTTTAATTTTTCATCATTTAAAATCTCTTGCTATTTGACAGGTCTAACTTTTTTAGTCATTGGACTTGTACGTGGATACGTTATTAGAGAAAATAAGCTGAGCTCGGCTATCGAAACATTAATAATTGGTGGGACTGCGGCCGCGATATCTTATTATGTAGGCTTTTGGATAAAGCACTTAGTGTAAGTTTGTTCATCTATTTTTCCACTCATCATCCTGTCTACACACCTTATCCACATCATTTCTGTAGGCCAAGAGTTCTGTGACTACTTTCTCAAGACGAGCCGACTGGGAACCTTTCACTAAAACAATATCCAAATTTCTCAGTAAATTATTTTCCACAATGAGATTTAAAACTTCTTTTGCATTACTTGCCAGAAAAACTTTCGCCAAATCAAACTTACCTGCTTTTAAACCTTCCAAATAATACTCATTATATCTACCTGATAAAATAACAACATCAAACACTTTTGAAGCTAAAATTGCGGTTTTAAAATGCTCATCCTTAGTCTTGTTTCCTAGCTCTGCCATATGCCCCAAGATGGCTACTTTTTTACCTTTCGCCAAAATCTTAAACAAAGTCTCAATTGCATTTTGCATGGCGATTGGTGAAGCGTTGTAACAATCATCGATTATTTTCGTGCCGTTTATGCCGTTTAAAACTCTCATCCGACTTTTAGAAAACTCTATGTCTTGCACAGATTCTAAAATATCCTCTTTAGTAAACCCATGTAGAAGAGCAACGCAAATAGCACTCGCAATAGAATAGGCATGAGCATTGCCGGTAACACTTAAAAACCTTAAATCCAAGTCATACATAACCTTAAAAGCTTCTGACTGTAAGTTGATTCTAAATTTAATTTTTGACCCTATTAGCTCTGCTTGGTCGTCGTACAAGTTGTTGCAATCCAGTATTTGAACGTTCGAATCGGTTGCGTAACCAAATGAAAATATTTGAATATTGTTGCTTTTTTCCTTGCTTTCTCTTGCCATTTTGGACATAACTTGGTCATCGGCATTGAAAACTATAGCCCCATCTTTTTCCATCGTTTCTACCAAAACTTTTTTTTCATTTATATGTTGATCGATATTCAGAAAAAACTCACCATGAGTCGGAGCTTCTTGAAAAGCCGTGAGAACTACCAAGTTTGATTTAAAAATTTTTGATAAAAGTCGTATGTCTCCAGGCTTGTCAGCTCCAACTTCCAAAACCAAGACTTCGGGATATTTTTTCAAAGTATACACCTTTACCAAACCACTCCACAAAACTTTTAGCCAATCAATCGGACTGTTCCAAGCATTTTTTTCGCCAATTATTGTTAGGTTTAAGCCAAATTCAGAGTTTTGACTTTTTTCTGAGGCTCGCACATTTTGTCCATATTTATAACGTAACAAACTGTAAACATAATCTTTGGTGGTAGTCTTACCGACATTACCTGTTATGGAAATAATAAAAGGTAGGTGTTTGTCTAAAATTCTTTTTGACTCCCAACTTAAAATTTTAACTACTTTGTCTTTGAAGAAATTTTTCATAATTACTTATAATTATAGCATTTAACGGTGAAAGAAAAAACAGAATCTTGCGACTCTGTTAATTTTTTTATGTGGACCCTAACGGATTCGAACCGTTGACCTCCTCAGTGCAAATGAGGCGCTCTACCAACTAAGCTAAGGGCCCATAACAGGGACTTAAACAGGTTTCTTAGACCTATTTGGTCCCACCAGCACATCTCCACAGGTGACATGAGGTTGATTAAGATTATATCATAAAAAAGACAATTTACACAAATTTTAAAACTAATTCTCCAGCTGACCAATAGTTAACTTTCGCAGTATCATTTGAGCCACACCTCCCAAATGCCCTTTGATCTTATTAAACATTTTTGTAGCGTCTTTACCACAGCCCTCCAAAATCTTGTCACCACCTGGGTGTTTTTCCACAAAACTCGTTACATCTACAACACTTTTATCAACCACCATCCAACAGTCAGACTTTCTATTGTGCTTTATAACTTCCGACATTGCATATTTTTGAACAACGACAGATGTTGAGCTTGCTACACTTGCACTGTCTACAGACTCTTTTGTCAAAGCTTCTAATTCTTTTTCTTGTTCATCTATATATAAATACCCTAGCACGCCAGCTATAGCCAAAAGTAAAATTAAAGTAATAATTATTTTTTTGAATTTCATATTTTATTTACAAATTATACTATGAGGCCATTGCTTTTACAATATCATAATAGGTAACAAACAACATTAAACATAAAAGCAAGATGAACCCGAGGCCATGGAAAAGTTGCTCATAGCTGGCCTTTATTTTTTTTCGCATGGCAACTTCTGCAAGCACTAGAAAGATTCTACCTCCATCCAAAGCTGGAATTGGTAAAATATTAAAAGCTGCAAGTGAGAGCGAGAGCATGGCTGCAAAAATCAATATCTGGTCTAATCCTTTTGAAGAAACTTTGGATGTCATCATAGCTAAACCAATAGGTCCAGCAACACTATCTGAAACTTTTGTATCTTTAAAAAGTAGATCCTGAACAAGCTCATAGAGGCTAGAAAAAATAAACAGAAGCTGATGATAGGTAATTTTTGTCGCTTCTACAATAGCTTCAAAAAACCCATATTTTTTAAAGGCAATGTCTGCAAATGAGGCCCCTACAATTTTCTTTCCTTCTATTATTCCACCTCTAGGGATAACTGAAATTGTTTCTATTTTTCCACCCTTATTCTTAAAGGTTATGTCTATTTTAGAATTATTATGCTCCTGGATAAAACCAGAAACCGAGCTTGAAAAAATATCTTCTCCAGACAAACCTACTCCGTCAGCTTGCATAGAAATAATTTTATCTCCAACTGAAATCGTGGTTTCTAAGAGTGGACTTTTAGGACTTATATTTGCCAAGACAAGCTCCCTGTTAACAAAACTTACATCTTTTATCTCACTTGGGTCTATGCTCAAACTTGTTCCAAGTACTAACGCAAAAGTAAACAAAATAATAGCCCCTATCACGTTGAACAAGACACCGCCTAAAAGTACTAAAATCTTCTTGTACCAAACATGGTTTCCAAACAGATTTTTCTTTTCACTTTCGGAAAGGTTTTTCTTTTCCTCTTCGTCAAGACCATTTTCACCAAAAATTTTTACATAACCACCAAGAGGTATGAGGTTCAGTGAATATGTCGTCTCACCAATTTTCTTCTTAAAAAGTGCGGGAGGAAAGCCAAACGCAAACTCGTCGACACGCATTTTAAAATACTTTGCAAACAGAAAATGCCCAAGCTCATGAATAACTACAAGCAAAAAAAGTATAGTTAAAAACGTAATGATAGATGAAATTGTCATTTATTTTTTATTTATTAAATTTTAAGTATAGCTGTTTCTTTATGTTTAAATAAGGCCTCCAACTCTGCATTTGTTGCATCGACCTCTTTTTGCACAAGATCTTTTTTTCTTTTGTTGTCGTCCTCACTCATATCACCTGCAATTTTCTCTGCATCTAGGTCGGTATTTACCTCACTACGAATTTGTCTCACTTTAATTCTTCCATCTTCAAGCTTTTCTTTTGCTATCTTTACAAACTTGGTTCTGGTTTCTGTTGTTAACTGTGGGAAAATTACCCTTATGCCGTCACTTTCAGACACCAGCGACACACCAAGGTCTGCATCACGCACAGCTTGTTCTATGGCTTTATTTTGAGACTTGTCAAAAGCGGAAACCTTTAGAGAGTTGGCATCTACAGATATAGCTGCCAAGTGCATAACCTGCATACGGCTTCCATAACTGTCTACATAGACCGAGTCTAAAATACTCGGGTTCACAACTCCAGCCGAAATCTGCTTCATTTCTTTTTGCATCCAAGCAATAACATCTTTTAAATCTCTTCCTAAATTGTTAAATTTATTCATATTTTTATGTACTTTTATACTTAATATTATACCATATCTATATGTATTCAACTTTTGGAAAAGTTAGCAGAGCCCAAGAAATAAAAAGAGTTGGAGAACCCCCCTGTATGTCTGCCAGAGTGGTTGTTTGCAATATTTGCTCTAACATTTTTTGGGGAATTTTAAGTTTTTGTTTATTTTCTAAAACAATAGCAATAAGAGCCTCTAAGAAAAGCACATGAGACTCTTTGTCCTTTTTATCTCCACCCTCTTCGTCTTTTTTAAGATCATAATCAGAAACCGTGAGGGCTAAAAGCTTTTTAACACCTTTATGCTCTAGTCTTTCGTTTGGATTTAAACTTAAAATCTCATTTGCGAAATCTAAATATCTATTAGAATTTTTAATTTGTTTTTTTTGAACCCGTGAAAGAATGGTAGGTAGAAAGTTTTTTTCCGAAATACCAAACAAATAGATGGTCGTATTTTTAGGAGTTTCCTCTAGTGTTTTTAGTATTGCGTTTTGGACTTCTGCCGACCAAATGAAAGAAGAAAGATAAATAATTTTCTTCTTTTCACTAGTTTTGCCAGCAAAAGAGATGACCTGCCTTATATCATACACTGCAATTTGCTGTTTATCAATTTCGAATACATCGAAACTTTGACCAGCACTTTCAAGACTTAAATCTTTCTTTGCTTTTTCTAATAAAACTTTTCTATCCCCCAAATAAACTAAATTCATATTTATAGTTTATTTCAAAAAACTTATTAAGTCTTTTGGGTTTTTAACCATGCCCTTAAACAAAACATTTCTACAAATTTCAGATTCATCTAAACACAAAGCGTAAATAGGTTTAGCCAAAGCGGTTGCGTATCCTATTTCTAAAGTTGTACTGTTTCCACAGTAGCCGCCAGGGTTGTAAATAAAGACCACGTCCCCGAGGCGAATTTTATGGAAATGGTCGAAAGTTAGACCAATGGCTATCAACTCTATTTGTTTTTTATTTAAATTTACCCAATTTTTTTCTTCACTAAAAAAATGCGGCTCATAAACTACAACTCCCAACGTTCGTAGACTTTCAGCAAATTTTCTAGCTTCTAATTTAAATTTTGTACTCCCACAAATAGTTATAGATTTCATGTTTATATTTAATGATTAATTTTAAGCTTTTCAATAGCTGTTTTATAAATTTCTAGATACTCTGTTGAGACATGCATTAGTTTAATGTAAATATTTTCTGGCAAGTCTTCAAGTTCAGAAACTTTAAATTTCACAAAACCTTGAGACTTCCCTTCTTCTATTTGTAGATCTTTTAGGATACCAGTAAAAAGATAGGCATAGCAAACCCTGAAAACATTATTTATTTTTCTAGTACTTTCGTCTTCTAAGTTACTGCGAATCTTTTTAATTAAAATCAAATCTTCTTCTTTTACATTCTGCCCCACTTCTTCCAGACACTCTTTTACAGCCGTCTCTTCATAGGTCATTCCCTCGTCGACATGCCCGCCCACAGTTGCGTCATACATATCTGGCCAAGTATCTTTATCTTTGGCGCGATGCTGAAAAATTATTTCCCCATTTGGGGTAAAAAAAAGTATATGAATTTCTCGGTGAAGTAACCCCAATTTATGCACATTTTTCCTAGTATCTAACCCGACAATTTCATCTTGCTCATTTACAATTTCTAACATTTCTTCTGCTGACTCTAGAACTGAATCTTCTAGTTTTCTTACTTTTTGATTTAGCATAGATTTATCTAAAGTCTAAACAAAATTTTAAATCACCACAAGATTTACTTTAATCCACTTTTGTTTTATAATGAAAAAACCACAAAAAGTGGTATTGAAAAATCCTAAAGAAGGAAACTCAATGCGAACTAAAACCAGTAAACGCAAAACTGTTGTAAACACAGCCATCAAACTGATACAACTCTTCACCCCAGTACCTGATGGAAAAGCTCCACATCTACTTCGTGGACGAATATTCGAAATGGTGATGCAAAACGGCAAAATCCTGATGATTGTTGGAACAGATGATAATCCTCAGTCTCGAAACAGCATAGAAATCAACGTCAACGGCTACCGCACAAAGGTTTGCGACCTCAGTGTCCCAAACCTCGAAGTCTTAGCAGAAGTTCTGGGAAAGGAGTTCAATACCCTCAACCAGGCTAGAATTAAAGAGGAGGCCGAGGCAGCGAAAACGGCAGAGGCTGAAAAGCTACAGCTGAAGCGCGTAAGGGACAAGCAGATCTTTGAACTCAACCGCAAGATAGCTATGCACTTGGCCTGAACAAGTGGGAGTTGAGATTAAAACTGGTGATTCAAAAAATATCGAATCACCAGTTTTTTATTTTGTTTTAAAATTACTTTACACATGTAGATGAAGATGCATGTTCCCATAGAAGAATAAAATAATTTTAGTTGATATCCAAATACTTGACTTGCATTTCAATAAAGTATATAGGATACTTTATTTTAATTATGAATATTTTTACACGGATGTTTGCACCAAACCCAAACGCTCTCAGAAATAAGTTGCTCAACAAAAAAGCAATGGAAGTTGAATTATCCTATTCTAGAAAAGAGTTGAAGGAAAAAAAAGAAGAAGTGAGGCTCATACTCTCAAAAGTTTTAATAAAAATGGAAGCAGTTTTTGGTCCTCATGTAATAGAATTTCCCGAAGTTCATGAAGGTCAAAAGGGAGATGGTTCTGGTTTGGAAATTATAAGTGGTGTGATTAAGGTAAACTTAGAAGATTTATTTATTGGACATGAGGTAATTAAGCAAAATATACCAAATTTAAGTTTAGAAAACTATCTTGCAGCTGAGATGTCTCATGAGTTAAATCACTCTTTTCAACGTAAGAAGGATTATAAGAAAGTCAGCACCATCGTCAATAAAGCCGAACTGGAAAATTCTGCGGATTTTGGGTCAGGAGCAATTCTAAGAATTGTTTACCCTGATCTCACAGAAAAAGAAGTTGGAGAAATCGCCCACTTAGTATTTTTAATGGGTAATAAAAAAGATGTGTATCTTAAAAGAGATAGTGTTTCTTATGATAAATTTAGAGAGAACCAAGATGTTTTATTAGAAGAAAATGGGCATAATTCCCAATCTGCTAGAAGACAATTATTTATGAGAGGTTTTAATAGTTTTAAAAGCTTGGAACAAATTATAGATACTCCTTTTGAGTTTTAAACATATCTAAATTATACACTTATTATTTTTGCTATTGTAATTCTTGCAAATATAAAAAAACACCCGCAGGGTGTAATCATCTTTTTTTGTGCGGCGAGAAGGATTTGGCCACAACTTTTTCTGTACTACGTCAGAAAAGTCGCGACCCCGCCTCAAAATGCTATTCGCATTTTTCCGGCTTTCAAATCCCAGATTTCACCAGCACGGCAATAAAAATAAGCCCACATTCGTGGACCTATTTTTATTGGTGCCCCACCTCGTGATAGAACTTAATTGATTCGTTGCCATACAAAGGTTTTTTGGTAGTTTTAGTATAACATATTTTTACCCATCTCGTGCTAGCTATTTTTACCCAAAATGTGACAAATGTTACACCAAACCCCATATAATGTTACATGGCTATGTAACATTTAATGAAGATTACTTGGAGATGGCTTTAAGCTACCGTCTATTACAATTAGCTCTGGAACTTTCTCTTTGTTCTCAATACTTTTGTTATTTCTTTCTATCAAAATATCTAAGTTAGTTTTTTTCTTACTTCTCTTATTAAGATTTACTACTAAATAAAAGTTATAAGCAGAACTTTCACCTTTTGAGTATTCAATTAGTTGCTTACTGTAACCATCTAACAATGAAGAATTTGTTGATTTCTTTATTTCAACTAAGATTTTTTTAGAGTATCCAGTTGAAAGAGAAAAGTCTACAGGACCTCTACCAGCATTTGTTTCTCTGTTTAAAGATATGTCCAAAAGTGAACAATATGTATCAGCCACGGAATAAAAAAGTAATTGAGTATATTCTTCATTGTGATGTTTGTCTGGAAGAAAATTACCTTTACTATCTTTTCTGTGCAAAAATTTATTCAATCCATTGTGTTCTATTTGTTTTTGGAATTGCTCGATTAATTTCCTTACGCAAAAGATAAGTTCTGCAATGTTTTTAGGTTTTTCTGGCAATTCTATTTTTTCAGAAATACTTTTTGAAATATTTCCTAGATTGTAAAATCCTAATTTATCTTCTACAATAGAATAAGATTCTACTTTTATATTTTTATATAAATCTACCAGATTAATCATATTTTCTTTAAGAGATTTTTCTTCGTCTGAATTTTTAATACTTTTCGATAAAATTTCAGAAATTGATGTTATAAAAATCTTATTTGCCTGCTCTCTTAATTCTTCGTTATGTTCAGCTATTTTACAAACCTCATCCCAATCATTTGCAATAGGCAGTTCTCCTGTAAGTTGTGAGGGTAAAAATATAATTTGAGTTTTTTTAAATGGGTGTTCTGGTAATTTAAAGGATTTATTATTTATTACATAGTCTTTAACTTCTAGTTTTAACTCAAGAGAAATCCTTTGTGTATATTCACAAAATCTTTCATAAATAATTTTAGTAGTTAAGTCACTTAAGCTATCAGGCCCAAAGCCTTTAACAAAAATAGCCATTAATTCTACTAATTCAGGAGACTCAATTCCAATATTTATTATCTGCACCAAGTTATCAATTATTGTATATGCGACATTTTTTGGAATAGAGGTCCCATCGTCTGTTTTATTGCCATATCCTATGGACAATCCAACGGGTTCTTTCACGGCTATTTTAGACAGCGCGATGTCTTTCATTTGTTCTGAAACTTTTGATTGGGATATTATTTTTATTAGTGCCTCTAAGTAGTTTAAAATATCAGCCCTTGCTTCTTTAAACTCTGGTATAGTAGTTTGCTCGAGTAATTTAGGATCAATGAAAAGTTTTGTATCTATTCCCAGAAGAACATCAAAAACGCCATAGTTTTCCAACTGTGACCTATTTACTTTTAAATAGTCGCTTAAAAGAATGGTGTGTTTTTTCATAAATCTAGCTAATTAGACCATTTCCACTCACTTTCCTCTATGTAGCCCGCCACTTCCCCCTCACTCTCAACCCCATTTGCATTTAAATCAATAGTATGATTAATTAGATACATGGACTTAGACATAATCAAAGACAAAGTAGTCAATATAAACTTTTCTAAAAGAAAAGGTGCTAATATGATTGTTTCTAATTGGTCTAAGTCCAGTAAAAAGAAAGCTTTCCTAACTTTACACAAATCTTTTTTAAGTCAAAATAATGAAGTAATTTTGAAATTCAAAGCACCTGCTCACATTATGGATGATATAAACAAAGGGAAAGTAGTTTTGGATTCTGAATGTATATTTATGCCAGATGAAATATCTGAAATAGTAAATGAGCTTTTAGATCAACAACTACGTGTAAAATTAAAGGGAGCTGACCTGAATAATCTCACACTTGCAGATTTTCTGTAAGTTGTGATATATTCTAAATGTGCGTAAATAAACAAATAGATTAGACCAGTTTAGTTAAATAATATTAAGCCCGCCTAATCTTCATAAAAAGCCTAAGTGTAGAACTTTTTCTACTTTTAGTTTTCTTTTGAAGATTACGGGCTTTTTATGTTGTTTGCATGCAAATATTAATTAAAACAAAATAAACAAACAGAAATATGTTAAACAACAAAATAGAACTTTCTTGGACTACAGTTCAAAGAAAGGTTAATAGGCTTGCTCCTTTTTAACAAAATGTTAGACTGTAGTAATGTTTAAAACAGAAAAATTAGTTAACGATCCTAGAGCCATCAAAGCCCTAACAGGG
>JAYSUJ010000002.1:0-53333 GCA_043719155.1 bacterium | reverse complement strand
TAGTGGTATTTTACAATACCGGTTTGCTAGTGCCCTCTAAGGAGCAAGCTCCCTAGAAACCCACTAGTGCTAGTTGCATTTCAAACTAGAATTTTAGGTCCTAATATATAATACTTTTTCTCTTGTACACCTTATTAATAATTTTTATCGTTAAATATTCCAATAGGGGAACTCCAAGTGGAGACGAAAAGGTATATTTAGTCGGGACTAAAGATATGGAAGTTTTTGAAGTTGCTTGCTCGATTGTAGCGGCCGTTATTGACCCTGCTTCTATTTTGTTTGGGTTCGGCATTATTCTTATTTTCGGTCCAGCTGGTGCTGGCTTGTTCTCAGCTTTTTTTGTAACTACTTTTTTGCTGGGTTTCTTGGCTCCCAAATTTTGGAATAAAGCAGAAACTGGGCAGGTGCATACTCTGTCTAATTTTGTTGGTCTGGTGGTGGGGAAGAAGTCCGAGTTTGTTTATGGATTAGTTACTTTACTATTTGTGATGACAGTCGTAATTGGAGCATATTCAGCAAACCTAGATATCTTCAAACATTTTTTGCAATTGGATAAATTTTCGGCAACTGTAATTACCTTTGGGCTCACGCTTGCTTATGTTGTTGTGGGCGGTTTTAGAACAATTGTAAGAACCGATGTTTTGCAGTACGTCTTGATGGTCTTGGTTTTTGGAGCGATTTGTTTAGCCTTGCCAGCAGTTGTCACACAAGTTGATTATGAGTTTTCCAAATGGTTCACGGGCGCATTTTGGATGTTAGGGCCAGTTATTTTCTTTCAAAATATCGTTAAGCCAGCTCAGTGGCAACCCTTGTTAGGTGCCAAGAGTGCTGAGGTTGCCACAAAAGGTGTATTTTTGGGTGGATTGCTATACGTGGCTTTGATGGCTCCAATTATCTACGTTGCTTTTACCTTGAAAGCGGTTTTTCCGGGTACAGAACCGATGCAAGTTTTTTATCAAGTTGTGGGTACATATTTCTTGGATTATAGTCCATTTGTTTTTATTGCTATGGTGGCGGCACTTATGAGTTCTGTAGACACTGCGCTTTTCTATGTTGGTACAACTGCAGCGAGTATATTTAATTTGAAAAAGTATTTCAAAGACGTATCTGGTGTTAGACTTATTCAAGTAACAATAGGTGTAATTTCGTTTGTTACCATTTTGCTTTCAATGTTTGTAGAGTCGTTTATCACCTTTCTTCTAAGCACTGTACCCATGGTTGGGGTTGTTGTCTTGCCATTTTTTGGTGGTATGCTGTTCGATCTAAAAAAGTTCGATAAAGAAATTGCGATTTCTATGGTTCTCGGTGTCGTCGTTTTCTTCTTTCAATTCGCCAATCCAGCAACCGACTATATATGGAATATATTACCAGTAGTCACAACTTTTGCAGTATTCTTAGTATTGAGTGGAATTAAAAAGTTGTAGAGGATTTTGATAAATTTAAGTTTTAAATTAAGTAAAAAATAAATAAATTTTTTCAAACCAAGTTTTCTTTTCTTTCATAATCAGGTTAAAGTTATCAAATTTGAAATCTGATTCTTTTAGCTCAACAAGTTTTGAGATCTTGTTTTTGTATAAGTTTGGTCTTTTTTTTTCCAGCAACTCAATATTTTCAAACGAGAGTAAATCGTTACTTTTTAAAAAAATAATTTTTTCTGTGTCTTTACTTACAAAATTAATTACCTGCAAAAAGCTTTTTTTGCTATTTGTAAATTTTTCTCTAAAATATTTTAGATTAGTATGTTTTTTTATAAAAGTCACAATATTGTAACTTTCTAAATGGTCTAAAACTATGTATTCTACATTTAATTTGTGTAGAAAATCTGAATTGTTAGAAATTATTTTATCTAAATTTTCTGATTGATTATTTTTCTTGAAGATTTGCACTACTGAAATTTTAGACATATTTTATGCTAAACTACAGTATAGTCTAAAAGACAAAAAATATAAAAATATGATATTCGAATTTCTATTACCAATTATCGGCTGGTTAGTATTCTTTACAATTTGTTTTATTGTTTATTCTAAAATTTTCTACAAAGACTCTGTACCCCATGAGAATTTACCAGGGCAAGCTCTCTACACGGCCCTGGCTTCATTTTTCTGGATAGTGGTTTACATGTGTTTGTCTTCTGTTTGGTCTATACTTTATTCACTTATTGACTTGAAATATCCAGATGCCGTAAATGCTATTTCAAATTATGGGCAATCTGGTTTTTCTGGAAGTGGGGTAGTGTACGACGCTTTTGCTTTTCCACTTGCTATGGTGGTGGTGTCTTCGGTTACGGCGCTATTTTTGGCATTTTGGCTAATTTCCAAGTTTCAGCAAAATAAAAACCTGCGCCCAGAAAGGCTATATTTGTTTATGCAAACTTTGGTTTATATCGGTGGGGCGATCATGGCTTTTTCAGGCTTTGTTTATGTGGTTTACTCTTGGTTGTATGGAAATTTACCTATAGCTGTGTTTATGAAAGGTGGTGTGGCTTTAGTTATTGTGGGGATGATAGCCACGTACTTTGCCTTGGTTGCCGATGGTAAAAACCCAAGAGAGACGATGATAAGTAAAGTGTTTGCTACTTTGTTAGTGGCTGTAACGTTGTTTACTTTAGTATTTTCTTTTAGTGTGATAGGTACACCAAAAGAAGCTAGGCTATATAGGCTTGACTCTATAACTTTGCAAAATGTTCAAAACATAAAAAATGAAATAGACAATCAAAGTCAAAATTTTGGAAAGAGAATTTTCAACCTGTCAGACATAACCAATGCTTATGTGGCTAGCTCGTTAAAGAAAACAGATATGACTCTAAAGGTAACAGATGCAGACTACACTTTATGTGCAAATTTTAACTCAAATATGCCTCAAACCATTAACTGGGAAAATGGTGACAAGTCATGGGACTACCACACTGGAAACTCTTGCTTTACCTTTAAACATGTGCCAACATATGCCTCGGTAAACTTAAACAGTAACCCAGACAACATTAAAACTGTACCCTACAGCGGCAACTAATAAATATTTTTTGATTGAAATGTGGAGAAAAGTGTGTTAGAATATACATCTATGAATAACATAGAATCAAACGTGGGGGCATCTCGTGTATACGAGATATCGGCTCTCTTTGTGCCAGAACTGGAAGGTTCAGCACTCAGCCAAACTGTAGATTCTCTAAAGGGGAAACTTTCTGGTTTGGAAGCAAACATTATAAGTGAAGGAACTCCTGTACACATCAAATTAGCGTATACGGTTGAGAAACATATTAACAACAAGATAAGACGTGCTGACTATGCGCATTTTTATTGGGTAAAGTTTGAAGTTGACCCTGCTGGCATTAAGGCAATTGAGGAATACTTTAGATTAGACTTAAATGAAAAGTGTCTTCGTCACTTAACTGTAAAAACTCTAAGAGAAAATACAGTTTTGACAGAGCTTACTGAAATTAAAGTTGCGGACTTGAAAAATGATCAACTTATAGATGAGGTAATTGCTGCTGACGTAAAGAATGAGGTTGTTGCTGAGGCAGGTACTATTACCGACCTAGGTGGCGATACCCCACTTGTAAAAGAAGACGTGGAAGCTAAATAGTCAAGTTGTTACTAATTATTAAAAGCGATATAATTGATTTATTATAAATAAAATTAAAATAAATTATGTATATCAACAAGGCGATTGTAGTAGGGAATTTAACGCGAGACCCAGAGCTAAAATCTTTGCCGACCGGCTCAAAAGTGTGTGCCTTCTCTGTGGCAACTAACAGAACTTGGAAAAACGCCCAAGGAGAAAAACAAGAAGCTGTAGATTATCACAACATTGCATGTTTTGGTAAGCAAGCAGAAATTGTGGCTCAATGGATGAAAAAGGGTTCTCAAATATATGTAGAGGGAAGAATGACAACTCGAAGTTGGGACGATAAAGAGACTGGTAAAAAAATGTATAGAACCGAGATTATCGCTGAAAATGTACAGTTTGGTCCAAAAACTTCTGGAGGTGGGGCAGGTGGCGATTATGCTAAACCAGCAACAAACCCTAAAGAAGGGGCAAATGAAAAAGTGCAGTTAGATGATAATCTGGGAACAATAGACTACGGCGACTCCATAAATCCCGAAGACATACCGTTTTAAAAAGTTTTAAAATAAAATATTATGAGAAATAATAAACAATGTTATTTCCAGCAAAATAATATCCATTTTATAGACTATAAAGATGTGAAAATCATCTCTAAGTTTATAAACCCAAATGGACGTATCATGGCTGGGAAAAGAACTGGTGTAAGTTCTAAAATGCAAAGACAATTGGCTTCTGCGATTAAAAACGCAAGGTTCATGGCTTTGATGCCTTACATCGCGAGATAGTTGTAAACAATTTACCACAAGTGAAAACTTGTGGTTTTTGTTTTTAGGTGTACAATAGGCGTGGGCAAGGGTAATATGGAGGACAAGCCGATGGCTGTCAACTATGATCCGAGAGAGCATAACTCTTTCTCTAGCTTTGTGCTGAAATATTCAACCCAAGGTTTGGCTATAGACTGGTCTAAAAAACTAGTTAAAACCAACTCTGGGTGGCAGTTTCAAGTGACAAAACAACCAGTTAAGTAGGTCTCGACTCCAAGTCAAAAAGGCGGCAACGATAGTTGCCGCCTTTTCTTTTTGCCTTGGCTATTCCCGAACTCTTTCTACGTACTCACCAGTCTCAGTGTTTACACGAATAGTTTCTCCATTATTTACGAAGAGCGGGATATTTACTTTAGCCCCAGTCTCAATTGTAGCTATTTTGTTACCTCCTGAAATTGTATCACCACGAACATTTGGTGGACATTCGATGATTTTAAACTCCATCTTTACTGGTAGGATAATCCCGATTATTTTTTCCACATCATTAAATTCAAAAACTTTAGCCTTCACAATAATATTGGTTTTCATGAACTTTACTTGTTCTCCCAAAACGTCTTGGGCAAGCATAAATCTGTCAGCTGGTTTGTCAGCTGCACAAAACCAATATTCACCCTTGGGGGTAGAGTACATAAACTTTATGTCTCTTTTGGTGATCTCAGCTTCGTCAGCAGTGTCAGCTGCGTGAAAAGCTATTTCTATGGTTCTCCCAGTTAAAACATTACGCATTTTAACTTGGTTGGAAGGTTTACCCATAGATTTTCTAGCTGAGTGGCTGTCTATTACTTCATAAGGTTGGTCATCGTGGATAATTACCACTCCTTGTTTAATTTCGTTGTAGTCTAATTTTGCCATATTTGTTTATATTCTATGGCTGTATTATAGCAAAAAAACAGCTATTTTTCTATAGCTGTTTTTTATGTACATTTTTAGTTTTCTGGGTCGAGGTCTTGGTCTTGCACAAAATCCATGTAATGCTTTTGACCAACATTGTAAATGTTTGCAAATACCACATGCACGATCATGGTCCAGGGGGTGTAATACATGTCTTTAGTTCTTAGTTCCAAATTAGTAGAATATATTTGTTTTTTTATTTCAGTAAATAGGGCGGTATGTTTTTCTCCAAAAACCTTTTCCAGTATCTCCATAAACCAATCCAAAAGATCTGTCTTCTCTGTTTCAAGATCCGTCATTTCACCATCGGGTATGTCGTTCAGGTTTAGATATTTTCTTGCCCCTGGACTTACAAGGAATTCTACTAAAGCATCTTGGTCTTCAAACTCCATTTCGGGTAAGCCTAGATTGTCAGCTTTTACATTTAGGGCTTCTTCAAATTCACAAACAGCATAATCTAAAATAAATTCACCCCCAATTACACTTTGTATTTTGGCCCAGATTTCTTCGTCAGACAAAACTATACCTGGCTCACTTTCCTCAAACATTTTAAAGGTGAGATATGTTAAAACTTGGTCCATCAATTTCGCCTCACTAAACTGTCTGGCAAAGGCAAGACTTGTACTTTTTATATCTAGTTGATATTTATCTTTCTCATGAGCAGCTGCTCTAATTTCAGCAACAATCTTGCGTTGTCTTTTGCTTGGGTTAAACCCTGGTTCTGACATATTTTACTCGTCTTTTGGTTCCTCGCCATCATCAGCTTTTTCATTTGGAACTGGGGCAGTACGCATTTTAGTTAAAATTTCTTGCAGAATTTTTTCTGATATTGCTTTATTTTCTCGCAGATATGTACGAGTTGCATCGTAGCCGCGTCCCAATTTTTCCTCACCATAGGCATAGCTGTTACCTTGCTTTTGCAAGATCTCATATTTCTCACCAAGGGCGATTATTTCTCCTTCTTTGGAAATTCCTTCATTGTAGATTATGTCGAACTCAGTAGTTCTAAAAGGGGCGGCCACTTTGTTTTTCACAATTTTTACTTTGGTACGACTACCGACTACGTCCTCTCCCTTTTTTATTTGAGCCGTTTTACGAATGTCTATACGAACAGAAGAGTAAAATTTTAAAGCATTTCCTCCTGGAGTTGTCTCGGGGTTACCAAACATTACTCCGATCTTCATACGGATTTGGTTAATGAAAATTATAACCGTTTTTGTTTTAGCGGCGATAGCTGTCAATTTTCGCAAAGCCTGAGACATTAGTCTAGCTTGTTTACCTACATGGTGGGCACCCATTTCACCCTCGATCTCGTCTTTTGGGGTAAGAGATGCTACAGAGTCGATAACCACAACGTCCATTTTCCCAGAACGAACCAAACTCTCTACAATGTCTAGGGCTTGCTCGCCACTTTCTGGTTGGGAAATTAATAGTTCAGATATTTTTACACCAAGCTTGGTTGCGTATTCTGGGTCCATGGCATGCTCAGCATCGATAAAAGCACAAATGCCTCCCATTTTTTGAGCTTCGGCAATTACATGGAGGGTTAAAGTTGTTTTACCAGAAGACTCAGGTCCATAAATTTCAATAATTCTACCTCGAGGTAGTCCACCAATACCTAAGGCTTCATCTATACCAATGGAGCCTGTTGGGACTACGCCGATGTCGATTTTTGGAGTATCACCAAGTCTCATGATGGACTCAGCTCCAAACTTACCTTGTATCTCCTTCAGTGTCTGGTCGATACTTTTTTTATTACTAGCGTCGGTCTCATTCTTATGTTCTTTTGTGTCCATTTTCTTAACATCTTTTTCACCAGTCTCCTTCAACACTTTTTCTTTTTTATCTTTAGCCATATTTTTATTTGTTTACTTTTAATTTTAACTACATAAAAAGTATAAGACTTTTTTCAAAATATACCACCACACTACCAGGTAGTGTGCAGTGAGTTTATTTAAAAAATATTTTATGCTACAATTTATTTAGGTTAAATATGACTCAAAGAAAAGTAAAGTTTGTTGAAAATGAAACTTATCATGTCTACAATAGGGGTAGCTTTAAACATCTTATTTTTCATGACAGTCAAGACTATGAAAGATTTAGAAAAATGCTCTACATTTGCAATGGGTCAAAGAGATTTCGTTTTAGTGAAATTATAAAAAATAAAATAAATGTATACACGATGGAAAGAGGAACAGGTCTAGTCGACATACTGTCCTTTGTTCAAATGTCCAATCATTTCCATCTTATGCTTCATGTTCCAAAAAGTAAAGTTGGAGGTGACAATGCAATGCATAAAAATTATAATAATAATGTAGCGATTTTCATGAAGAGATTAACGTCTTCGTATTCACAATATTACAACAAAAAGTACGACAAAACAGGGGTGGTTTTTGAGGGCAGGTTTAAATCCGAACATGTAAAAAGCTCTGAGTACTACAAGTACCTATTTTCATATTTACATCTAAACCCGCTTAAAATATTTCAAACAAATTGGAGAGATGTAGGGATTGCAGATTTTCCCAAAGCTGTAAATTTTCTGCAAAACTATCCCCACTCGTCATTTAATAATTATTTTACTTCACACATCCCGGTAGTGTGCAGTAAAATTGTGAACAAACAAGAGTTTCTAAGTAAGCTTGAAAAAGGCACAGACTTAAATCAAGAAATTTTTGATTGGATAAAATACAAAACAATAGAATAATTTATCTATTTTTTTGTCAGCCCGATGCTCTTTACTACTTCTGTAGACCTGCCAAAATTGTCCAAAGCCTGTATGTGGATAAGGTTTACACCTGTAAAAAGTGGCAGTACTGTTTCAAAATGTCCAGCTTCAGTAAAGCTGGTAGGCACACCATTTATATATAGGGCTTTAGCTCTAAAAACATTGCCTATGATAGTCAAGAGGTCAGCACTAACTTCGTTTACACTTGAGTTTGGGCTGGATAGCTCAATTTTTGGGCCTAGAAAAAGTGGTAAAGCTTTGTAGTAACCATAGACCATGACCGATAAAACAAAAGCAGAAATTAAAACAATTAAAAGTATTTTGCGAAGAAGCATGTTCCTATTTTAGCACAATTTAAAACCTAAAGAAGCCGGAGTTTTTTTCTTGTTTATTGCCATTTTCAGTTGCATCTTCATACTCGTCTTGGTCCACCTGTTTTCCATCTAAGATCTTGTCAGCAACTTTTTCTAAGTCCTCACTAGTTCTCTGATTCGCATTTTCTTGTCCGCGAACTACTTTTACTTTTTTACCATTGTTATCATTGACGGTGATGATAACCCCTGCGCTTTCCAACATGTTGATAAGCTTGGCAGATCTGGCATAGCCGGTACCTAGTCTTACCTGCAAATTGGAAATAGAAGTTTTTCCTGTTTGCATTACTACTTGTTTGGCGTCCTCGTATTTATCGTCATCACTATTAAAGTCTGAATCTGAAACTGGACCATTATTCCCTCCACCGTTAAAGCTACTATTTAAATTTTGACTACCGACAATGCTTCCGTCTGCAGTTTTTAAATCTTCAGCTACCAGGTCATCGTATTTTGAGCGCAAATAAGCCACCACTTCCTTTGTCTCTTCTTCGGTAACGTTTGGAGACTGAATACGCCTCAAGTCTGGACTGTCAGAAGTTTGCAAAAGTAAGTCACCATAACCTAACAGTTTTTCGGCTCCACCTTGGTCGATAATTACTCTTGAGTCAACTTGAGAAGCAACACGTAAAGCAACCCGAGACGGGATGTTTCCTTTGATAACACCTGTAATAATGTTAGTCGAAGGTCTTTGGGTAGCGAGGATGAGGTGAATGCCGACGGCCCGTGACATTTGGGCTAGCTTTACGATGCCGCTCTCCATTTCTTTGGGGTATTTCATCATAAAGTCTGCTAACTCGTCTATAACTAAAATAATGTAAGGCATTTTCTCTGGCAACTTTTCAGTCAAGACTGCATCACGACTGGAAACTTTTCCTTCCAGTTTTTTATATTTTTCAGCAACAAAAAGGTGATAAGAAGAAATGTTTTGTTTGCCTGCATCTTCTAAAACTTGATAACGCCTGTCCATTTCTTGGACTAGCCAATTTAGAGTTTGTATTGCTTTTTTAGGGTCTTTGATAACAGGTGTAAAAAGGTGAGGCAAGTTGGCGTACAAGGCAAATTCTACTTTTTTCGGGTCAACCAAAATAAATTTCAAGTCATACGGAGAGTTTTTATAAATGAGAGAGTTGATCAAGCCATGTACCAGAACCGACTTTCCGGCACCTGTGGTACCTGCAACTAGTAAGTGTGGCATTTTTGCCATGTCGGCAAAAGCAGGGGAGCCGTAAATGTCTTTTCCAAAAGCGAGCGTCAACTTTTCTTTTCTTTCATTAAACTCTTTGGTCCCCAAAAGGTTGGCCAGACCAAGTTTGGCTTTTTGTTTGTTGGGCACTTCTATACCGATGAGAGACCTTTCATGAACTCTGGTAATAGACACAGAAGACACGCCCAATTCGAGGGCGATATTGTTTGCAAGATTCATTATCTTTTCTATCTTTACTCCTTGTGCTGGTTTTAGAGCATAACGTGTTACCGTTGGCCCTACTGTCACCTCGTCCATCTCTACGGATATGCCAAAGTCATTTAAGGTTCTTTTAATTATTCTTGCATTCTCTTTATTGTCTCCGGCCGAGCTTTTACCAGAGTCTTCGGTGTACATGGAAATGGGCGGTCTTTGATAGGTGTCTTGGATTTGCTTTATCTTTTCAGCGTTATCTTTTTTGACTTGCAAAACTTCGGTCGGCACTTCTTTTCTGACCAGTCTTTTTATTGTGACTTTCTCCCTCTCTTCTTTTGAAAGTTTTACACCGGCTGCCTCATACATAGACATGCGTACATCGTCTTTGCTGTGGTCCACTTGTTCTACCTCTTCTTCCACTTCCTCATATTGGCCGTCAGGGTTTTCATGATTGTCCCCAAAGCTTGCGTCATTGCCAAAACGGTCTAGGTGGTTTATGTCCAAATTTTTTACAACTTTAGGCTTACTAGAACTGAAAAAGGAAAAGACTTTTTGAAAAAAATTGGAAGTTTGTTTGTAGGTCTCCACTGCTTCCTCCTCTACTTCTGACTCGAGGTTTAACAACTCACTTTTTGGGCTAAAGCGGTTGGACACTATTTCCGAAATACTGGTTTCGAAAAGTCTAAACAAGATGAGAAGGGCAGATAAAGAAAGCAGGAAAACGGTAGGGATGTTTCCAAAAGTTATTTGTAAAAGTCTAGCTAAAGAGTTTCCGGCCAAGCCTGCCATGGCAAAGAAACCAAGAAAGATAAAGGCGATGAAAAATAGAGCTACAAAACACCAAAAACGAATAGACTTTAACACGTGAAAATGTTTGCGGAGTATGAGATAGGCAAAGAGTAAATAGATAAGCGGGGCGATATAGGCATAGGTACCAAAAACTTCGGTAAAAAAAGTAAAATAGTCGCGACCCAGAGACCCTGCCAAGCCAAACAAAGAGGAAAAAGAAAACACAGTTAAGAGGAGTAAAAAAACTCCAAAAGTTTTACCTGCATGTATGGGGTGCCTTTCCAAAAAACTTGCACCCACAAAGGGTAGTTGCTCAGCCTCAAAATCCTCAAATCTATCCGCACTCTTTTTCTTGGTTTTCTTCATATTTTCTTCTCTATTATTACTTGTTTACAATTACCTAAACAGGAGCCAGGCTTTTATTTAGTTTAGCATGGTCTGGCTGCAAAAAAGTCCCACAAATATTGGAATTTGTGGATACAAAAACACAAGGGGAAAGGGCACGAGGCTGATTAGACACCTGATGTCTTTTATGGTATAATGTAAATGTCTTAAAAATGTCTTTGAGAGAGAGTGTAAAGGACATCCAGAAAACGCTCAGGATTGTAAATTGTATAGATGTCTTTTATAAAAAAGTTAAAGCCAGTCTAAGAGTATAAAATACATATAAAAGACACTATAAAGCTAAAAAAGCTATATAAATAAAGAGAGATAAAATTTTAATAAAACATAAAATGAGTATAAAATATGTTTGAATATATAAAAAAAGTAAGTCTGGCTATAAGTTTTATAGCCAACAAGGTAGACAGTAAACAAGCAAAACTGATAGGTCTTTTGCAAGACCAAAGTTTTGAGCTTTTAGCTTTGGCTCAAATTTTTCGCAGCTCTGATGGAAAAGTTGAAGACTTAAAACAAGTCTATGCAGCTGTGGCATATTTGGTTGACTTGGTAGATTTTGCAAAGCTCAGTCAACATGTTTCAGTTATGAATGCCCAGGTTTTCATCGACTCGCAGCTAGCCTTTTTAAAACATATTTTGCATTTAATAAATCAAAAAAATAATGAACTCAGTCCCTTGGTAAATTTGAAAGAAATGGATGACAGTCTGGCTAGAAAAATAGCCAAAGAAAGTGCGGTTGTAGCAGCTATAAATTCTACTAAAGCAAATCTTGATTTTGCCGAGGTCCCGGCCGCATCTCCCGACACTTTTATGGCTTCAAATATCACCTACGCAAACCTGTCTGCCAAGTCTCCATTCCAGAATGTGGTTGTGCCAGCTTCCCCTAAAAAAATATTGGAAAGTACTTTTTTAGCAGCTGAAGAAGAGGGGGCTGAAACAGATGTTGAAACTACTGAAAAAGAAATTTATGAAAGAAGGCAAAATGTGTTAAAGGCTCTTGTAAATGGGGGAGGGGCTATACGCGAGATTGTGGCAAAAGTAAAAGGGGTAAACTCTAAAACTTTGCAAAGAGATTTGTTAGAGCTGATGCGAGATAAAAAAGTGATAATGTTGGGCAAGAAACGCTGGGCAAAGTACTATTTGAAATAGTTTTAAGGTGTGGTATATTTAGAGATATGAATAACGTAATTTTAGATAAAAAACTTTTTGACTACAATTCTGAAAAGGGGCCTTTTGTAGTTGTACCAAAACTTTTCCTAACGAATCTTTTAAAGTCTCAAAAAACACAAACTACAGGTTGGAAGATTACCAAAAAAAGCATAGAAAAGAGAACTTCAGATGCTTTAAAAGAATACAAAAAAGGCAAGACCACAAATTGGCGGGATTTAAATTTGGGGTAAGAGAGTGTGTACAAAATAGAAGTCACAGAGTTCGTCAAAAGAAAAATTAAAAAACTAACAGTCGAGCAAAGTGTTACCCTTAGTAAAGTTTTTTCTAAGTTAGAAATAGATCCATTTTCACCGAGTTTAAAAATGCACAAACTGGCAGGAAAATTTGCAGACAGGTATAGTTGCAGATTAAATTATAAAGACAGGGTCATATTTATAATAATAGTTGAAAAGACTATTTTGATTGTAGATATTGGCGACCACGATAGTGTGTATTAGTGTGTATTAAGTTTTTTGTACAGGATTTTAGCCTAGTTAAAACACCCATTTCATGGTACAATACTAGTTATCCTCCTGCCGCTTTTTTAACCACTTTTCCTTGTCACAAAACAGGGGTAAGTTCGTATCTAGGTGTGTGGGGGGAGACTTTTCAGTCAATTAATTAATTGATTGATCGGTAATAACAATTTGCAAGCGTTAAAAGAAAGTGATATTAGGGGTCGTGTCCTTAATCTCTCTAGAGCTTGTGATGATCATTGACAATTAAATATTGAAAAATGTGAATCGAAACTTTTGGTATTAAAACTAGCAATAGTTTAATATCACGATCTTTGCATTTCGATCGTACGAGAAATGCGGTCTTTGGTGTCACAACCAAAGATGACAAAACAAATTTCTTATTATCATCAATTAACAGGAAACTAGTTTCTACCAGCTTAAAATTAAATTAAGCTATAGGGGAAATATAATTCTGTATAAACAACGGTGGGGAAAAATATCTAAGTTTTCATTTTTCTAGAAATTAATAGCGTTAAATAAAATAACAAAGTTAAAAGTATAAAAAAATAAATTTAAAATTTACTCTGTCGCAATTACAATCTCGCAAATCCTAAGAAAATTGGCGACATTAAAAATCATTAAATAAATTATGGCATTAACTAAATCTGTGTTGGGTTCTGTTGCTGTAGCTGCTCTGACTTTGTCAGCAGCTTTCGCAACTGTTCCTGCACAAACAAATACTTGCGCATACCAATTCAACACCAACTTAAAACTTGGAGCTGTTTCAACGGATGTACAAAATTTGCAAAAATTATTAAACATGGATGCTGCTACTCGTGTAGCTGCGTCTGGTGCTGGTTCTGCTGGGTATGAGTCTCTAAGATTCGGACCTGCAACTATGGCTGCTGTGAAGAGATTCCAAGCTGCTAATGGTGTGTCTCCTGTTTCAGGATACGCTGGACCTCTTACTAGAATGGCTTTGAACAAAATTTGTTCAGCTACTGGTAACACTACAACCGTTCCTCCTGTTACAAATACTGGCTCAGGCGTTGTTTCTAACAATATTCCAGTATCTGTATTAGTTGAAGGACAATCTGGAGCAAAATTAGGAGAGTTCGTAGTATCTGGAAACGGATCTGTGACTGTTCTAGAATTGCAAAGAATAGGTCTGTCTTCAAACTCTACACTTAGAAATGTGTATTTGTATGACGGGGCAACTCGTATTACAGATGCGTCATCTGTACTTACAAATGGAACTATCCGTTTTTCTTCAGGTTCAGGAATCTTTACAGTTAATGGTACAAAAACTATTACTGTAAGAGCTGATATCTGTAAAGCGGGAATCTCTGGCTGTACATCATCTTCAGGTCAAACTGTTGGTGTTGCTATGAAGTCAGTGACTATGATGGGTGCGACTTCAACTCCGGTTGAAGGAGTAAATGGTCCATTGTTTTCAATTTCTTCTGCTCAAACAGTAACAGCTAATTTCCCAACTGCAACTCCAAACCCATCTGCTACTGCTATAAATGCTGGATCAATGAATCAAATCATTTGGTCTAACTCTCTTAGTATCGGAACTAATCCTGCAAAATTTGCTGGGATTACTTTCAAGATGATTGGATCTGCTCCTTCAAACACACTTTCAAATGCACAATTGTACATTGACGGTGTTTCAAAAGGAAGTGGAGCTATCAACTCTATGAATCAATTCATTTTTGACATGATGGCTAACCCTGTTATGTTGAATACTGGTTCACACTTGGTAGAACTTAGAGCTGATGTTGTGGCTGGTGCAAACCGAAATTTCTACATGTCTGTAGAAAGAGGAACAGATATCCGTGTAGAAGACTCAACTCTTCCTGGTATCTATGTAAATGTTACAAATAATGGTAATGACTTAGTTAACTCTAATGCAGGACAAATTACTGTAAACACTGGTTCTTTGACAATTACACAAGATACTGCTTTCAATAACCAAACAAACTTGGTTGGTGGAGCCTCAAATGTAAAAATCGGAGCTTGGAAATTTACTTCTTATGGTGAAGATGTTAAAGTTACAACTTTAAATTTCAACACTACAACAGGTGCAGGTGGTCTTACTGCCGCTTCTGGGGGACAAGTTACTTTGGCTAACGTAGCTCTCTATGTAAATGGAGGTCAAGTTGGTTCAAATATTAACCCGATTACAATCGGAGTTAATGCTGCTGGTATTGCATTCGCATTTAATGGTCTTGGTTCATCACTTTATATTCCTGCTGGACAATCTGTTACAGTAGAACTTAGAGCTGACACTTTGAACTCATCATCTGTTGCCTATACTGCAGGCACAATTACAGCTAACTTGTTAGTTGGTTCTCAAAATGCACAAGGAATTTCGTCTTCACAAACTACAAACACTTCTGCTTCTGGAGGTCAAACTCTTACAATCGGAAATAATGTAACTTTTGGAGCAACTTCTGGTTTCTCTACTTCTACAAAAGCGCCAAACGCACAAGCTGTTAAAATTGGTTCATTCTCTATCCAAACTGGATCTGCAGAAGGAGTTACTGTAAACAACTTGTCTGTTACTCTTGTTGCAGGAGCTGGAAACACAATGCAACCTGCTAATCAATTGACTAACCTTACAATTAAGGATGGTTCGACTGTAGTAGGTACTCCAATTGGTAATCCAGTTATAACTAGTTCAAACGCATTCTCGGCTCAATTGTCTATTCCACAATCAACTACGAAAGTATTTGATGTGTATGCAGACTTTGGTTCAGGTGCATCTACTCTAACTGTACAGCCATCATTTAACATTACTTACCGTGGTAACACTTCTAACTTGTCAGCTACAACTGCCACTGTTCTAGGATCTATCACGACTTCAAATGCAGCTGTAATAGCGGCAGGTGGAGTTACTTACAACACAGGTCTTTCTCCAGTTGCACAACTTGTAACAGGAAATCAAACTGCGTTTGTAATTGGTACGTATAACTTCAAGTCTAACGGTACTGCTGGTGCAACTGTTAAAGATGTTACGTTTACTGCTCCTACTAACACAGTTACTACTGTAATGATGAATGGTAAGTCAGCAAAC
Organism: bacterium; assembly: GCA_043719155.1. GTDB lineage: Bacteria > Patescibacteriota > Minisyncoccia > Phycocordibacterales > UBA5272 > JBBQKQ01. Next base: position 37,625 of record JAYSUJ010000002.1, on the reverse strand, counting down.
TTTGTTGGTGGAACTGCAACAATCTACAATGTAGGTTCAGTTGTTCCTGCTGACGCATCTGGTATAAACATTCCAGTTACTGTTGGTCTTGTGTGTGTTGGTACTGTAAACGGCTGTTCAGCTAACTCTCCTGTTACTGTAAACCTAACAGCTACAACTGTTACTTACAATGATGGAAATACTGTACAATCTATCACTCCAACTCCAGGTACTGCTGTTACAGCTTCACATATGATCGTTGGTTCTAAACCAACCTTTACTGTAAGTTCTACACAACAAACGGGTCTTACTATCGGAGCTGAAAACAAAATTGGTGAAGTTACTATTGCTGCTGACGCTGCTGGACAAATCCGTATCAACAACCTTGCATTCAATGTTGCTGTGTCTGGTTTAACTTCAGTAGTATTGTCTGGAGCAAGAATTGCAGATGGTAATACTACTATCTCTGGTTCAAGTGTCTCATCTGGTTGTACTGCTATAGGTGCTTGTGTAATGACATTTGGAGCATCTCCAGCTGGATACACAATTGCCCCTAATACATCTAAGACTTTCAGTCTTTATGCTAACGTTGCTGGAACAGTTACTGCTTCTACAGTAGTTACAGTTTCTTCATCGGTTACTCCAGGTACAACTACTTGGGATGACTCAGTTGGTGGTGGTACAAACATTTCTGCTGCGACAGTGTACAACTTCCCAACTAACTCTTACTCAATCCGTCAATAATCTAGTGTAGCGAATCAAAAGAAAATTTATTTTCTTTTGTGAGTGAAACGAAGTTTATATCAAGATATAATTTCAGCCAAAATATAGTCAAATATATTTAACTAAAACTATTTTCTGAAAGAATAAAAGTTTAAAGGAAAAAACAAAACCCCCTGCGAAAGCAGGGGGTTTTGTGCTAAAGCACTTGGTGCCCTTGTGGTTGAAAAAAGTTTGGTTGACAAAAAATATGGACTTGGTATACTGTCCACACATGGCCGAAAGGCTCCGAGAAAAGTCCCGAAAGGGACTTTTCGATTTTAAAATAATTCTTTATATTTTTTGTAAATTTCAGAAAAAATAGTTTCCCCAAGTTTGCTAATTTTTCTGGACAACCTCTTAGTGCTAATAGTTTTTGTATGTTCTACCATTAAATAAGAGGTATTTTCTCCAACTTTAATCACGATATGATTTTTGGTGTTTTTAAATTTTGTAGTAAGTGGTGCAACCAATATTAAATTTTTAGCAAAAACCTTTAGTATTAAAACAGGTCTCTCAAAAGGTTGGTTCTTTCCACAAACTTCAGAGCCAATATTTGTTCCAATATGTGCCCACCAAATTTCACGCTTATTTGCAAAAATCTCCACCTCACTTTTTTCTATTTCTTGTTTTAGAATATTCCAATTTTTGAAATCTTTATTCATTCGTCTATTTTAACAAAATCATGAGCCATTTACAACTTACCAACTAACCCTTACTCAATCAGTTAAAATTATTTTCTGAAAGTTTAAAAGTTTCAAGGAAAAAACAAACCCCCCTGCGAAAGCAGGGGGTTTTGTGCTAAGCACTTGGTGTCCTTGTGGTTGACAAAAGACATGTCTAGGTATATACTCCTTAACAGTTAGACGACAGAAAATCGGCTTGCTGCGGACTTTCGCAAGAAGGTACTCATAGGGAAACCGGGGCAACCCTGCCGCTCCCTCTAACTAATTAAAAAACCCAAATAAAATTGGGTTTTTTAATTTCTTCTATTTTTTCTGAAATGGATGGATACAATTTCTAAGTTATTATTTTTTTCATCGTAGACTATACGCAGGTGAGGAAATCCTAAATTGGAATAGTCTTTGGACAATATTTTTCTACCTTGTTCACCTATATCCGCAGAATCATAGCTTGTAAATACATTTTCAATATTTGAAATAGCAAACTTAAGTAGTTCTATAATATTTTTGTCTGAATGATTGATTGATAGTTCACGTTTTCTGCTCTCTACAAAATGTTTCAATGCTTTTCTGCTAATTAAAATTTGTTGTTCACTTCTATTGAAAATTTTTATTAATTCTAAGTGTTTTTCGATTAGTTCCCCATCTTTAAGTTTAAAATATTGTTCAACTATATTTAGCAGGAGTTCTGTATTCTTCATTTTGTGATTATAGCAAAAAACAACTTACCAAACCAGTATATTTTGCAAAACTAACTCTTATATGTCAAGATATAATTTTGGCTAGTAAAGAGGGGGTTTTGTGCTAAAGCACTTGGTGCCCTTGTGGTTGAAAAAAATTTGGTTGACAAAAAATGAATTTGGGATATACTTTAGTTAACATAAGCTATTCATATAACTTATGACTATGGTCGCAAGACTCCGAGAAAAACCCGTAAGAGGTTTTTTGTTTTTGTTAAGGACTCTAAAACATTTTTAAGAATTTATTTTTTATAATTTTAAATTGCTCCCCATCTAAAATTTCTACCTTCCTTAAAAGTCTTTTTGAGTCGATTAGTTTTATCTGACTAAGTTTTGCACCATAAATAATTCCATTTAATTTGTATTGAGCTTGGTATTTGAATTCTTTTACTTGTGTCGTTAATGGGATTATCAATAACATTTTTTGATTAAATTTTTTTAAAATTAAAACAGGTCTTTCAAAAAGACCATTCTTGCCATCCTCTTCTATGCCAATATTTAAACCAATACTTGCAAACCATATCTCTCTTTCTCTGAAATAAATTTCAGAAGTTTCTGGGATGTATTCTTTGAAATTTAGATTACTTTTTAAATCAAACCATTTCGTAAAATTTTTCATAATTTCTCATATTATATCAAGAAATAATTTCAGTCAAAATTTAGTCAAATGTATTTAACTAAAATTATTTTCTGAAAGATTAAAGGTTTCAAGGAAAAAACAAAACCTCCTTCGCAAGAGGGGTTTTGTGCTAAAGCACTTGGTGCCCTTGTAGTTGGGAGAAAATGTAATAAAAAGGCCGATAGCACGTATTATATGATATAATCATGAACATAAACAATCTAATTAATTTTAATGTTTTTTTTGAGGATGGCGTATACACAGCAGATGGAGGAAATTTTGGGATTGTAACACAAGGAGAGACATTGGATATTTTACTTAAAAACATCAAAGAAGCTGTTGAACTATATTTTGAAGATGAGCCAGTGAAATCTCCATATTTTACTATTCTTTATTCAGATAAAGTTCCTAATTAATTTAATATGCCAAAGATTTTCAAAGTGCTATCAGGACAAGAAATTGTGAAAATTTTAAGAAGTTAGAGAGGGAACCATGAGAACAATTAGAAGACAGGCGGGAGAAGTTGTAAATGTTGATAAGTAAAACACACTCACCCCTAGAGAAGAGGTTTTTTGTTTTCTGATCATGTAGGGGAATAATAACTCTTTAGGGGGTAAGGAGCTTTTTCGGTAAGAATTTTGTATTTTAACAAAGTTATCAACAAAAAAATTTAGAAAAAAAAATAGATGGCTGTATACTTTTTTCATGAACAGAAAAATTTCTCTTGTAAGTTTTACATTATTATTAATCGCTTCAATTTCAAACATGGTTTTAGCTGATGCCTCAAATGGAACAATTGACGCGACCTCTAAATATTCATTGGTTTGTCACGACTCTGCTTGTTCTGTAGGACAAGCTGGAAAAATAAATTGGGCACCACAAATACCAACTGGACTTACACCTATAACTATTGATACGAATGGTGTGCTTAATGGCTATGCGTGGGGAAATGAATTGGGGTGGATAAACATGAATGTAACAGGTACAGAAGGGGTTGTCTTTGACCCAAATACAGGAGTTGCCAGTGGCATGGCTTGGTCACAGATTTCAGGATGGATAAATTTTGGTATCTCTACTTCAACTAGTGTTGGTAGAGTTGGGGCCATCAGTACATCAGGATCAATAGGCAGCGAGTTGAATGGTTATGCTTGGGCAGGAGGGAGTTATGGAGGGTGGATAAAGTTTGATTGCGCCAGTGGGGCAGATACTTGTGTAAAGACTGATTGGAAAATAATACCAAATAGAGTGCCGCCAACTGGACCAAGTAGCGGCGGAGGTGGTGGAGGTGGCGGAGGCGGAGGCGGAATAATACCCGATCTAAACATTGTAAACAGTTTAATAAACACCCAAACCATTAAGGCTAGCGAGTATCAAACCCAAGCTGGGCCACAAAATCAAACAACTGACTATGCCAACAACTATCGTGCCGACATTGACGACAAAGGAAGTGTCGACCTGCTGGACTACAACCAGCTAATGGTAAACTGGGGTAAAAGTGCATCTGTAGATAAGGGTTTGTCCAAGCCTGACAGGTGTAAAGTGGCTAACAAAGCTGACCTAAACTGTGACGGGTTGGTCAGCTTGCTGGACTTTAACATTATCATGATCTACTGGGGAACAAAGGTAGGGCTAAAATAAAGAGAGTAAATTAAATAAATATATGCAAGTACGAAATACATTTAGTAAAAATTTAAAATCTCTCGGTCTAGCTGCGTCTTTAGCAGGTCTATTCTTCACAGCTGTTTTGGCCGCACCCATGCCGACCAATGTCTTGGTGAGTGAGCTAGAGCCAAACGTAGGACAAGATGTAACCATTAGTTTGCGTATACGTCCAGACGCAGCTAACCCAGTCTTTACAGTTTCTTCTAAACTTTCCTATGACGCAGAAAAACTTAAATTTAAAAGTGCTGAGTTTGGCGACGAGTCGGCCATACCACTTCGTGAGGTGCCATACCAGCTAACTGACACTAGCGAGGGAATAATAGTGCGTACTGCTGGCTACCCAAAAGGGCTGGCAGCCAGCAGTAACTTTGTAAAATACACATTCACTGCAGTTAAAAATGGACAGGCCTATGTAAATATCTTGGGTGGCCAAGCTTTGGACTCTGACAATGTAGATACGGGTATAGAGAAAAAAGAAATTCTGCTTTCTATTGGCGGGATGGTAGATACACCTAAGTCTATTACCGCAAGTGTTGATGTGATAAAAACTGTGACCCCAATTGTTAAGAAAAAGTCAGCGGCTTTTACCCTTTCAGGCGAGACTATTTTATGTAAAGACAGCGCTTACAATTTCAATATTGATTTATTGGCAGGAGCTGACAAGAGTGTGCAAGGCAAGTACGAAGTGTCTGTCTTGGACAAGACACAAAGTGTAATGTTTGAAAAAAAAGTAAATGAAGTGGTGGGTATTAACAAAACTTTTGCTGTAGTCATACCAGAGAAAACTTTGGCTGAGGGTAGCTACCTATTGCGAGTTAAAAATACTAGTGCAGACCAAGCCTCAGACAAAGATATTGGGGTTATAGACTGCAACTCGACAGTAATTGGTGAGGTACTGCCAAGCGGCAGTATGTTTGACAACACTTGGGTTAACAAAGTTTGGGGGGCTATATCTTTCATTTTGCTTGGACTAGTTTTGTTGCTCTTTGCGCATGACAGGCATCACCACTTACGTAATCGTAAAAACTAAATTAGCTATGAATAAATTATTAATTTTAGTAACACTATTTTCAGTATCAGCCATATCCACTTTAACTGCCAGTGCAGAAAAGTATCCAGACTTTTGTAGCTCTTTTAAGAGAGAAATTTACAGGGGTGACATTGGCGAGGATGTACGCAAGCTACAAGAAGTCTTAAAAAAAGAGGGAAACCCAAAAGTTGTAGCCAGTGGCTTTTTTGGCTATGAGACAGCCCAAGCAGTACGAAAGTTTCAAACTCAAAATGGCATGTACCCCTTTGGCAAAGTCGGTCCAGATACATATAGTAAAATAAAATCTTTGTGGTGTAAATATGAGCCAAAAGTAGAGATAAAAACTGATCTGACTTTGTCCCTCTATCCTGTTAGTTCTAATGAAGAGGGTGTGACTGTAAATTGGGAGTCTAAAAATGCTTTAAATTGTAAGCTAAATGAGGTGAGTGTAGAAAGTAATGGTACAAAAGTTTTTAAAGTAAGCAGAGGCTTGAAATTGGAGATAGCTTGTGATGATGTTAATAAGAACAACTTTAAAAAAGAAATTTTTATCTCGCCCAACCAAGCTATACCCCCGGCACCCAGCTTAAATGCATCTATAAATCCGTCAGCCCTAGAGATAGGTCAAAAAGCTGAAATAAACTGGCAGGCCGAAAATGTGGATGAATGTGCAATAAATGGGGAAAAAGTGGCGACAAGCGGTACAAAAATAGTCTCAGCTAAAACTGTCAACGAAACTTTTAATGTGGTTTGCGGAACTGGTAGTCGGGCTGCTGGTATACTCTTGGGTGCTGGCAACAGAGGAAGTGAAGAGGGTATAACTAGTTTTAAAGCCGAGCGATATGGTGCAAACATAAAAGCTGTTTGTACAGGTGCTGCACCTGCATTTAGTTCCTCTAGCAAAAGACTTTTTGGTACACAGGTAAAAGGCTCTACCCCTTGTGAAGGGAATACTTATATTTCTTGGTCTACTTTAAATGTAAAAAGTTGTACAATCAGTGGAGATGGTTTTAGAGACAAAGAAGCTATAAACTTTGGTGGGGAAAATTTAAACGTTACAAATTACCCTATGAACTTTACTTTAAGCTGCCTTAAAAATGATGGTGTAAATGTTTCTAAAACTCTGAGGGTAGAGCCTATACCAAGTGGTAATGTGCTGCTGGATGCGTCAGTCACAACAGACAAGTCTAGTTATAACGTTGGAGACAAGATAACTATAAAAGCTGAGGCTAAAAATAACTCCGGTCATGATGTTTATTATTACAACAGTTTTCCCTGTGTAGAAACCTCTCCTTTTGCCTTGCAGTTTGAGGGTAAAAACTATGAAGATGTTTTTTCTGTTAAAAAAAATGTCTGCACTTTAACTAGTGGTCAGCAATCTTTCAAAACACTAAAAAACGGGGAAAGTATTGCTACAAGTTTTGAAACTTATGTTCCAACTGGTATGACTAATGGTAGCAAAACTTTCAGATTAGTTTTTGCGAATAACTTGTATGGAATACTTATGTTAGCAAAAGAAACTAAGTTTAGGGTGGGTGAAATCCCAAAGACAACTCCGAATACGGCAAGTGAAGAAGGTTTAAATATTTTTGTAAAAACAGATAAAGTAGAGTATAAAAAAGGTGACACAATGGTGGTTTCTGTAATACATAAAAATAACTCAAGATTTTTTAGTATAACTTACAAGAAAACAGTTTGTGATAACTATGAAGGTGATATTTTGCGTGCAAATGGTGTAGATCTTTACGACTATTTTGGGTACAATCCTGCGCCGACTTGCTTAACCTTAAAAGATGAGTACATAACACTCTCACCTGGGCAAGAAGTGGTAAATAAGTTTAGGGTTGTAATTTCTTTGAACAAGACCTACAGCACATACCCAATAACTTTAACCGTCGACACATATTCAAATGTGTATCAGACGGATAACCAAAGCGCCATCATAAAGATAAATGAAACTGAAAGAAAAGTTGAAATAAGTTCTGGAGAAAAAGTTTTTGGTAAAAGCACAGAGTTGTCTTGGTTAAACAACTCTGACATCAATGGCGAGGGTGTACTTTTGGAAGTTGTAAACATGAGCTCTAAAACTAAAAAGTATGAGGTGGTGGGAACTATTGCAAAAGTCCCAGACCTAGGTACATACTACACTCCTAGTGGAAGCTATACTTGGAAAGTAGAAAAGAAACTGGCCAATGGAGTAGTTTTATCTAAAGACACAGAGTACTTTGTAAAGGCAAGTTTTTATGACAACAGAAATGCTTGTTTTACGGACTGTCCTACCGGCTCTACCAGTCCTAAGATTTTGAATGAGTCGTATTCTGAAATGTTTAAAATATCTGATGCCAGTGCTGGTCTGTCAAGTTCTGGGCTACAACTTGTTACTAAACTAGAAAAGTCTGTAAAAATAAAAGTTACTGGTGAGTTAGTAAATGGTGTATGTGAAAGTGTAAAGCTAAACTGGGGAGATGGTAATATTGAAAATCTGAATATGACAAAAAATGCAACAGCTACTAGTTGTGAAAGTGTGTCCAGTCATACATATGCTGACAATGGTGAGAAAAAAGTGACAAAAGTAAATACTGATGGCACTGTGTCTGAGTTAGTTGTGTCAGTGTACTAGGTATGCAAAATAAAATTTATAAATTAGTTTTGGCACCAGTTGTAGTATTTATAGTTTATTTGTTTTTATTGACTCCTACCAATGACAAAAACTGGACTGTAGACGCCAAAATAGCCCCTGAAATCACTTTTTCTTCAAATGCTACATCTAGTGTAACAATTTCTAAAATCAAGAATTTTAGCTATGGTCAGTCAGAAAAAGAATATGAAATAAAATATGATGAAAGAAGTTATGCTTTGGACCAAGTTGAAAGTGTTTATTACCTTGTCAATCCTTTTTGGGGCTATCAAGCCGCCCATACTTTTTTAACTTTTGGTTTTAAAGATGGTAGATTTTTATCGGTTTCAGTCGAGGCTAGAAAAGTAGAGGGGGACAGCTACAACCCACTTTACGGCATCTTCAAGAAATACAATATTTTCTATATGTTGGTAGATGAAAAAGATATTGTGACTTTGCGCACTGTGGTGAGGGACGACAGGCTGTATTCTTTCAAATTGAAATTGTCTGAAAACCAGAAACAAGCGTTGTTTAAAGTGTCTTTAGAAAGAGCTAAAAAAGCTCATTTAGAACCAGAATTTTATAACACTTTGTTTTCATCTTGTACCACCAATATTTTTGATGAGCTAAACCAAGTTTTATCGAAAAAAGAAAAAATAAGTTTTGACTGGAGAATGTTGATACCAGAAGACTCGGCTGAAATATTTTACGAGCGAGGAATGCTTGATACTGCTACCAGAACTTTTAAAAGTTTTCAAGAATTAAAAGAATTTTCTGAAATTCAAAATATCGCCAGAAAAGAAAAGGACCAAGAATCAGGGGTGTTTTCACAAAAAATACATTAAAAATAGCTGTACAAATGATATTGACTGATGTATAATTTTGTGCTATTATAACAACATAAAGTATTTTGTAAAGTAAAGATTTTTAGAGTAAGTAAAAGTCTTTGAGTAATGCTTTAAAATTAAAATTATGTTGAGAGTAAAAAAGTTTGTGTTTTGGGGTGTACTTTTGTTTGGTACAATTTCAATTTTAGCCTTTTCAAATAAGGCTTTTTCGGTTTTTCAACAACAGAAAGCCACTAAAGGTAGCTCTAAAGCCTACAACCTAGCCACTACATCTGGGCGTATAGATGCTTCAGTTAACAAAGAAGTATCGCCCTACGAAATAAAGAAATGTGGGGAAATAAAGCATGTAGACGGGGACATTTTGACTTTTTGTTTGGCAACTTTTAAAGGGAGTACTGGCGGGTTTTATAATCCAACCAAAGACCTTATGGTCGTAGAGAGTTTTTCCAAATATACACTCATACACGAAATAACCCATGCCGTAACTCTACACTTGCTTAAAAAAGAGGGCAACTTTGATTTGGCCAATGCAGAAATACAGGAAAAAATGGCCTATAATGCTGAAAATTTACTAATGCAAATAACCGCTTTTTCTGAGGACCTAAACATCACAAGTGATTTGAATAATGAGAAAAAAATGAAGCTGGGGCTGCCCATAAAAGGTAAAGAAATTGCTGTAAAATAGAAATAAAATACAGGTTTGGCCTGTCAAGCTTGTTTTTTGTTTGGGTAAAAGTGTATAATGCTGGATAAGTTTAATTAGAGTAAATTAAAAAGTTAAATTAAAAAAAAGAAATTTTATGAACAATTTAGTAGAATTTATCAAAAATAATAAGGGAAGCATCATCCGCATCTGTCTCTTGCTTATTGCTTTTTTCGTGACAGTGGCGTACATTAACGGACGAAATATTTATAAAGCAAAGCTACAAGAGATGCAGACTGAGCAAGGTTTATCGGTTCGGTTGTAGTGTTCGGTGTTAAAAATTAACAAGAGTAGCTTTTATAGTAAATTAAAATTATTAAAATTTAGAGTATCAAAAAAGAATATATGATTAAAAATATCCAAAACACTGTCTTTGCCCTTATTACTACAACTGTCTTTGCCTTTTCTTACACTTTTGCCCAAAGTGTTTTAGAAACGAAAAAGATGGACTTTATCGGAAACATTTCTATAAAAGTTTATTGTACTTTTGCTGATTTTGTGCCAGGGGCAGACAACAAAGCCTGTAACACCAATATTTTAGTGGTAGATAAAAGTGAAAATGCTGAAACTAAGGGGTCAGTTTTAACCGAAAACAAAGCTAAACAAATAAACAATGTTATCGCTACAAGTGTGAACACTAAAAACGCCCAAGTTGTGTATGTTTCTGGGCGAGACGGAAAAGATGGTAGAAACGGTACTACTACTATTGTCTATCAAACAACAATCGGAGGCGCTGCTGTAGGCCCAACTGCCTACATTTACGCTGGGGGTAACACTAATTCCAACCCTTATCAGACAACAGTACCTGGAGATATTTATTCTACTTTCATTCACTTTTTAACTAGTGAAAAGATAACAACAGGAGATATAACTGGGCAAAATGCATACCTTGCAAACGTTACAGCTACAAACACGTTTTCTACAAATTTAGTGTCTGTAAACTCTACAACTACCAATTTATTTGCCCAAAATGCTTCTCTAACAAATGCAACTTCAACTTACATATATTCACTTTTTGCTAACTTGGTAAACTTGTTGTCGCAAAATGCGACACTGACCAACGCAACAACTACAAACTTTGTAGCTACAAACGCTGCACTGCTAAACGCAACTACGACAAACTTAATTGGAACTTTTGCAACTTTAACAAATGCTACTATAACTAATTTATTTGTAAATTTGTTGCGAGTTTTTGACCTTTTCTTTAATAATGCGACCGGTACAAATCTTGCAATCACCAATGTGACCTCAACAGGAACGTTTGCCTTTGCGACAGGTACCATAGCCTCTACGACCATCAACAATTTGTTTGGCACTACAGCTTCGATTACTAATGCTACCAACACAAATTTATTCTCTGAAAATGCATCATTTACAAATTCTACTTCTACCAATCTATTTTCAGTAAAGGCGTCAATAACAGAAGCTACGACAACCCATTTGTTTGCGACTTGGGCAAATTTCCTAAACCTTTTTGTTCAAAATCTAAGCTTTACAAGTGCCACGGGAACAAATTTACAAGTTGCAAATGCAAGTACAACAAACTTAACTGCAACTGGTACAACCATAATCTCAAATTTATATGGAAATTTGGCTACTTTTACAGCGGCTACTACTACCAATTTATTTGTAAATTTGTTGCGAGTTTTTGACCTTTTCTTTAATAATGCGACCGGTACAAACCTTTCAATAACAAATGTGACCTCAACAGGAACATTTGCCTTTGCGACAGGTACTATCGCCTCTACAACCATTAACAATTTGTTTGGCACTACAGCTTCGATTACTAATGCTACCAACACAAATTTATTCTCTGAAAATGCATCTATCACCAACTCCACAAGCACAAATTCTTTTGCGGCTATGTTGAATGCAATTTCTGCTTTCATCACAAACTTGACTGCAACCAATGCAACACTGACGAATGCGACATCTACTAACCTAGTGGCAACGAACACTTCAACTTCAAACTTGCTTGGTACAAATGCAACACTAACAAACGCTACGACAACTAACTTGTTTGCAACTTTGTTTAATGCTTTGACAGCTGCATTTACAAATCTTACAGCTACAAACGCAACTGTTTCCAATGCAACTTCAAGTAACTTTGCAACAACAAACTTAACAGCAACAGGTACAACAAACTTGGGGATCACGTATATAACTCAAGACCAAAGCGGGCCAGTTCCATATCAATTGGTTGTGGGTGGTAAAACAGATACAAACAAGCAGCTTTTGGTTGGCTACAACACTACAAATGATTATGGGTCTATCCAAGCTGTGAACCAAGGTATTTCTTACTCAAATTTGATTTTAAACAGAAACGGTGGGAATGTGGGGGTTGGTACTGATACACCTTCACAAGCCTTGTCGGTAAATGGTAATGCACTTATTTCTGGAGATGTTTTTGCAAGTGGTATAACTTCTGTGAATGCAACTTTAACAAACGCAACTTCAACCAACCTGTTTGCAACTTTGTTTAACACTTTGAACGCAAAAATAGATGGCTTGGTTTCAATAAATGCAACAATTACAAACGCAACGACAACTAATTTGTTCTCTAGTTTGGCAAATTTCACCTCACTTTTGTTTACAAACCTAACAGGAACAAACGCTACAATTACCAACGCTACAACGACGAATTTTGCCTCAAATGGTATTTTCGCTCTAGCAACTGGTACTGTCGCTTCTACTTCTATCTTAAACGCAAATATTGCAAATTTGTACGCGGAGAATTTTGCGACCTTTACAAAGACTTTGGTTGAAAATATAGCGCGAGCTACAACTTCAAATGAAATCTCTTTTGCAACTTCTACAAACATATTAACGAGTATTGTAAATGGAAAAATTTCCACCACTTCACTAATTACATTGGTAAACCCAAGTGCAGGCTCGAATGCAAATGCGGTTCTTGGTTCTGGATTTAGTTCAGACAGTACAACTCTGGCTCCTGTATCGGATCTTAGTTTTACAGTTGGGGCAAATGAAGTTTGGTATATAAGTGCAACTGGGACTATCTCCGGTGCAAATGCGGTAAATAGTGGTGCTTCAGTAAGGTTTTTGAGCTCAGGTGGGTTGGGGAGTTGTAATTTTAGGGCAATAGAGTTGGTCACAAGTACTGCTTCTGCATCTGCGGATTGTTCAAAAGTTGATATCAACACATCTGGTGGAACGGTAGCTTTCAATGTTAGTGGAGTGCTATCTACTAGAGGTGGTGGAACTGTAACTCTAAATTTCGGTAGGAGACTTGGGGGAATATCTGCACCAGTTACATTAGATGCGGGAGCTAAAGTAGTTGCTTACAAACTTGGAGGTGCCGATCTTGCAGAGGTGTACTACACAGCTGACAATACCGTAGAAGAAGGGGATGTTGTAGCTCTAGACGGGACTGGTATTTCTCAAGTTGCAAAGTCAAATAAGAGATACCAAAAAAATGTGTTGGGAATTATCTCTACAAAACCTGGAATGGTTATCGGTGAGGCTGACGGTACTGGAAAAGCCGTGATTGTAGGGCTTTCAGGACGTGTGCCAGTAAAAGTTACAGATGAAAATGGTAAGGTAAAAGCTGGAGATTTCTTGACAGCCGGCAGCGTTGCTGGAAAAGCAATGAAAGCCACAGGGTCAGGGCAAGTTATAGGTCAAGCTTTGACAGATGATGATGGGTCTGGGAAAATTTATGTATTTATAAAAAATACTTATTCCGATGGGACGACTGCCGACGATACAGAATTGACTATTGCAGATAAATTTACAGCGCTTATAAAAACTACTTTCGAAAAATTATCAGATGTTTATTTGAACATGACGCTTGCAATTTCAACTCTAAAAGCAAATGACGTAAAAGCAAACAAAGTCACAGTACAACAGCTCTGTGTTGGGCAAGCTTGTTTTACAGAAAGTGAAATGCTAGAGTTTAGAAACTACTTAGACACCAAGGCTGTGATTAAAAAAGTAGACATTTCAGAAGCTATACCTGAAATTGTTCCTGTAGACGTTCCTACTTCTCCTGTTACTGAGCCGGTTACGCCTAATGAAAAAAGCGAAAAGGTAATAGTGGTTGAGCCAGCTGTAGTTGTGCCAGTTACGGAAGTTACAAATTAAATTTAACTAATAACAAAAAAACAAGGCGTCGCCTTGTTTTTTTGATATGGCGATGAAGTGGGTGTTATGCCTAAAGGTACTTCTGTGAGTTGTACTAAAGTATTTCCTGCGGTTATACCTAAAGGTACTTCTGTGAGTTGTCCACAAAGAAAAGTTTGTTTTAAATCGAAAAGAGCTACACTAGTATTTGTGTAGAGTACAAACACATTTTTTTATTTATAATCTGTACAAGATAGCAAATCTATTAATCAACCCAATCTTTTTATGAAATTATTTCAAAACGCAAAAAGTTTTTCTATAAATATATTTTTTATTACAATTTCAGTCTTACTTTCTTTCCAAAATATTTTTGCACAATCTACAACTCAACAGTCAGACCTCTTTGGAGATTTCTCTATTAGGATTTACTGTACGTTTGCTACTCTTGTACCTAAAGATGATAACAAACTATGTCAAACCGACATTTTCGTAAAAGATGGTTTATCTAGTTCGCTGTTGTTTCCAAAAAATAATATAGCAACTACCACAAGTGCTTCAGTAAATACTGGAACCTCAACTACCAACACTAATGTAACTTATGTAAACCCTATTACCAAAGTGGTAAATGAAACTAGAGTTATATATCTGCCAGCTACAAACACTAGCGTAAATACTGCGAGCAATTTAAATACAAATGGTTCAGGAGGTGTCTTTGGACTAGGTTCAAATTTTAATTTTTCAAATTTGACCAACGGAGCACAATATGGAGGTTTTTCTGGGGGGGGAAGTGGGGCGACAGGGGCTACCGGTGCTACAGGAACAGTAGGTCCGACTGGAGAGGTTGGGGCAAGAGGGGCAACTGGGTCTAGCATTACTGCTATTTCCACTACGACTGACTCGTTTACACTATATATAGACGGGGTGGCTTCGACAACAATCAAATTGTTGTCAGGGGTGCAAGGTTTGATGGGTGAAAAAGGGGCGACAGGCACAGCAGGTGTAATGGGTGCAACTGGGGCAACTGGTACACAAGGTACAGTAGGTGTAGGTATATCTCTAATTACAGCACTGGGAGATATGTTAACTTTTACGAAGACAGATGGAGCCACAACAACGGTCACTATCCCAACTGTTACAGGAGCAACTGGGGCCACAGGAGCGACAGGTCCAAACGGTGCCACTGGTGCACAAGGTGCGTCTGGCCCAACTGGCTCACAAGGTACACAAGGGATAAAGGGAGACACAGGTAGTACTGGCGCAGTGGGTGTGGCCGGACGAGGTATTTTAACTATCTTACAAGATGCTTTAAATGGTACAAATCTAGGTTTTTATTTTTCAGATAATACTTCGGCGACTATTACTATCCCCACAGTTACAGGAGCTGTTGGGGCAACAGGACCTAGTGGTGCAACTGGTTCACAAGGAGTACAGGGTCTCACAGGACCAACCGGTGCCCAAGGTGCCACTGGCTCGCAAGGAAGTCAGGGTCCAAATGGTCCACAAGGCTCAACTGGTTCTACAGGTGCAACAGGGCTAACGGGTCCAACTGGGGCAGCTGGGTCAAATGGAGCAGTCGGTGCGACTGGTGCCACAGGAGCCAAAGGAGATAAAGGTGACACGGGGCTAGACGGAAGAGGTATAACAGGAATTTCCCAATCACAAAGTGGTACAGTTTTAACTGTTAACTACACAAGTGGAACATCAGATATTTTTAATTTGCCAGTTGGTCCTCAAGGAGCCACAGGTGCTGCTGGTAATGTTGGTGCAACCGGCGCCCAAGGTGTTACAGGAGCAACAGGGCTAACGGGTCCAGCTGGTGCAACCGGAGCGACGGGCTCTCAAGGTTCGACAGGTGTTACAGGGCCACAAGGTGCCACTGGCTCTACAGGTGCGACAGGCCTAACTGGTCCTACTGGGGCAGCTGGCGCAACTGGAGGCGTCGGTGCCGCAGGTGCAACTGGTTTAACTGGCCGTGGACTATTGGGAATTTTCCAAGATTTAACAAACGGAGCGTTACTTGGTTTCAATTTCTCAGATAACACTACAGCTACAATAACTATACCAACTGTAAAAGGAGACACAGGTTTGACAGGTGCAACTGGAGCTACAGGACCACAAGGCACACAGGGACAAAAGGGTGATACTGGCGCAATTGGACCGACCGGAGCGACTGGTGCAACAGGTTTGCAAGGTGCGAAAGGTGACAAAGGCGATACAGGACTAGTAGGACCAACTGGTGACACAGGTAGGGGGATTTTAAGTATTTTACAAGACGCTACAAACTTAGGGTTCTATTTTTCAAATAACACAGTAGCCACCATAACTGTACCGACAGTAAAAGGTGATACTGGTACAAAAGGTGACAAAGGTGATACTGGTTCTCAGGGTCTTGTTGGTTTAAAGGGCGATATTGGTTTGCAGGGGGCAACAGGCACGCAAGGTGTAATGGGTTTAACTGGGTTAACAGGTCTGACTGGTTCTACGGGTACTAGCGTATCCGGAGTTACCCAAAGTGGTAACAACTTGATTGTAAATTTATCAAATGGTTCTTCAAATATTTTTACAGTACCGACATTCATAGGACCTGCTGGACCGACAGGAGCCACGGGTCCACAAGGTCCAGCTGGCCCTCAAGGTAATACTGGAGCAACAGGTGCTGTCGGACCAGCTGGCACAAATGGCTTACAAGGGTTATCTGGTTTGCAGGGGGCTACGGGAACTCAAGGTATAGCTGGTCCGACGGGTCCACAAGGTCCAGTTGGTGTTCAAGGTCCAGCAGGTAATAATGGTTCTGTTGGGGCAACGGGGGCCATAGGTCTAACCGGCTTAACAGGACGTGGTCTTTTAGGTATTTTCCAAGACTTAACCAACGGATCATTGCTAGGTTTTAACTTTTCAGACAACACTACAGCCACACTAACTATACCAACTATAAATGGAGCTACAGGGGCAAACGGTACTGCAGGTGTTGACGGTGTAGGTGTGTCAATTATTACAGCCATAGGTAATTTATTAACTTTCAACCTCTCAAATGGATCTACAACAAATATTTTAATACCGACTATTACAGGAGCTACAGGTACAGCGGGTGCCGTGGGTGCAACTGGTTCTGTTGGTGCAACAGGTCTCACGGGTCCAGCAGGACCTCAAGGAGTTTCTGGGCCACAAGGTGTGGCAGGCTCTGTGGGCTCTACAGGTTCCCAAGGTCCCGCAGGTCAAGATGGATCTACTGGTCCAAAGGGTGACACAGGTATTCAGGGAGTAAAAGGTGACCAAGGTGTAGCTGGCCCTCAGGGTGCAACAGGTGCTACAGGCCCTCAGGGTATCACTGGTCCAGCTGGCCCACAAGGTGTCGCCGGTATACAGGGTATACAAGGTGCAACAGGTGTTGCTGGTCCAGCAGGCACAAATGGAAACAATGGTACAAATGGTAGCAATGGTCTGAACGGCTTAAACGGAATGGGCGTAGCTAGTATTTCTACTACCACAGATGCTAGCAGCTTTACCTTATATTTAACCAACGGTTCATCAACCATTATAAACTTAGCAGCAGGGGCAACAGGTGCTACTGGTGCCGTAGGTCGTGGGATTTCGGGTATAACTTCAGCTGGAAGTATTTTAACAATTAGCTATTCTGACTCAACTTTTCAAAACTTTACTATACCAGCAGGCCTTCAAGGCCCGATTGGCTTAACTGGTGCAACAGGTGCTACGGGTGTACAGGGCTTGGCTGGTGTGGATGGAGCTACTGGACCAACCGGAGCAAGTGGGGCAAATGGTATAAATGGTCTAAATGGTGTTGGAGTTTCTCTAATCACAGCCTTAGGAAATTTACTAACTTTCAACCTCTCAAATGGATCTACGACAAATATTTTAATACCGACTATTACAGGGGCAACAGGTACACAAGGTGTGGCCGGAGTAAACGGAACCAACGGCATAAATGGTCTAGACGGTACAAATGGAACGAATGGTACCAACGGCATAAATGGACTTAATGGCACAAATGGAACGAATGGCGCAAACGGAGCCAACGGTTCAAGTGGAGTAAACGGAACAAACGGGGTAAACGGTGCAGCTGGAGTGGCAGGGGTTGCAGGACTTAATGGTACAAACGGTCTTAATGGAGTCGGGATTGCAAGTGTGGCTACCTCAAGTACAAATATTTTGTTTACATATACAAACGGGTCGACTACAACTTTTGACCTGTCAGGTATTTTAGGTGCGTATCCTAAAAATGCTACTTTTACGAGCGTGGCCACCAATTTCTTAATAGCCTCAACTACTTTTGCCAGTTCCACTTTCTCAAATTTCATCTCGTCAGACTTTATTGACTCTGTATTTCTAAACAGTTCAATTGTAAATGTTGACAGGTTAAATACAAATAATTTATTTTCCTACAGTACAAATAGTAATGTGTTAGTTGCAGCTGGTGACTTTGCTATAAATAGTTTTGTTAATTTTAGTACCAATGGTTTTAATGACATTGTGGGCACTACAAATATAAACTCTTTTGGCGCTAGTACTACAAATATCGGCAACCCAAACTCTGGGACAAATATTTTTAGCTTTTTGACCGAAAGAGCAACCATAACCTCAGCTACTGTTACCTCAGACTTATTTGCAAATAGCTTTTCTGCGTTTTTGGTGAGCATTGTAGGTACTACGACTCTTTCTGGTACAACAACCATTTCTGGCAAGCTTGACCTGACAAATGCTGACATTATTTTTCCATCAAGTGGCATTGCTAACGCCACTATCACCAACTTGGTAAACACCAACCTGTCATCACAAAATGCCTCAATAGTAAATGCGACTTCTGCTAATTTATTTGTTAACAATTTATTGGCCGACTTTGCAAATTTAATTTCAGCAAATATCGCAATTCTGTTTGGTAACAATTCAAATTTTGTGACCTCTAACGCTTCAACTAGTAATGCAACCACTTCCAATGCTGTTACTTTTAACGGTACAAATTTTAATGGTACAAATGCCAATGTAACAAATTTAAACTCACTAACCCTAAACACTATCAATGCAAATTCCCAATTTGTAAACGTGACTACTGTAAACGCCAGTACTACAAATGTAGACACTTTAACAGCTCAAGACCTATTTTCTGCTAGGGCAACAGTCACAAATAGCACTTCTACAAATATCTGGGCAAGTTTTGCTAGGATTTTAGACCTGAACACCAACAATTTGTTGTTTAGAAATGCAACAGGAAGCAATGCCCAACTTGCAAATATTTCTACCACAAACATTTCGGCAACTGGGACGGCAAACTTGGCGACTGTAAATTCTTCAAGTGTAAATGCAAGTACAACAAACTCTGACAACTTAAATGCTAGAAATGCGACCCTAACAAACTCAACCTCTACCAATTTGTTTGCAAATTTGTTGAGTGCTATCTCAGCTGCGTTCACAGACCTTACCACCACAAATTTGTTGGCAACTAACGCCACTGTTACCAACGCTACCACTACAAAAATCGTGACGACAGACTTGGTGGCTACAGGCTCAGCACTTTTGAACGATTTATTTGCCAACAACGCTTCAGTTACCAACTCTACCAGTACAAATATTTGGGCTAGCTTTGCAAGACTCTTAAATATTTCGGCTGAAGAGTTGACGGTGAAAAAAGCGACAAATACGAACGCAAGTAGCACCAACTTGTTTGCTATGAATTTTGACTCAACAAATTCTAAAATAACCAACGCTAGTGTGATGAACCTAAACGCCACTGACTCAAAAATCCAAAATGCAACAAATACCAATGCCACTTCAACTAATTTATTTTCAAGTTTTCTAAGCTCAAACTTTACAAATTTGTTCGGGGTAAACAATTTCTTTGGTACTAGTACTCTGTCCGGCACCACTACAGTTTCTGGAAAACTTGACTTGTCTGGGGCTGACATCATGTTTCCAAATATGGTGAACTTTGCGAATGCTACTATCACAAATGCAACTTTTACTAAAATTTATGCAGATATTATCGAGACAGACAGTGTTGCCTACAACGGCATCATAGGTAAAAGGGCAACCATCACCGAGGCAACAACCACTTCCATTTTTGCGACCACTTCCAATATTTTATTTGGAAACTTTGGGCAACTTGGATTTATAAATGCGACTGGCTCTAGCTTGCAGTTAGGTAGTCTAATAACAGGAAACTTAACAGCTACAGGCACTGTGATCTTGGCAGGTTTGACAGCCTTTAATGAAATATATGCTGGTGGGGCAGTGACACTGGCAACAGGAACAGGTCTTACCAACCAGTTTGGAAATGGTCTAGATGCAACTAACTTTTTTGGGTCTGGCGGACAACTAGCAAACATCACAGAAAACTATTTTGGTGTAGGTGCAGGAACTCAAAACTATTTTGGGACTGGTGACCAAGTAAACAATCAATTTGGAGGAGGAAATTCTTCTTCAAATATTTTTGGTTCTAGTACAGCTCCAACAATTGGATACAATGATTTTTATGGTGCAAACACTTTTCATGGGGATGCAGCATTTTTGGGTGATTTAAATTTGGGAACAGCAGGTTCAGGTATCGTACGTATCGGTAATTTAGAACATAAGGTAGATCTCTCTGGCTCTGAAATTAACATTGGAACTTATTCAGATTTACCAACTTTCTCGTCAGCTGTAAGGATTGGTACCTCAACAAATGTTACTAATATTGACTCAACTTTAATTGTAAATGGCAATACTCTGTTTAATAAAGATATAATCGCAGGAAACTTTCTGGCAACCAAGACTATTTATGCACTAAACATCTCTGCCTCTTCAACTATCATTAACTACGCCACTTTTACAACAGCGACCTCTACCAATTTATTTACCGAGATTTTCACAGCTTTAAACTCCAAAATAGACACACTCGCAGTAAACGCTGTCACAGCGCAAACTGGACAATTTGCAAGTCTAAGTACTACTAACTTTACAGCTACAGGTACAACAAAGTTGTTAGGGGTGACAGAAATTAGAAATTTGTTCGCCTCTTCTACTGTTGGAGACTTGGCGACTATCACTAGTGGTACTTCTACAAATTGGTTTACCCAAAATGCTAGAGTGGTGAATCTGAATTCTCAAAATTCTGAGTTTGTGAATGCTACTTTGACCAACGCCACAGCCACAAATTTGGCTATAGATGGGGCAATAATAAGAAACGCTACTATTACAGGTTTGTTGGTTGCCAACCTTACCAATGAAAACGTGATGGGTATAAAAGCTACTTTTACCCAAGCTACTTCTACAAATTTATTTGCCAATGTTTTCAACTCTCTTAACTCTAAGATAGACAATCTTGTAGTTGTAAATTCTGCTACTTTTACAGATGCGACAACCACCAACTTTAGAGTTTCCAATATGTTGTCTGCTCTAAATGCAAACATAGACAATTTGCTGGTTGCTACAAATATAATGGGTACAAATGCGACCATTACTAATGGTACGTCTACAAATTGGTTTGTCACAAACTTTAACTCTACAAACATCTTTGGAACAAATATTTCTGGGACTTTGGCTACTATTACCCAAGCCACTACTACCAATTTTTACACCGACACCCTTACTACCAAAGATTTAAACTTAAACTATTTGAGACTTCTTGTTGATTTGGGTTCACTCAGAGTAGCGGACAAACTTTCTGTAGGTGGGCCGTTTGTGACTAACAACTATAAAGTGAATTTTGTAGATAATGTCCCCGGCACGACTACTGGCAGCGCTGCTTTTGCAATGACAAACTTGGCGACAACAACATCTAATACTAGTTCTGTTTTGAGGTTGAACACTGGCGCTGGTATTCCTAATACATGTGTTTCAAGTGGAAACTCTAACTACTCTACATCAGCAGATTGTGCGACCTTTGTCAGATTTTTTGCAAGTTCTACTAACGAAACCGACGGTACATCTGTTGGGAGGATTTCACTAAGAAATGATGTTGGTGGAATAACTGTAGCGTATAATACTAACGGAGCAGATTTTGGGGAAATTTTGATTGTAGATACTGAGACTGAATATGGGGATATCATCACACATGGTGAATCTGGGTATACAAAAGGAGTTTTTATAGATACCATTATTGGCGTGGTTTCAAATAGAACGGGGTTTGTCGGTAATACAAAAAACGAAGGCAAAGTAAATGCTAGAACTGTAGGATATTTAGGTATTGTTGAAACTAAAGTTTCCAATGAAAATGGAAATATCAAAAAAGGAGACCCGATTGGCGTTGGCTCTGTACCTGGGGTAGGTGTAAAAATGTTGAAAGCTGGGTACATTGTGGGGCACGCAATAGACGCTTTTGATGGAGTGCTTGGAAAGATAGAGGTGCAAGTGGCGCCGACTTGGTATGACCCTGAGATACTTAAAAATGGAGGCAATAGCATCTCGACCACTACTATCAACTCTAGTATAGAGCTGGCTTTAAACAACTCTAGTTTTGCAGGTCTAGTAAACACTGTTAACAGTCGGATAGACAGCTCGGTCAGCTCTGCTATTTCAAACTCGGTCAACGTTTACAACTCAACTACCACCTTAAATACAGTTATAGATAATTTATTTCTAGAGCAATTTACAGCTATAAACCCAGAGTTTTTGGACGCAAGTTTTGCAGCGACCAGTTCAGATAAAATTGAAAGTCTGAGCTTTGTAAAAATGCAGATCTTTATGCTACAAAGACTGACTGAGTTAAACAAAAAAGTAGACCTGCTAAACAGTGGGTTGTTAGTAGTTACCGAGTTGGTGACTAATAAACTTTCTGCTAAAGAGGTACAAACAGACAAATTGTGTTTAGGGCAAACTTGTATAAATGAAAATGATCTGAAAGATTTTATAAATTATAAAAACACAAAACAAGACAAACTTGTAAACCCATTGCCAACAACCACTCCTGCAACCGTACCTGCTCCTGAAGTAGTACCAGCAACAGAAATAACAGCAGAGCCAGTGTTGGACCCGGTGCCACCAGCAGAGCCGGCTACAGAGCCACCAACTATATAATGTGGATAACCTATGCAAAATAAAAAAAGTGACAGTATACTGAGTTGTATGAATGGTAAGAAAAAAATTCTAACTGTAACCTTATTTGGGGTGTTTGCACTTGCGAGTCTTTCGCAAGTGTCGGCCCTTTCCTACGCCTACCTAAAAGACAAAAGTGGCGAAGTGATAGAAAAAATATATTATGACGAACAGTCTTTTGCAAAGGTGCTAAAACTCAACACCTATTGTAGTTTTAAAGCTGTGAGTACAGGCGCAAGGTGCTTTCTTACAGAGAAAAACACATTTGAAAAAGGTGGCAGCTACTCTACCGCCGAGATAGTAGGCTATAAAGAAATTGGAGACAATAACCAGCTCGCCACAGGTACAAATGTTTTGTACCCTACTATAAAAACGAAAGAGTTGTCCAAAACTCAGGCTATCTTGGACGTAAAAATAAATCCAACTGTAGCGCAGCCCTCAAATAAATTTATTGTTTCAGAAAAGCCTGCTGAAAAAGTGATACAAAACATAAAAACCGAAATAGTTACACCTGTAAAACCAGTAGCACCGATAAAAGAAGTTGTACTGCAACAGCAAAAGCCAGTACCTACACCCACTGCTGCCCCAACCAACACTACATCTAGGCCACAAATAGTGTATCAGGTGATAGAAAAAGCTGTCCCAGGCCCGGCGGGGCGAGACGGAAAAGACGGCCTAAATGGGCGAGACGGGGCAAGTGGGGGCGGCAGTACCCAGTTTCTTTCCCAGTATGCTACAGGCGGGCAGTACAACGGCTTTGGGGCGACCACAGGTACTGCGGTAGACCCAACCGGCAATGCTAGCTTGTCTAAAATCTCTGGAGCAGGACTTTCTAGTTGTAACTTACCTGCTCAAAAAGTTGTTTACAACAGCACAACTGCACTTTTTGAATGTGCCACAGATTTGCAAGGGGCAGGGGGTGGCTTTTCTGGGGGCAATTTAAGTGCCCAAGTTGTCAACGCTACTACCTCACTTTTCACACCTGTACTTTATGCCTCAACTAGCAATGCCAGCACCTCTAACGCCAACAGCTTTTTTGGAACCCTAGGAAACTTTACAAACTTACTAGCGAGCCTTGCGACTTTTACAGCTGCTACCTCAACCAACATGTTTGCCAACGTTTCAAACTTGTTGACAGCCTACATAACAAACTTACTGTTTACAAATGCGACCGGAACCAGTGCAACCACGACTAATTTTTTCACAACCAACTTTTCAGGTACCAATTTAACAGCTACAAATATAAATAACACCAACCTCCAGAGCAGTCTAGCCACTTTTACTAGTGGTACGTCAACAAACTGGTATACCGGTAATTTTCAAGCCATAAACGCCTCTACCACCAACTCATTAAATGCAAATTTGATAGCTGCAAACGCTACTTTTTCCTATGCGACAGTAACTAATGGTTTTTTCACAAACCTGTCCGTCTCTGGCCCACTAGCCGCTAGTTTACAAAATGGCTTTACTTTTAGGGGCAGTACAACAAGCTTGTCCGAAGCTACGTCTACTATCTTTGTAGCCAATAGTGGCAAAGTGGGAATAGGGGGAACTACTACACCTAGTGAAGTGTTATCTGTGCAAGGTAATGTTCTAGTGAGTGGAAATTTCGTTGCACCCAATTTTTCAAACCTAGCTATTTCAACAGGAGCCGATAGGATACTTTGTGTGAGTCCTTTAGGAGTTGTCACTAAAGATTCTCTGCAAAGCTGTTACGGTTTTTATTCTGATGAAACTTTGAAGAAAAATATTGCAACAGTTACAAATGTTTTAGATAAAATAAAAATGTTTAGAACTGTTAATTTCAATTGGATAGATGAGGAAAATGGGACAACTACCCAGATTGGGTACATCGCACAGGAAGTTCAAAAAGCTTTTCCTGAAGTAATAATTCCAGACGGTTTAGGTAAACTTAAGGTGAATTATCAGGCTTTGTCGGCAATATATATAAACGCTATAAAAGAGTTGGACGAAAGAGTAGGTAAGATTTTCGGTGATATAGTAAACAGAGTAGTAAGTCTAGAAAGTAGGACGACTATTTTAGAGCAAAAGGTAAACTATCTTGAGTCTAGACAAGGTGTAGTGCTAGCAACATCAGTAACAAATGCTGTGTGGGGTACAGGACTTTCTATAACCCTTTTAGGACCTAACCCAGAACATATCGCTAGCACCACTATAAACTATGTGGACGCAGGGGCAGCAGCAATATTTACAGATGCAAATAGTGCAACTACCACTGTGGCTGTAACAAGTGATTTTTTCAACGTTTTGACACCTGCTGCGATAGGTTCTGCAGCCTCTTTCCCAGCTATTTTTACGGTGACTTACACAGCTATTTTTGGCACAAGTACAGCTACAACCTCTAGAACCGTCGTTGTTGACTAGTACTTTTCGTGGTAAAATATAAATATGAAAACATTAACTTTTTTCGTAACCAAGTGGGAAGACGGCTATTTTGTGGCTAATGCCCAAGAGGAAAGCATTGTAACTCAGGCTAAAACTTTGGATGAGTTGATGCGAAATATAGACGAAGCCGTTGCTCTTCATTTTGAAGAATCAGTTGTAAAATCGCCCTATACTGTGGTGGTCTCTAGCAATGTTTATGCCTCAGAAATTTAGACTTCACAAAGTGAAAGAAGTAGTCAAGGCTTTAGAAGAGGTGGGATTTGTTTTTACCAGTCAAAAAGGAAGTCATATGAAGTTTGTGTTTGAAGGAAAACATCTAACTGTTCCAAACCATGCTGAAATTTCTATTGGAACCCTAAACTCTATTTACAAGGAGACTTGCAAAATAACTGAAAAATACAAAGAGTTGAATGACCTCTTTTTAAGTTAAAGTTGGTGGAAAATTGCTTGATTTTGTGCGTATTTTGTGCTATTATTGTCGCTAACGCTCTTAGCGATTTTTGTTTGTATTTGTAAAAAAATACCTAGAATAAAAAAAGTGAAGGTGTTTATGAGACAATTTCCTGTTCTGCAGGAAAGTTCCTCTGGTATTTTTAGGCGAATAGATGTACTAAAAATACGAATTGAACAAAAAGTTTGTGGCTTCTTTAAAAAGCAACTGGTAAATTAAAAACAATAATAATTTATAGATTAAATATATGGCAGAATTTGACCGAACTAAAGCACACATGAACGTGGGAACTATCGGACACGTAGACCACGGAAAAACTACTTTAACCGCAGCTATCCTAAACACCCTTGCTAGAAATGGCGCAGGGTTTTCAGCAAAGCTTGTTGGCATCGACGGTATTGACAAGGCTCCTGAGGAAAAAGCGCGTGGTATTACTATTAACATCTCACACAACGAGTATGAGACGCCAACTAGACACTATGCACACGTAGACGCGCCAGGCCACGCCGACTATATCAAAAACATGATTACTGGTGCTGCCCAAATGGACGGAGCTATCCTAGTGGTTGCTGCGACTGATGGTGCCATGCCACAAACTCGTGAACACGTTCTACTTGCAAAACAAGTAGGTGTGCCAAAAATCATCATATTCATGAACAAATGTGATATGGTGGACGATGTAGAAATGCTTGACATCGTTGAAGAAGAGTTGCGAGAGCTACTTGAGAAAAACGGTTTCGACAAAAATGCTCCAGTTATCCGTGGATCAGGTCTTAAGGCTCTTGAGTCTAAAGACAATACTGACCCTTGGGCAATGAAAGTTCTAGAGCTTACAAATGCTCTTGATACCTATTTCCCGATCCCAGAACGTGACATGGACAAACCATTCCTGATGCCAGTAGAAGATATCTTCTCTATCGAAGGACGTGGAACTGTAGTTACAGGAAGAATCGAAAGAGGTATAGTAAAAGTTGGTGAAGAAATCGAAGTTGTAGGTCTTAAAGACACTTTGAAAGCTACTGTTACAGGTATTGAAATGTTCAACAAATCTCTTAACCAAGGGCAAGCTGGCGACAACGCTGGAATCCTGGTTCGTGGTTTGAAGAAAGAAGACATTACTCGTGGACAAGTACTTGCTAAACCAGGGTCTGTAACTCCTCACTCAGAGTTCGAAGCTGAAGTTTACGTATTAAAGAAAGAAGAAGGTGGTCGTCACACTCCATTCTTGACAGGTTATAAACCTCAATTCTACATTCGTACAACTGACGTTACAGGAGAAATTTCTCTTGCAGAAGGTGTACAAATGGTGATGCCAGGAGACAATGCAAAGTTTACAGTTAAACTGATCGCGCCAGTAGCACTAGAAATGAACACTCGTTTCGCTATTCGTGAAGGTGGTAAAACTGTAGGTGCTGGTGTTGTTACAAAAATAATTAAGTAATTATTTACTCATAAACCCTTGTGGGATCACACCCCGATCAATAATATTGGTTTGGTGGTGATCCCAGAAGTAGATAAGAGTAACATGTTCATTAACAAAAAATTATGGCAGAAACAGAAGTAAAAACAAAAAAAGTTGTGGCTAAAAAAACTACTACTGTTAAAAAAGTAGCTGTAAAAAAAGTTGTGTCATCATCGAAGATGGCAAAAGTAGACAGTATACCAAAACTTCGTATAGCAGTTTCTGCATTTGAATCAAAAATTCTTGACATTTCTGTTAAGAAAATTTTGGAAACTGCCGAAAAGTACGAAGCGAAAGTTATCGGTCCTGTACCTATGCCTACAAAGATACGCAAGTATACAGTACTTCGTTCATCTTTCGTGTATAAAAACTCGAGAGAACAATTTGAAATAAGGACTCACAAAAGAGTGTTGGACATTGTGAACCCAAATGCAAAATTGACCGAAGCTCTGACAAACTTAGCACTTCCAAGTGGGGTAGATGTGGAGGTAAAGATGATGTAGTTCTTTACAAATTAAATATATCGAGTATCACATTTTGTTTACAACAAATTGTATTCTTTAAGAAGGCAAACCAAACAGGAAAATAGGAGTCAACAATGAACTTGATCATTTTTGTCTACGGAGCCTTTGTGGTTATCCGTCTCAGTATATTTTTTAAAATTGCTGAGCGGTTAACAGGTTTCAAGTCCGGGCCATATGGCTATATTCTTGGCTACTATGTCATGTTCTTTGACTTTCTAGCTGCGTGTGCATTGGTCACCTGGCTTTTTTACCGCTACTACTGGCCGTGGCTAGTGTCGGTCTGAACACCTTCGGGAGAGTCGAACCTCTCCCACTTCTTAAAGAATATAATTTGTAATAAAAAGTTATAAACAAAATGTGATACTTGATAGAAAGTAATTTAAAAATTAATAAATTAATGTTAATGAATCTCAAATGCAAAAAAGATTCCTCTTAAAAGAAAAAATATGAAAGTAATGCTCGCAAAAAAGTCAGGAATGACTCAATACTTTGATGAAAACGCAGAGGCACATGCAGTAACTATTTTATCATTCGCTGAAATGACGGTTCTTGAGATAAAAGACAAGAACAAACATGGTTATCCAGCATTGGTAGTAGGGTACGGAGTGCAAAAAGGACATCGTGTAAACAAGCCTCAAGTAAAACAATATGCAGGACTTTTCCAAAAAGTTATGGAGTTCAGAGCTGCGAAAGCAGATGCTGAAATCACTGGCTTTACAGTTGGACAAGTGCTAGGTGTTGACCAATTTGCAAAAGGTGACACGGTAACTATCTCTGGTATTTCTAAAGGTAAAGGTTTTCAAGGTGTTGTAAAACGACATGGTTTCAAAGGTAAAGGTCCTATCCACAATGTGCATCACGCTCTTCGTGAGCCTGGATCTATCGGTGGAGGTGGGCGTGCCGGAGGACGTGTAGTCAAAGGCATGAAAATGGCCGGAAGAATGGGTACAGAAAGAATAACAGTACGAAATTTAAAAGTATTAGCAATAGACCCAGTTACTAAAACTATGCTCGTAAAGGGTGCGGTGCCAGGTATACCAGGTGGGGTAATAGAAATAGTTTCTAACTAAATTGAAATAGCACATTAAAAAGTAAATATCGAGTATCGCAATTTGTTTAGAAAAATAAAATTGTAAATTTTCTTGGGGGTAGCAAAAAAAGGAGTAGGCAAAGTGAAAACTTACTTAGTCTTGTACCAAGTTGCGACGCGGAACTATGACGACAGTGATCAGCCACATTGGAACGAAAGAATGGTTTTTTTTAAAGCAGAATCTGATGAAGATGCTGTTGTGAATAAAAACCAGATAATTTCAAACGCACGTGCCAACTACATAGGCGCGAAACTTCTCGAGTTCGGAGAGTTCCAAAAAATTGTAGAAACAACTACAATCAGCACTTCTCGAGTTTAAGACAATAAACCCTAGCACAAGCGAAAGTAAGAAATGAAATTGCTTGTGCCTCTAACAAAATTTACAATCATTCTAAATAAATTGTGGTACTTGATAAAATACTTTTGTGCAAAATAAAATATATGAAAACAAAACAATATACACAATTAGGTAAAGAAGCTGCGGAAGTTACTCTGTCAGAGTCTGTGTTTGGTTTGAAGCTTAACAAAGACTTGGTTCACCAAGTTATCGTTTCTCAACAATCAAACAAAAGAGCTGGACTTGCCCATACTAAAACTCGTAACGAAGTTCGTGGTGGTGGTATCAAGCCTTGGCCACAAAAGGAAATGGACAGAGCGCGTCATGCCTCTATCCGTTCACCTATTTGGCGTGGTGGTGGTATTACCTTCGGTCCTCGTTCGGACAAAGATTATTCTAAAAAGATCAACAAGAAATCTCGTGGTCTGGCTTTCTGTATGGTCCTTTCAGACAAATTGCGTTCTGGTAAAATTTTACTAGTAGACAAAATTACTCTTAACGAACCAAAAACAAAAGAAGCAGAATCTATTTTGACAAACTTGTCAAAAGTAGAGAACTTTAAAAATCTTACCTTCAGAAAAGCAGGGAACATGGTTATTTATACCCCTGAAAAATCTGAAACATTATTGCGTGCGTTTCGAAATATTCCACAAGTTACCGTAAAAACAATTGCTCAGGCGTCTGCATTAGACGTTATGAACACTCGTTACATAGTAATGGTCGATGTAGAAAATATGACAAAATTCTTAGAACAGAAAATTGCGTAAAGCAAAAAGTCTCATAAACTAAAAAACAAATTGTTCCTTTGACAAAAAATATTGAGTGCTACCTATTTATTTATAAGTTGTAGGCTCTGATGGTTCAACTGAGAGAGGTAAGATGACACAACATCAACTAGAGCTATTGATGCAAGAGGTGGTAAAAGTTTTGCTACCAATGCTTGCAGCATGTCTACTCTTTGTGTTAGTTGGCGCGGTTTTGATAACTGTCTTAAAATATTTTGTCTGGAAACGGGCAAAGAACAAAAAAGCAGTAGAAACCAAGTCTGGCTAACTAAGATTAGTCTGGAACCAAGGCCAAGTTTCCCGAAGGGAAACTTGGCCAACCATCAGAATCTATAATTGTAAATAAATAGGTGGTACTCAAATATTAAAATAAAAGTCGAAAGAATAAATATAAAAAATATATGGCATTATTCGGAAAAAAGAAAGTAGTAGATGCAGAAATTGTAGAAGAGGTTAAAACTAAAAAAGTGGCTGTTAAAAAAACAGAAACCAAAGAAGTTAAGACTCCTAAAGCAAAAGCTGTAAAAGCTACAAGTGAAGTTGAGGTTAAAAATGATTATTCATACAGAATTACCGAAAAAGCTACCAAGCTTTCAGATAAAAATGTATACGTACTCAACATACCAAAAACTGAAAACAAAACAGAACTAAAAAAAGTTTTGGAAACAAAATATAAAGTTACTGTTCTAAAAATTAACATTGTAAATTCTCCGAAAAAGGAAAAAGTTACGAAAGGTCGCTATGGTATGCGTGGTGGAGGCAAAAAAGCCTATATCACTCTGAAAGCCGGAGACTCTATCGTACTGTAAATGATGATACAAACTTTTAAAGTTTAATATCTAGTACTACATTTTGTGAAAAATAAGTTGTTAGTTTTGAGGGCAAACAGAAAAGGAAGAGTCTCATGTCTGACAAAGCGAGCGAAACTAAAGTTTTTGATGTTAGGTTCACTCTGGTCGTGGATGGTGTCAAAACCCAATTCACGGTATGTCAAGAAGCCACAAGTTTCGTAGAAGTTACTGAGTCTTTCGAAAATAAACTTCAGCAATTGTTGAAGTTGGGAATTTTTGATGAAGCCTCTCTAAATTCAATCGAAATCTGACATCATTTGCCTAGCATGAGCGGCTTACAGAAATGTAGCTGCTCGTGCACCCCTCAAAGTTAACAAAGTTTTTTGCAAAATGTAGTACTGGATAAACCAAAAAGTTTGCTAGATGAAAAATTAAAATCGAAAGAAAAATTAGTATGAAAACATATAAACCGTATACAAAATCTCAACGTAATAGAGTTTCTATTAACTATAGAGAATACATAACTACCCAAGAACCTCATAAAGCCCTGACAAAGGGTATAAAGAGACATGTTGGTAGAAATGGACATGGTCGTATAACTGTGCGACACAAGGGTGGTGGGCACAAGAGAACCCAACGTTTAGTTGACTTTATCTATGCTGACAAACTAAACATTCCTGCGAAAGTAGAGACTGTAGAGTATGACCCAAACCGAAGTGGATTTATTTCTCTTGTTGTTTACAAAGACGGTGAGAGAAGATATATTTTAGCTCCAAAGTCTTTAGCTGTAGGAGCTGAAATTATCACTTCTGCCGAGGCTTCTGTAACCGTAGGAAATAGACTTCCTATTTCTAAAATCCCGGTAGGTACTTTTATTTACAACGTTGAGCTGCACCCTAAAGGTGGAGCGAAACTAGGACGTTCGGCTGGAAACTTTATTCAGGTGCTTGGACAAGATTTGGGTTGGGCATCTATCAAACTTCCTTCTGGGGAAGTGAGAAAAGTGTTGGACACTTGTTTTGCAAGTATTGGAGCGGTTTCAAATGACGAGCATCACCTTGTAAATCTTGGTAAAGCGGGGCGTAACCGCTGGCTTGGTGTGAGACCTACAGTTCGTGGTACTGCCATGAACCCGGTTGACCACCCACACGGTGGTGGTGAAGGTCGCCAAGGAGTAGGACTTCGTCGTGGGCCTAAGACTCGTGAAGGTAAACAAGCCTTTGGAGTTAAGACTCGTACACCGAAGAAGTATTCTAATGTATTTATTGTAACTCGTCGCAAGTCGAAGCGCGATCTAAAAGGGCTACAGGCTTAATAACATAATATGACAAGATCATTAAAAAAAGGTCCTTTCTTAGATGAAAGACTGATGAGAAAAGTGCGAGTAGCAAAAGCTGGGGCAACTATCAAAACTTGGGCAAGAGGTTCAACAATTTCTCCGGAAATGGTTGGTTTTACTTTCCAAGTTCACAACGGTAAAATTTTTATCGATGTGTTCGTAACTGAAGATATGGTTGGTCACAAACTTGGAGAATTTTCTTTAACGCGTAAGTTTACTCGTCATGGAGGAAAGATGCAAAAAGAAATCGACATGAAAAAGAAAGAAGCGGAAATTGCTGCAGCAAAAGCCTCTTCAGCCTCAGCTGAAGCTAAAGGTCCTGCTAAAAAATAAAATAAAAATTTATGAAAGCAATACTAAAAAATTATAGACAAGCACCTCGTAAAACTAGACTAGTAACTACCTTGATCCAAGGTAAGAAAGTTGATGTTGCACTAAACGAGTTGAACAACCTTGTAAAAAGAGGTTCATCTCCGGTGAAAAAAGTTCTTTTGTCTGCCATAGCTAACGCTGTGAAAAACGATGGAAAAAATAGAGAAAGTCTATTTGTAAAGGAAGCACGTGTGGACGATGGTTTGACTATGAAAAGGTCAATGCCTCGCGCCCGAGGTCGAGCTTTCCCGATATTAAAAAGAACATCTCATATCTTAATAACTCTAGGAGTAAAATAAGATTGAAATAAAAATATGACAAAAATAGTAAACCCCTATTCTTATCGTCTTGGTGTTATCCGTGACTGGAGAAGTAACTGGATAACTAAAAACAAGATAAAAGGAAAAGATTTCGTTAAAAATTTGACAGGTGACGTTTTGGTTAGAGAATTTCTAGTTAAAAAGTTGCGTGGAAAAATGATTGGTGAAATTTTGATGGAAAGAAATCAAAAGTTTTGGAAAATATCTATCCCTTCTGCTCGACCTGGACTTATCCTTGGTCAAAAGGGAGAGGGTGTAGTAGATCTTAAAAATGCTACTTTAAAGTTTATGAAGCAAAAGAAAATTGTTGCTCCAGCAGACCTTAAAATAGAAATAGTAGAGATCGCTCAAGCTGAGTCCAACGCTCGTGTTGTAGGAATGATGGTGGCGGAAGGTCTAGAAAAACGTCTTCCATTCCGAAGAGTTTTGAAAGGCACTGTTGAAAAAGTTATGCAAAACAAAGAAGTGCTGGGAGTGAAAATTTCTCTTGGTGGACGTCTTGGTGGAGCAGATATGGCAAGAACTGAGTTTTTGAAAAAGGGAAATATTCCTCTACAAACACTTCGTGCCGACATCGACTTTTCTCGTGAAAAAGCCCACATGACTTACGGAGTTTTGGGTATCAAAGTGTGGATATATAAAGGTCAAATATTCTCTAAGAAAAAACTTGCCAAGGGCAATGTGTAAAAAATAATATGTTAGTACCAAAAAAAGTTAAATTTAGAAAATGGATGACGGCTCGAAAAAATCCTCTTAAAATGGATAGGGCAGAGACTCGTGGCATCGACTTGGCTTTTGGGGCGTTCGGTTTAAAAGCCATGACCCAAGCGAGAATTACTTCGAATCAAATCGAAGCTGCTCGTAAAGCTCTGGTTCGTGCTGCTGGTAAAACTGGTAAGGTGTGGATCCGAATTTTCCCCGACCGTCCAATTACTCAAAAAGGAGCTGAAACTCCCATGGGTAAAGGAAAGGGAGACCTTGACCACTATGCAGTAGATGTTCGTCCTGGAAAAATCATTTTCGAAATTGATGGGACAACCGAAGCTGTAGCGCGTGAAGCTTTGCGAAAAGCTGCCACAAAATTACCAATTACTTGTAAGGTAGTAGGTCGAAAACTTGAATAAAAATATATAATTTATGAAAGAAACTGAGACAAAAACACCAACAGCAAAAAGACAAACTTTGCGAGGAAAAGTTGTAAGTAACAAGATGCAAAAAACTGTAGTGGTAAAAGTGTCACGTTATGTAAAACATCCTAAGTATGGAAAGTACTACTCTATCGACAAAAAGATAAAAGCTCATGATGAAAATAATGAGTTTCAAATCGACGATATGGTAGAAATTGTAGCCACAAAACCTTATTCAAAAGATAAAAGTTTTATGGTAACAAAGAAAGTGAAATAAAGTCAGACAAAGTTTAAGAAACTTATTGACTTGGTTGAGGCAACTGGGAAAGGAACAAAAATGGGAAACCAAAAACTCAATATGGGGCATCCGTACAGACTTTTCTATGAAGAGTTCGTATGGGATGTAAATTTTTCCAAAAGTTTGTGGGAAGGCAAAAACGTAACTCTATATTTCTGTGGCAATAGTAAAGAAGCACAAAATGCTGCAGAAAAATATCGTGTCAAACATTTTAGCCAAGAACCAAGCCGGTTCAGAAAACTAAAAATCTACAAGCTTCAGCTTCAAGAAGTTGAGTGGGAGCCAACCACCTAGAACCTTGGGACGAGCGAAACAATCAGGTCTCGCTCGTCCCCTCAACCAAGTCAATAAGTAAATTAAACTTAAAAACTTGCTTAAAAAACTGCACATTAAAAAATAAATATCGAGTGTCACAAATTAAATCTTAATTTAATTTTTTTAGGAGTCCCCAACATGATCATAAGCCGAAAGGAGGTGGTTAAAATGTGGGTACTTTATGTAGGTCTTGGTATTTTTTTCATAGGGTTACTTGTTAACGCTATGGAATTAAACTAGACCGTGGGGGAAAGTGTGCAACTTTCGTCCACTTTCCTAAAAGAATTTAATTGGATTTAATTTGTGGCACTGGATATAAAATTTAATGTCACACGCTTAAAATTAATAATCGAATCAAAATAAAAATATTTTGAGGGCCTAGCTCTACCTCACCTAGCCTCTCCTTACAAAGGAGAGGAAAGAGGGCAACTAGTGTAAATATTTAAAAATAAATATGATAAAAATCGGAACAAACGTGGTTATCACAGATAACTCTGGTGGTACGCATGGTCGGGTGTTCACAATTTTGGGAGGTACACGCCACAGAACTGCTTATGTAGGAGACGTGGTAGTGTTGTCTATTAAAGTTGCTGAACCAAGAAAGATGATAAAAAGAAAAGACGTAGTTTACGGAGTGATTGTGCGAACCAAAAAACCTTTTAGAAGAGTTGACGGTTCATACATTTCATTTTCTGACAACGCGGTAGTTATTATTAACGGAAAAGGTAAACAAGCAAAAGAACCTCGAGCTAACCGTATTTTTGGTCCAGTACCAAGAGAATTGGCAGGTTTGGGGTATCAAAAGCTTATTTCACTAGCACCTGAAGTCCTATAATTAAAAATAAATAGTTCTTTTAAAAATAAATAATGTGTGTTACCTATTTGTTTACAAAACAAATTGTAGTTTTTTTCAACACAACCGAAGGAGAGAATATAAATGGCTAACGGAACAACTAATTTGTACGAATTACGTATGCGTGTTGATGTGCATTATTGGTTGGGCATTGTAAGGTCACTTGAAAAAGTGCAGATTTTCAAAGCAGTGGATGACGAAGAGGCGAAGATGAGAGCAGACCGATATTTCGAAGATTGGAAAAAAACATTCAATCATGGGATATTTGTCCGTTTCCACTGTTTCTACTCGCCGTACTATCTCTATTTTGTAAGTCGGCGTATTCTTTAAGTTTAAGTTGTGCTAGCGAAGTTTTGATGTTTAAAATCAAAACTTCGCTACTTGAAAAAGATTGTAATTATTGTAAACAAATAGGTGATACTCATTATTGAAAAATAAAATGAGCAAACCAAAATATATGATTAAAAAAGGAGATAATGTGAAAGTAATAGCCGGAGCCGATAAAGGTAAAACAGGAAAAGTACTACAAGTTTTTCCAAAACTAGAACAAGTTCTAGTTGATGGTATAAACTTGAAAACTAAAAATGTTAAAGCGAAAAAAGATGGTGAAAAGGGAACTATCGTAAAGAAAGCCAACCCTCTACACATCTCAAACGTAGTTTTAGCTAAATAGTTTCTCTGGTGTTACGAAATTATAATTTTGTAGGCTTTGAGGGATTTGAAGGAGGTCCCCGGCAATGATAAGTGAAATCTGCTTGGAAATTATTTGCGGTGAAATGCGTCAAACAGACGCTTTCCCGCCCATAACCCATCTGCAAACTGTACACCGGCCGGTGTTGTGGGTTGAAACACACATTGGAGAAACGATAGAGCAAACCGTAGCTAGGGTAATACCTCACTACAATGGCTTTACTGGACTCGAACGGAACCCAAAAGTCGTCGTGCAAAAGATTCGGTTCGGCGGCGCAAATGGAAAAATTTTCCATCTTAATATACTTATTGAGATGAAAATCGAGTTGAAGGCGAACCCTTCAGACTAGTGAACAAAAAACATGAATAATTTCCGGAGCTCACAAGTTCCGGAATCCCTCAAAGCCTGCAAATTATAATTCTTAATTAAAAAAATAAGTCGAAAGAAATTTAAAACTAAGCCCCTCGCTGCAAAGTATAAATGTAAATTTAAAAATGCATTGTGAGACAAACAAGGTATATGAAAAGTGAAAACAAAAGTGTAAGAGAATTAGAAAAAAATTCTTTTGAAACTATGAAGGGTGAATTTGGATACAAAAATCCACTTTCTGCTCCTCGTTTGGTCAAAGTTGTTGTTTCTATTGGTACTGGAAAAGGTATCAAAAATAACAAAAACTGGAATGATCACGTTTCAAAAAGAATTGCCCAAATTACAGGACAAAAACCTGCTATTCGTGTGGCTAAAAAGGCTGTTGCGAGCTTTAAAACTCGTACAGGTGACCCAATTGGTGTAGTGGTTACTTTGCGTGCAAACAGAATGTATGATTTCTTGGAAAAACTATTAAAAGTTGCTTTCCCACGTACAAAAGACTTCCGTGGTGTAAACATCTCTGGTGTTGACCAACTTGGGAACATGTCTTTAGGTATAAAAGAACATACTATTTTCCCAGAAATTCGTGACGAAGAGTTAAAAGATGTCTTCTCATTAGGTGTAACTGTAGTCACTACTTCAAAGTCGAAAAAAGAAGCAGAAGTGTTTTTCAGATTAATTGGAATGCCATTCGCAAAATAATTTGCTATAATAATAAAATAATATCTTAAGATAGTAATAAATTCTATGCCTACAGTAAATCAATTAATTAAAAAGCCGAGAAGTAAACAAAAGCGAAACTCTCGTTCAGTTTTACTTTCTAAAGGTTTTAACACTTTGCAAAACAAGCCAATTTTTTACAACGCTCCGTTTAAACGAGGTGTGTGTACAAAAGTTACAACAACTACTCCTAAAAAGCCAAACTCGGCTGTTCGAAAGATCGCCAGAGTTCGTCTGACAAACGGAGTAGAAGTTACGGCCTACATTCCTGGAATCGGTCACAAACTCCAAGAACACTCGGTAGTTATGATCCGTGGAGGACGTGTAAAAGACTTGATCGGGGTGCGGTACCACATTGTACGAGGTCGTCTAGATGCTACATCGGTAGAAAACAGAAGACAAGGGCGTTCACTTTACGGAGCTAAAAGACCTAAAGCGAAAGCTTAAATACAAACAAAAAACACAAGGAAACTTGTGTTTTTTTTGCGTGGGTATATAATTTAGAGTATGCGAAAAAAAATAATTCTATTGCTAATAGACCCGCTCCCTTTTAAGAATTTAAAAACCACTCCCAAATTCCGTTTTCAATTTAATTTGCAAAATCCAGATGATAGTTCCAAAGACCAGCACT
>JAYSUJ010000001.1:0-19579 GCA_043719155.1 bacterium | reverse complement strand
GGAGTATACTAGATTGAGAGACCACATCACCTGGTATGAACAAAAAGCCCAACTTTCAAGAGTTGGGACAAAATTAGCGATGGGTGCGTAGGTCCTATATATGTCATAAGTTATTTTATTTGTATTAACCCAACTATCATACCCAAGACTTATCATCTGTGCTCAGCATTACAAAATCCTATACTATAAAAGCTAAGTCCAACCTTTATTTATATGACTTTTATGGAAATCTATAAATAACGTAATTTACGTTATTTTATGGTATAATTAGTCCCATGGCACAAAAAAATGAGTATACCCGACTTGGGTTTACTAAAGATGAAATCTTAATATTTGAGAGTCTGGAAAGAGAAGTACGAACGGTGGAAATAAAAAACCTGACAAAGTTACCACGATCTACTATAGTAGAGGTACTCAAAAGATTTTCGAAACGCCAACTTGTAAAAAAAGTAGTGCTAGGTAAAAAAAAGTTTTTTGTGCAAAATCCCCTGCTCCCTACAATCCCCCTTGGGGAGGTCTCAAAAATAACAGTACACCGGAGTACAGAAAGTTACATATCCGCTTGGACTAGATTTCACTCACAAAAAAATCTAAGAAATTTACTTTACATGCCGACAGTCTCAGCGATTATTTTAATAAAAAAGTTTGGTGCTGAGTTTTGGGTAAAAGAGAACTCGAAAGCTAGTAGCAATAATCATATAACCGACTTATTTATTGAGAGAAATTTTTTAGATAAAATAAAAGCTGTTATGACCAAAAAAGAGTTTCTGACTTGGGTACAAAGTTTGAAGTTAAAATATGTAACCCATTTTGTAGACAGAGAAATTTTTTATTCTGAAAACGATATCTTAATTTTTCAAGATTCACTATTCATCACCAACAATAAAACAGAAGTTTCTATAGAAATTAAACAAACCGAAACTGTACAGATAATTAAACAACTTTTTGAAAGTCTGAAATACAATTCTACATCAGTAAACTTTTCTGAAATTATAAAAAAATATCATAGCTAAATTTTTAGAGAAAATAATTTTATTGCATTATTTTTAGTTGTTTCCAGCACTTCTCCTAAACTCAAACTTTTTAAAGTAGCTATTTTTTCGGCGACTTCTTTTACGTAGATTGGATAATTTATTTGTCCACGGTATGGAGTAGGTGCGGCGTATGGTGAGTCCGTTTCTATCATTATATTTTCTATTGGTAAAAATTTAATAACTTCGTCATACTCTTTGGTAAAAGTTATTGGCCCATCAAACGACATTAAAAAACCTAGGGTCAAAAATCTTTTCGCGATTTCCAAATTCCCTACAAAAAAATGTGCATGACCTGAGGGTGGGTTAGGTAGTTTGTACTCTTCCAAAATATCTAAAACATCTCTATAGGCATCCATTCTGTTTTTACTTGGTCGCCCATGTATAACCAGTGGCAAATGGTACTTTAAACTAAAATCTATTTGAGTTTTGAATAAAGTTTTTTGCCTATCTTTTTCCAACTCTATACTCCTCTCCTTTGCAAGGAGAGGCTGGGTGAGGTAGTTTTTTTCAAAATAAAAATAATCCAGCCCACACTCACCTATTCCCACAATTTTTTCTTTATTTTCCAAATACAAAGTTTCAAATCTTTCGTCCCAAACCTCTTTATGATTGTCGGCCGGGTGAACGCCAATAGTACACCAGACATTTTCATGTTTTTTTGCAATTTCTAAAGCATTCAAACTATTTTCATAATCTGTCCCGATTGCGATTGTCGCCCCACCATCATTTTTTAACTCAACTAAAACTCTATCTATATCTATATTTTCTTTTGTATATTTTTCATCGTGTGGGTGTGAGTGACAGTCTATATATTTCCAGTTTTTCATTTCCACATTTTAACACAATTTTACTAAATAATTCTCAAAATAATTTCCAAATCTTTTTCTAAATCTCCATCTAAAAAAATCACTTTACCCGCATACTTTTTATATAATGCCTCCCTTTCCAAATACACCTCATCGTAACTTCTATTATTCATTTTTATAATACCCCTACTTTTTACATCTATTCTTTGTACAATTTTTTCTATTGGCAAATACAGAAAATAAATTCCACCTAAACTTTTTAAGTGCTTTATAGAGTTTTCTGAATACACAACACTACCCCCTGTGGCAACCACCGTATATTTATTTAATTTCAAATCACAAATAATCTTTTCTTCAAATTTCATAAAAAAATCTTCCCCTTTTTGTTTAAGTAAATTTTGAATTGTGTCCCCAAAAACTTTTTCCATCTCTCTATCTGTATCCAAAAATAGATACCCAAGCTTTTTGGAAAGTTCTAGCCCCAGAGTACTTTTTCCAACACCTGACATTCCAATCAAAATTATATTTTGCATGAAATTATAAACAAATTAAACATTTTGAAAAACAGCTCTAACATACTCGTCCATTCCTCTCCAAGAACGCAACGAAACACCCAACTAAATAATCATTCATATCTTCGTGCTTACCGAAAATAGCTGGTTTTCTGGATTTAGCCGCTACCAAAAATCTTTGTTCGACTGCAAATTCTTGTAAAACATGTACCAACTCGTGGAACAAGATCATAGCAAACTGCAACTGTGTGAATTTAATTATAGGAAAGTTAGAACTCCACTTGCTTGGATTAAAATTTACAGTTTTGGTTCCATGCTCCATAGCCACATATGGACTCATAAAGTCCAGCCTAATGCTTACACCTTCTAGTGCTTTTTTCATATTTTTTTTTGGATTTCTGGAGGATTTAACTCTGTAACGCTATCTATTTTGGAAAACACATTAGTATTGCCGGACATTATAAAATTTGGATATTCTGTTGTCATGAGTTTAGTTTATAGAAATTCTAAGCTTTTCGCAAACGCTTTTTATCTCTTCTAAATTTGTTGGAGTAAACATATTTTCTTTGGCATAGTTCATAATTGGCCGGACAGACTGTATTTTATTTCCAAAGTTTTGCATCCAAGCATGCCTTGGAAAACACCAAACATGGAAACCATGTTCTGTATCTTCGTTTTGGAAAAAATATACCGCTTCTATTTTTAATTCCTCAAACATTAAAGATCTGACTTTTTTCTGTAAAATGATTAACTCCGCCAATTCCTTTTCAGAAAAATCTAAAATACTTTTTTTACCTTTGTCTTTACTGGCGATAATAAAAAAACCAAGGATTGGAACCTCCCAATCTTGTCCAACCGTAAAATTTTCTGTTTCTAAAATTTTACATTCAATTTGTTTATGAACGCAATCTAGAGCTTCCATAATTTACTTTTTATAGGCAGGCAAAGCACAAAAAAGATCGGTTGGTGCAGGTGCATAACCTGCGGCAAACTTATTAAAATCAAAAAACTCGAAAGCATTGTCTGAATAGGGTCCATTTTTATGGAAAGCAATTAAGTTACCTGCATTGCTTTTACCCAAAATTAAAACCGAATGCTTTGGAAAATATTTACCATGTTCATCAGCTACCAGCATATGAAAAGTTTCAGGAAATTTTTTAGCATTTAGCAAACCCTGAAAAACAACAGTTAAGCTACCTGAAACCAGGTCCACGTCACCCACATCTCGACTAGCTACTGCCAACAACTTGTCCAACTCTGCGTCCTCAATTATTTCTAGTACTTCTTTATGCCCTGTATCTTCCAAACTTGGGTTAAGTAGTGTCTTCTTAGTCAAAAGTCCACACAGATAAAGAACTGTTTTATGACAGTTGATTCCAGAAATTTGTTTTACTAAGTCAAAAAACTCACTATCTATCTCTCCCATCTTTTTCTCTATTCTTCTCGAAATTCTCAGAAAAATTTTTATTGATTTTCCA
The DNA here is from genome assembly GCA_043719155.1 of bacterium. Lineage (GTDB taxonomy): Bacteria > Patescibacteriota > Minisyncoccia > Phycocordibacterales > UBA5272 > JBBQKQ01. Next base: position 15,749 of record JAYSUJ010000001.1, on the reverse strand, counting down.
AGCCTAGTATCTACATCCAAATACTCATCTTTTGACATAAAAATCCTAGCTGAATTTCTGCCGATTTCTACTTCCGGAAAAACTTTTACTGAAACTTTTTCTAAACTACTCATATCTTGGGAAAAGTGGCTTTTCTGGCATTTTATTTTCTTTAATAATTTCTTTTATTTTTTGGCTTGTTTCTGGCATAAAAGGTGACAGTAAATTTGCTATTGTGTAAACTTGACTGCGTAAAATTTCCAACATTTCTTTACCTGCTTTTTCATCTACTTTTATAACTTTAAATGGTTGATTGCTTTGCATATAACTGTCTGTCTCACTTATTAACTTCCAAATGTAATTCATGGCATTCATGACGTCATAGTCTTTCATAAAATCATAAAATTCTTTGTGGGCACTCTCGAGCTGTTCCTCTCCTTTGTAAAGAGAGGTCAAGTGAGGTAGATGCTTCTCACACAACTTCACCACCCTGCTCACCAAATTTCCCAAGCCATTTGCCAAGTCAGCATTATACAAATCCTTTAACCTTTCCCAAGTAAAGTCACCATCGTCAAAAGGTGATATATTTTTCAACATAAAATATCTTAAAACCTCGGAATTATATTTTTCTATCACCTCTTCTGGGTCAACAGTATTCCCTAAACTTTTGGACATTTTTTGGCCGTTACTTAAAATATGTCCATGAACTAAAATTTCTAAAGGAAGTGTCAGACCTGCACTTTTAAGCATGGCTGGCCAAAACGCTGCATGAAAACGCAAAATATCTTTACCTACTACATGCAAAGTATTTGCATTTTTCCAAATGTCTTTTCCACCAGTATAGTAATTGGTAAGAGCATCACACCACACATACATAACCTGAGTCGGGTCATTTGGCACCTCTATACCCCAACTTAAAACAGCTTTGGAACGCGAAAAAGAAATGTCTTCAAGTCCAGAGTTTATAAAACTAAGAATTTCTTTCTTCTTGGAATCTGGAATTATTTTAAGTTCACCACTCTCTATTTTCTGATTTAAAAATTCTTGATATTTGGACAGCTTAAAAAACCAATTTTTTTCTTTTAGTTCTGTAGGTTTTTTTAAATGGTCTGAACACTCTCCTTTTTCATTTAAATCCTTTTGAGTTTTAAAACTTTCACAACCCACACAATAGAGTCCTACGTATTCTTTTTGATAAAGGTCTCCAGCTTCATAAATTTTAATCCAAAGCTCTTTACAAACTTTTTCGTGGTCTAGGTCTGTAGTACGTATAAACCGGTCATACCCAATCCCTATTTTAGTCTCAAAATTTTTGTAAACTTCGGCAAACTCATCCACCAACTGCTGCTCGGTTTTATTTTCAGCTTTTGCTTTGTCTGCAATTTTTTGTCCATGCTCGTCAGCACCTGTCAAAAAAAAAGTATCTTCTTTTTTAAGAGTTTTATGAAACCTAACAATAGCATCACTTAAAATAAGTTCATAAGCATAGCCCAGATGGGGTTTGGCATTTGGATAGTAAATTGCGGTAGTTACAAGCTTTTTTGTCATAAACTCTTACGAAATACTTTCTATTTGGGCTTTCTTTTCACTTTCTATATCTCCTACAAACTCCATAATAGTCGCTGCGACTGGCACCGCCAAAAGTACACCCCAAAACCCAGCAAGCAAACCACCAACTACCAGAGAAATAATTACTAATACAGAGGGCAAGCCAACAACTTTGTTAACTATCATTGGCGCTAAAATATGGTTTTCAAATTGAGTTATTAAAGCATAGAAAATGAAAATAGTAATCGCAAATGGAGCACCTCCTGATAGGAGGGCAACCAGCACAGCTGGTACAGTAGCTATCATCATGCCCACGATTGGTATAACCTCACCAACAGCAGCTAGGAGGGCAAATAGAAAAGGATTTTGCATACCCATGACACTTAGTCCAACGTAGATTGACACACCTATCATCAAAGCCAAAATAAATTGCCCTTTAGCCCAAGCCACAATCTTCTTTTGAGATCGCCCCCACAAATTTATTATATAATTTTCATGCTTTGTAGGTGTGATAACTCGCAAAAATCTCTCTACCCCATTTTCCAAAACTGCCAGGTAAAAGGAAATAACGAAAATGAAGACAGTTTGAAAAATAAAGTAAGTTACTGCACCAACAGTTGAGGTTACCGCACCTGTACCTGCAGTAAGTAAACCTGTCATTACATTTTGTATATCTTCCAAACTCCAGTCCTTTACTACATCTGACACAAATTGTTTATTGCCAGTGTAAGAAGAAATATAGTTTATAGCATCGCGCTGGAAGACATAAAAACTTTTAGAGAAGGTAGCAAATTCACTGTAGACGGTCGGCACCAGAAGTACAAAGATGGCAACAAAAACAGACATCACGGTTGCCAAGATAATAAAAACTGTCAACGCCCTTGGCACATAAAACTTACGCATCTTTGTGGCCAAAGGAGAGATAGCGGACGCTATTACTACAGAGACCAAAATGGAGATCAAAATATCTCTTAAAACCCACATCAAAGCAACCCCCGCTAGTACTGCGAAAAAGCGCACAAATGAGTCGGTCGATATTTTATAATGTACGATATTTGTATTCATATTTGCTATTTAAATTATAGCACACTCACAATTTTCTACCCAGACAGACTTTCGTAGCAAAAAAACATGCTAAACTCCTTTGATGAAAAAGTTTTTATATCTTATTTTTGCACAGCTAAGTGTGGCCTGCTTTTTACCATCTCAACAACTTCATGCAGCAGCAGATTTAAGTGCCAATCCGACAAGTGGTATGCAACTTATAACCAAGGGAAGGCCCGTTCAATGTGAGGGTGACTCTGGGACTGGCACTAACCCAAAAATCTTACCACCAGGTTCTAAAGTTTTTGAAGCAAAATCATTAGTAAATAGTCAAACTAAAAAGACAGAAAATATTCTATGTTCAACAGGTAAATGTCTAGGAGCTAAAAAAGGTGCCAAAGAAATTGCCCTCCCTGAAAATTTTACTAAAGTTAGTGGGAAAAAACTTGTGGGCCGACTGGAAACAAGAAATGGTATGAGGGTTTGTGGTGGGGATAAAAAAGTTGAGCTGACTCAGGTTGTGGACAAGAAAACCAAATTTTCTCCTGACGACTTCGACAAACCACAGATGCAAATACCAAGTGCCTCGGCAAAAGCTCATCGAGACTTTGATGATTTTATGAAGAGAAATGGAGATCTACCAACTGGCAGTCTTGACACTCAGCCTGTTCCACCATACCTTTTCAACAAAGTTTGCTCGCCAGACTATGTAAAACTTCATGTTCCAAATGTAAATTGCGGTAGCAGCTAACTAACAAATTTTAATATTTCCTCAATTTTAACTCGCTCCTGTCTAGCATCGTCACGATGGCGTATCGTCACTGTTCCATCTTCTAAAGTTTGAAAATCTACTGTCACACAAAATGGCGTACCGATCTCATCTTGCCTTCTATACCTTTTACCAATGGTTCCTGAGTCATCATACTCACACATAAACTTTCCACGGAAAGTTTGGAAAATTTCTTTAGCTTTTCCAGTAAGCTCTGCTTTATTTTTTAACAATGGTAAAACTGCCAATTTAATCGGAGCAATATCTTTATGTAATTTCAAATATACCCTTTCTTCCCCATTTTGCAGGTCTACGGTATAGGCATTGTCAATGAACATTAGAAATTGCCTATCCAAACCTGTTGAAGTTTCCATGATGTGAGGTGTATATCTTTCTTTTCTTACTTCGTCAAAGTAATTTAACTCAGTACCAGAAAATTTTGAGTGCTGAGTGAGATCCCAGTTGCCTCTGGTGTGCACACCTTCTATTTCTTTATAACCACCGAGTGAGTAAAAATTGTATTCTATGTCATATGCCCCAAAAATCTCACTAGCATAGTGGGCCAACTTTTCATGTTTATACCACTTTATTCTATCTGGGTTTATACCGTATTCCAAATACCAATTCCAACGATAATCCTTCCAAGCCTCAAAATGTTTTTGGGTTTCACTTTCGTGGAAAAAATATTGCATTTCCATCTGTTGAAACTCTCTGGTTCTAAAAATAAATTGCTTAGTAACTATTTCATTTCTAAAAGCTTTACCAACTTGGGCAATACCAAACGGCAGCTTTGGATGTAGCGAGTCCAAAGTATTTTTATACTGCAAATAAATACCTCCACAGGTTTCAGGTCTAAGATAGACCACATTTTCATCTGTTACTGTGTCCACCGGTGAACCAAAGTTTGACTTTACCATGAGAGAAAAACTTCTAGCCGGTGTCAGGTCAGCACTTTTACAATTTGCGTTTGTACAGACCAATTTTTTTTCTGCTCGCAACTTGTCCAGCTCTGTGTTTAAAAAGGTTAAAGTTTGTTTATCAGCATTTATACCAAAAGCTTCTAGTAAATGGTCAGCACGCATTCTATTTTGACATTTTTTACAGTCAACAAGAGGATCATCAAAATTGTCCACATGACCACTAGCTTTCCAAGTTGTTGGATGCATAAAAATTGCCGAGTCTAAAAGGAGAATGTCGTCTCGCATTTGGACCATACTCTTTGTCCAAGCATTTTTAATGTTATCTTTTAACAAAACTCCATAGTGTCCATAGTCAAAAGTACCCGCCAAACCACCGTATATCTCACTACCTTGAAAAACAAATCCTTTTTGTTTACAGAAATTTGTTATTTCTTCCATGCTCAACTTTTTTTCAACACTTAATGTTTTTTCTTGATTCATATTTAAAATTATTCAAATTAAAATTTATAATTTCCCACAAAATATCCAAAAATATAGATAATAGATAGAAGAATTTTTATAGGGCACCCCCACCAAAAGATGTATGATTTTTAATTCTTTTATCTGACATGTATTTATAATAACATAAACCCTCTCTTTTGTGCAATAAACTAAAAACTTTTACCTACACGTGCCAGTTCTAGCTTTTCTGCTTCTAGCAAACAACGAAGAGTTTCGTTTATTAATTTAGCTATTTCCCCGTCAGCATTACCTTTGAAATACCCTCTAAATTTATCTTTCATTTTAGCTACAACCCCACCATGGTTGAGGTCATTTGCACTGTCAAATTTAGCATCCATTACTACAAATGGCTTAAAGAAGGAGTATTTACTTCCGTCTGCGTATACGTTTTTACTGAAAATTGGGATCGAAAACATGTCCTGAGAATCTTCGGCCGAGGAGTGTGTCAGATAAAACCTGTTCGAACATAGATTTGAAAGTATAAAATTCATCCCAGAAACTGGGAGTAACCTTGAAGCTTTTGCGATTTTGGCGATCATCCAAGGTATTGAAGTATTGTTTATCCTCCTTGGCACAAAACGCACATTAGAAAATAGTTTGGATTTACCACTTTTTACATACCAATCAATCGTCTTGGTGATGATAGCAAGCTGAAATGGGTCCATTTGACCATGTTGATATCTAGCGTAAATGTCCACACTCCTTTCATCATAGTTAAAAAGCCCGGCGGATTTTAAATAGTCCAAATTAACCTTAAAAGTATTTTTACTCAGTACTTTTAAAATTTGCTTAGAATTCACATCAATTGCATTTTGCCTTCTCACCTCAGGGGCAACGCTCTCCATGTTTGAGATATTCCCAAACACATCTGACTCTCGAGAGTAGTAGTTAAATAAAACATCTATTGACTCAAATATGTCGTCTGGCATGCTTTTTCCCAAAACCTTTTCGATTTGACGGTTAAACGAAGACCTATGCTCGGTATTTCTAGTCAATGTCTGTAGTGGATGCATTTCCTGATCGTCCTTATGCGGATAGTTAGTCAATGTTGACGGTTTTCCAAAACCCCCATATCTACTTGTGTCTTTTAATGTCCTGTCTGCCCAAAAGGCTTCATGTTCTGGAACTTTTACAAGTCCATAATTTATTCTATTAAATTTTGCCACGTCAATAAAACCTTTTTTTATTAAATCAACCAGGTCATACTTATTACTCGTTACTATATCATAGAAGGTGGCATCCTTAAGTAGAAAATTGATATTTGTCTTATTTAAATAGCCAAGATCAATTAACTTTTGAATTTTTTCTGAAAACTCAGGTCTTGTCGAAAACAATATTGCAAACTGGTAGTAGTCAGGGAAAATGTCTTTTGTAGTTTTTTCTTCAGAACTTAAATCTCTCCACAATATCATTTGCAAAAAGTCTTCTTTAGAAATCAGACCCGATTTTATCAAAACAGAATTCATAAAGTCAGGAGCGTAGTCTTTTAAACAAGATTCTAAAATTAAAACGTTTGCAACTTCAATCTTAGACAAGTTAGATAAATCTGACAAATCTAAAAATTTACTCGCTACTAAAAAAGATTTATCTGGTGAGAATTCCTCTTTTTCTTTTCGTCTGGTCCCAAATTTTAGCTCCCTAATCGCTAAGTTCATATTTTATTCACTCACACTCTCATACCCTTTACCTAAAACATATTTAGGGTCAGTAGAAATGTTTATAGAAGCGTCCGGAGCGGGTATAACTACATTTGACTTGTCCAATAATACAGCTTCAAAACGAGGAGACGCTGTAAGTAGTGGCGCATTTCTAGCTTGGTCGGGATTTGGCAAAATAGATACTTGTATAGAGGTGTCTTTTTTGGATATACCAAACGCCGTTGAGGTTGCCTTACTCAAACTGCCGACATTCCAAGTGGCAGTTCTTTTGGCTTTATCAAAAGTAACAGTATTGTCGAGAGACTTTACAAAATTAACATAAGCTGGGAAAGGTATTATAAATTTTCCATTTGTAAAGCCATTGTTAGTGTCAACATCCAGGTTAATGGTGTAAGTAGTTGCCTTGCCAACAGTCGCAGGCATTGGGCCAGTATTTTTAAAAGCCCCTGAAAAATATAAAGTTGAAAGTGCAACAGATGTACCCTCTTTGGGTGTCAAGGCGGTCGCAATCCTTTGGGTAAAAGGTTTGCCATCTGAACCTTCAGTATTAGAGGTAAAGGTAACACTCAAAAGTAAACTCCTACCCTTTACAGCACTTTCAGTTGCGAGCTCTGAAAAATCAATAGGGAAAGTCACACTTTGTCCTGGATCTATTTCTCGCAATTGATCATTGGTACTACCATTGGCTGTAGCTGAAAACTTAGTAGAGTCGTACACTGCCCCATCCACAGATACACTTTTAGGTAAAAACAATCCTCCAGAAAATTTTATTTCTATCTCTCCGTCTTTCACCCTAACATTGCTTTGGTTTGTTACAATTACTCTAACCTTTGGCTGTTTACCAGAAAAAGAAATTTTCTCACCTGTCTGACCTTCTGCCAGGATCTCCATTTTAATAGGACTTTTAGACAGATTTATCGCGTAAGTATTTTCAGAAAAATAACTTTTTATCTCAGAGTCCTCACCTGAGCCAGCTCTGATTTTCAAAGTAAATTTCTCACCTATTTCTGGCGCGTCTTTAAAAGTTCCAGTAAACCTGAAAACTTTTTCCTCGCCTTCATTGATAGGGCCAAGCGAGTAAGTATTTTTACCAATAGAGTTGAAATTGGTTTTTAAAATTTTCATTTGCTTTGGTATGTCCAAACTCAAAAGTAAAGCTGGCAAAACTTTGGAAACTCCACGTACCGAAACAACATACTCGCCATCTTGATTTATAGATAAAGCTTGAGGACCTGTTACTGACATTGTCACTGGCGACTTGGTAATTAAAACATTTTGACTCACTAGTTTTTGAAAAGTAGACTCGGTTTGAGGGACCTTATAAAAAAGCGTTGCTCCGACTATCTTTTCCTCTCCTTCCAGGCCGGATAAGTTTAAAGATATGTTTTTATAAATTTTGTTTCCAGGCTCCACATTTCCAACTGGGATCTGATTCAATGTTTTTGGATTGTCACCTGCTTTTTCTATAACATCTAAAACTACATAAGCATCTTTGAACATTACCCTGTTTGTGTTTGCAATAATTATCTGCCCAGTAATGTCTTGCCCAGCGGAGGTAATGGTGGGAATCTCTAATGTCAATTCTATTTTATCTTGTCTTACCGAAAAACCTCCTGTTGAAAATGAATAGTAAGCATAGAATAAAGCAGAAACCAAAAGCATAAGTGAGAAAGTAAAAAGTCCGATAGAAAAAAGAGAAAAAGATTTCTTTAGTGGATCTTTATCTACAGACCAATCCAACTTTTTATCGTCAAATCTAGGGCCCCAAATAAATTTTTGTTTGTCGGTTTTCATAACACTTTTACGCATGTCATCAAAACTATGCCTACCTTTTGCATAAACTATTTCATCTGCTTTATTTAAAAAATTAGGCTTATCGTCCTCTTGTTTATCTTTCTTATATTGAAAAACTTTTCTGTTTTGTGAAAGTGGGTCCATATATATTCTTTTCAAAGTATACCCTAAAAAACGCCGAAACAGGTCTTACAAATGTGTACTTTTAATGGCCTTACTTATCTCTTCAGTTACTTGCTTCCTATTTTCTTCAATATCTAAAAAACTAAAGTTCTCCTCACTAAAAGCATCGGTACTTCCCTCTTCCCAATATCCAAGCGCCACCAAAATCTTTAAAAGCCAAACAATTTCAAAAGAACCCATGTTATTTTTGGAAATGTTTAACAATCTCAAACCTAATAAAAAATTTTCCCATAACTTTTCATTTTGAGTTTGACCAACTACCGTTCTCAAAACAAAGTTGACCACATTTGACAAGACTCTTCTTCTATTTATAACATCAGTTTGCCCACCAAATGGGTTTAAATTTTCTTTTACAAAAAGACCGACCAGCCTGTTTACCTCTTTCCCTTCCACAAACTCAAACTCGACCAAATTTAAAATCTCCATACTGCTTCGCATTTTACTTTGCAAGTCCCTCACCCCTGTGGCAACCACACTTACCACCCCAAAGTCTTTGGTTAAAATTTTCAAAATTCTCCCACTTTCACCAAAGTTGTTACTGTCTAAAATTACACCCTCTACCAAATGTTTTTCATGTCCCATAAAAATATGTTTATTGGCCAAATAAAAATTCTTTAAACTTTTCTTTTTCCAAGTCTACATTTTCAGAATCTAAAATCTCTTTCACCATTTCACTCACCTCTTTATTTCTAAATTTTTCTCCTTGAGTAATTTTTATGAAATCTTCAAATTCAAAAAGTTTTACCTCTATTTTTTCACCTACGTCCAAACTCTGTTCCGATACTTTTTCACAATTTCTGGCAAGAAAGAGATGGTTCCAGTATTCAATTTTCCAATTGTTTAAAACATCTGTTTTTTTCCATAAAAGCCAATTTTCTTCGGCAGACTCAAAACCAGTCTCTTCTAAAAGTTCTCTTTTAGCATTCTCCAGGAAAGATTCCCCCTCTTCTGTTACCCCGCCACTCAAGCTAATGAAACTGCCACGATGTGGCTGCTCTTCAAAATTTACAATAATTTTTTTATCTTTTGTTATAGCCATAACCGTAACACTGTCTCTCCTTTTTATAGACTCAAATGTTTGGAAACTACCATCAAACATGGCTTGTTGCCACTGCCACACCTCATGCAATAAACCTTTAAAAACGCATTTGGCCGAGTTGGGGATTTTACTTTGCATATTTAACAAATATAAAGACATATTAACTTAGTTAAATATTTTTAGCAAAGCTAGACAACTCTATTTAAAATATTTAAAATATAGGTAGATATTTGATCTGGCAAATCTTGTATACGTGTTACCACTACCCCATCTTGGGTTTTACTATTTTTTCGAGTATCCCATTTACCTTTAAATATACTCAACATTTCCCCTCCAATATGGAAAGCTACTAAATATATTCCTTTTTCTTTATATTCACGTTTCAATTGTTCCAGCTGTTCCACACTTTCTCCTCCACCACCGTCGGTAATTAAAATAGCCATCCTCAGAAGTTTTTTTTCTTTTATTAAAGTTTTTTTTCCTTCTCCTAAGCTATCTAATGAAAGTTGCAATGCATTATCGTTTTGCGTGCCACCCATATCCTCTGCAGCAGCAGCAAAAAAATTTAAAATATTTATTTCTGCTTGCGTGTCTGTTTGGCCAAAAGGGATTATTTCCCTTGCCTCTGTGCCGAAATTGATTACCCCCACATCGGCTTTTAGATTTATATCCTCATGCATGGTCCTAGCTGACTCATTGAACTCACTGACAGACTTCATTATCATCATAAAAATCTGCTTCATAGCCAACTGTTTTCCTTCGTAGTTGCCTTCACTAAACTGCGAACCGGAATAGTCAAACATAAGCTGAATTTCTATCTGCTCTGGAGTTTCGACGTGCTCTATCTCAAAACCAGGTTTTTGAAAAAGTTTGACATTCGCATAGTCGCCATTTACTATCTTTCCAAAATTTTTTATAAAATGACTGATCTTAAACCTACCATGAAAAGACGACCCTTGATACACTTTTCTAAAAATTTCCTGTCTATTGAGTCGTATTTTCTGCCAAGCCTCACGCAATGGAGTAATCAGTTCTCGAATACTACTTTCTACCTCTTCTACGCTTGTTGCGTCAGCTGCAGTAAAACCGTTACTCTTAAGCCACTCCTCTTTCGCTTTATTTTCACTGGCTTTTTGTTCAGCCTTCACATCTCTTTTCTTTCCCTCATCTGCTTTCGTACCATCTTTTTTACCTTTCTCAGCTTGGTTAGCTTTTTCCATTTCTTCAAAAATCTCATCCATGTCTTCTTTATCAATAAAGTCCGGACTTACTTCTTCTATTTGCTCTATAAAATCATCTAAATCTCCCAACTCTCCTTCTCCATTTTCACCTTTTTCACCCCCATTTCCTTCGTCACCATTCTCTCCATTTTCACCTTCTTTTTTTTGTTCATCACTTGCCTCCAAACTTCTTAAAATATCTTTAACGTATAAATCTAAAAAGGTTGGCAAAAAAGTTCTATCCATCAACTCATGTCTAGATGTTTGTTTTAATAAATTAGATTTACTTTGTCCTTCTACGGTTTCAGTATTATTTGGGTTCAAGGCTGCATTGATTATGTCTGCAGTATTGTAAGTTTTTCCATCTTTCAAAACAAATTCTTTACTAAGGGCTGCAAAAGCCCCCTCTGTAACTCTGGTACTAGAACCAATTTCATCAACCTCTGTTTTACCCTCATTAGCCCTTCCTCTAAACTCGGAAATTATCATTGCGTAAAGATATTGAAATGCTTCTGGTGCTAAAGATAAATCCACATCTTTAAATAAAGCTTGGTAAAGTTCCATCGCATCCAATTCATTTTGTCCTACACCTCTTTTATACCAGCTAAGTCTCTCAATGTGGTGATTCACTGAGATATCTTCCACCAAGTTTGAGTAAACTGAAGTCAAAGTTCTCTCCACATTTTTTGCTACTGTTTTTTTTCTACTTTCTCCTAGCTTTTTCCCAGTCATTTTAGAATACTCATTACCCACCCTTTCAGCTGTCGCTTGAGCTATGGGAGCCATCCTAGAAAAATTTTCCATGTAAGCCTTTGGGTCTACTTTATAGTCTTTAAAATGAGTAAGTTCGTGAAGTAAAACCCACAAAGCTTTTTTGTCTGGCATTTTATGTTCTATAAAAAAATCTAAACCTATATAAATTCTTGGTTTTTCTCCTGTTCCAGATTTATTCCTATTGACCACGAAAACTGCGGTAGGTATTTTACCCACACCTGTTTTCCCACCCGTTTTGGAATTTTGTTTTTTTATTTCTACCAATTCTCCATTGTCCGCAACAAACTCTATATCCACCATCGCTTCTACCCCAAAGCTTTTTAAATAATTATAAACAACTACTCTATTGGCATTAAAAAAATCTTGGTAATACTCCGCAATTTTAATTCTCTCCTGAGCTGTATAAGCACGTTTTTTTTCTGACTTTGTACCAGATTTTTTGTCAGTTTCGTATTCAGTCGGGGGATAAATAGCTGGTATTACATTTTTACTTTGTTTAACTTTTAGTACCTCTAAACTGGTCATGACTTTGGTTCTATTTTATCAATACCCGCATCAGCCACTTTTAATATAACTTCGCCTTCTTTTAGCAAATCAGCACGGATAGACTCCGTCTCTTTTACTTCGGCAGCTTGTGCAACTAAATCCACTTCAGCTCTCACTTTGTCAGGAAGTCTGGCAAGCAAGGCTTCATAGTCCCTTTCCATTGTTGGCTCACCTACAAGCGTATGTACCAAAGTTCTGCCACCAAGATAATCTAGCTCTCCTTGTAAAAGAGACAAATTAGTTTTGAACTCTGGGTTATTCCAATAGTCCACAACTGCTTGCTTGTCTATATTAAAAGAGATACCATCCCCTGCAAAAGCTTTTTGTGTACACAAATTTCCAAACTTATCATTAGCACCATCTAACCTTTTGAAAAAACCAAACTGAGTCAAAAGGTCATAATAAATATATCTTTTAGTATTACTAACATATTCAGCATTGTGACCACCGTCTGTTTCTGGGGTATAGAAGATATGCTCTAACAAATATTTTTCAAAAGGCACACCTTTACCAAGATTTGAAAGATAGGCGTTTAATAAATTCAGAACTTCACGCATACTGATAGGGTTCTTTACAAACTCTGACACATTTACTTTTTTACTTTCTTTTGCACCCCTAAACTCAAGACTTAAACCTTTGTGGCTCCCCATAGATATTTCTTGTACGTATCGCACAAACTTTGCAAAGTTCCACATTACTTCTAAAGTATCATTTTCAGCTTTACCACCTCCTCTTAAAAATTCCCTAGAGCCACTCATCCACTTTGATAGCATTATTAAAAATAATTCACTATTCATCACAGACTCACTACCTAAGTCTTCAGTCGGGTCTGTAGTATTTTTAACGTAGTCCACATCAATTCTTTCATCTATTCTGTTAACAAAAGACAGGTCTAGAGCACTTCGCCCCTTATAAAGATCACCAAAGTTTCCTGTACAAATAATAGAAAAACCTTTTTTTATTTTTACACTAGAGCCTCCATTTTCGGGGATAATGTATTCTTCGCCTATTTTCAGTGTCATGATTTTATTTAATTTCAAAAGAACATCTGGTGGCAAACCATTTACTTCATCTAAGATGAAAGGTATACCCTCTTCCATACATTTGTAAATAGGCCCCATGTCGAACCTAGTTTCCATCCCACCACCATTAAAAGGATTGGCGTTTGCCAGTATAGCTTGTATATCTGCTTTTTCTTGTTCTGTGAATTTTGCATTTCTCTCAAGTTCTTTTTGAGCAATTTTTTTATTGATCATCGCTGTATACTCTATGACTTCACCAATTTGCTCTGGCGTAAATTCTTTTACCTTAACCACTCTCACAACCTCATGCCCTACTATCTCACTAACTTCTGTATGTTTTGAGCCAACCACCATTCTGCAAGCCGGTGCTTCTGAAACTTTTTTCAACTCAACTTCTAGCTGTTGAGTATCCGATTCTTCTTTTTTTAGTTTTTCAATTCTGTCTTGTAGTTCTTTAATCTTTTCCTCTTTCATTTCAGCAGCTACCATTTCTGCCATCACCGTTTTACCAGCTCCTGTTGGACCACCAAGCAGACCACGCTTACCCATCATCATGACTCTTCTTATTCTTGCCCTATATTCATCTGTTGAAGAAGTAGAAACTATTTCTTTTAGACCTTCACCTTGTAAACGTCTAAGTTCTAAAAGATAGAAAAGGTCTCGATACTCTGGGTTTTTCTTTTTAAACTCTTCTATTTGTTTTAAAATTCCTACTCTGTCCACCTCTATCTCACCCAACTCTTTCATGGTTACCACGTCTTTCACCCCCAAAGATAAAATCTCCAGTTCAGTTTTTTCTAAAAAACGAAGTGAGTCCACCAACAAGTTCAACTCTCTCACTCCAGTCCTCAAGTTTTTCCATGACTCAGTTTGTAATGCTTTTTCATAGTCATCTGGCTCTGTTTCTACTTCTGTTACTTCTGGTACCATCTGACGCTCTGGTAAGACACCAGCTTGACGTAATTTTAGACGTCTTTCTCTCATTTTTTCTAAAACCTCATCTACACTTTTTGTGCCAAGTCTATCAGCTGTTGCTGACTTACCTGTGCGTAATTCCTTAGCTTTTTTTTCAGCTCTCTGTTTTACAGTGTTTGCTCCTCGCTTTCTTTCTTTACTCTCAGCTGTTTTAAAAAGATCTCTCAAAGTTTGACTAAAGGTTTCTCTAATTGACATATTTTTTTAAAAATAATATTTCTTTTAGTATAAGCTGAAAAAATAAAAAACTCTAGCTTTTCCACATATTTAAAAAAACAAATAACAAGTTCCTTTTTTTCTGCTAGACTCTTCTTTAAGATACATGACATTTTCAGCTGTAGAAAAAATTAATAAAATAGTTGCCGAAACTGAAACAGCCCCAAGCAAAGAAGTGCGAAGAGTTGTCCTGCTTGGCTTAAGAGCATCACTTTTAATTAAACTAGATGAAATTAAAGATACAAATACTAGCAAGGAAAGACTTGAAGAACTCAAAGGGGAATTAAAAAGTTTAAAAGTAAGAATAGAAGATGCCGCTTCTATTAACAAAGAACGTATAGTTGCTGCCATGAAAAAAATTGTAATGAGCGCGTTGGCGTCTAGTCCAAATTTAAATCCGGAAGAAAGAAATGGAATGCTAATAAAGGCCGAAAGTGTTTTTAAAGATCCTGTGCTTTATCCTGTAAAATTGCAAGATGCCATCAACAATGGTCCTGGCTTTGAAAAATACTCCATCAAAGATAAAGAAACTGATACTCTGCCTCTCCAATTCTTTGACTCTACCTCTGAGAAAAGTTTTAACTTCCCAGGTTCAGTTGAAAACATAGTTTTTTACGAACAAACTAAACCCTTGCTTATCTGCGGTCAAGAAGATAAAAAATATAAAGCATGGTTAGAAGGTGAAACTGGGCAAGAGGTTGGTAGTGAACCAATAAGTTTGAAAATAAAATACGCCCTCAAATATGCAGATGATAGAGGTATGATGTTAGCCAGTGCCGACTACTTAACTTGGCTAAACGAGACAAGTAAGGTTCCATCACCGATTGCAAACTTGCGCTGCCACGTCATTGCCCCAAATACTTTTATTTACGAAACCGATGTTAAATCATTTACAGTGCCAACATATACCCCATTTACTGGAAATTTTGACCTGATAGGATTTAAAGAGATTCAATTGAAGCGAGAGACAGCTGCAGCTAACCCTAGAAATGAGTTTAAAATAATCCTTCTACCTTTACCAAAAGAAATAAAGGCAAAAAAATAAAGCGCTCCCCGTAAGAAGCGCTTGATTCGAGCAACTATCAATGATCTCTCACTGCACCATCTGAACTCTCGTTCATCTGGTGTCTTTGTCATACATATGACTTAGAATAGCCTCGAAACATGGGACTGGAAACCCATTATACCCAGTTTTGTAGATGAACTTTCCTCTATGGGAAAGAGCCTCCTAGCATTTGCCGCGCATTTGCTGTACGCTCCTGCCGGTAATATGTACTATATCATAATATAGAAAATTGTCAAGCACTTAAAAAATCTTTTTTTATTAAGGCTTTTTGGTTAGAATAATTCCTGTCTTCATCTTTTCCTGATGTATCACCTCTAAAAATCTTTTAATAAATAAAAAGCCATCTCCTGTAATTTGTTTAAATATTTTCTCCATCAAGATTGGGTATACAATGTTTATATCTAGACCGGCCTTGGCGTCAATAAATTTGACCATCTCCACCCCCTCTTTTTCAATCCAAAAAATCTGCCCTTCAAGCTTGTCTATAGCTCTAGC